>NZ_JAJENU010000525.1:0-34608 GCF_035615495.1 Lyngbya sp. CCY1209 | reverse complement strand
GAATACACTGATGTTGGGTTTCGTGCCTCCACCCAACCTACTTAGATAGCTGAAATTTATTTCAAGGCGGGTGAAGTCGAATATACTGATGTTGGGTTTCGTGCCTCAACCCAACCTACTCGGATAAAATGGGTTCAAATTGGTCCGAAACGTCCCGCTGTCGGTAGCGATAATAGGCGGCACAGGCGCCCTCGGACGACACCATCGGCGCCCCCAGGGGATGTTCCGGGGTGCAGCGAGTCCCGAACGCCGGACACTGGTGGGGTTTCTTGATGCCCTGCATGATTTCCCCGCTGATACATTCGCCGGTATCGCAGGGGCTATAAGGCGCGAAATCAAAGCGTTTTTCGGCGTCGAATTCCGCGTAGGGCGATCGCAACCCCAAGCCACTCCGGGAAATTTCTCCGATGCCCCGCCACCGGCGATCGACAATTTCAAACACTTCTGAAATAATCTGTTGTGCGGGTTTATTTCCTTCCCGACTCACCGAACGGCTGTACTGATTTTCTAGTTTGGCTTCCCCGTTTTCTAACTGTCGGATACAGAGATAAATTCCTTGCAGGATATCCACGGGCTCAAAGCCGGTGACGACAATCGGAATATTGTATTTTTTGACAATCGGTTCGTATTCCGTATATCCCATCACCGTGCAGACGTGCCCCGCCGCCAAAAATCCCTGCACCCGACAGTTGGGGGCGGACAAAATCGCCTCGATCGCGGGCGGAACGAGGACGTGGGACACCAGCATCGAAAAGTTTTGAATATTCTGCTGTTTTGCCTGGTAAATCGCCATCGCCGTGGCGGGGGCGGTGGTTTCAAATCCCACGCCGAAAAAGACCACTTGCTTCTCGGGATTTTGCAGGGCAATTTTGAGGGTATCCAGGGGAGAATAAATGATGCGGATATCTCCTCCCGTGGCTTTCACCGATAACAGATCTTTTTCGCTGCCCGGAACCCGCAGCATATCCCCGAAGGAACAGAGGATCGTGTCGGGGCGGGAGGCGATTTCCAGGGCGCGATCGATCAGTTCGATGGGGGTGACGCAGACGGGACATCCGGGGCCGTGAATTAAGGTGATTTCCTCGGGCAAAAGTTTGTCTATCCCGTATTTGACAATTGAATGGGTTTGTCCCCCGCAGATCTCCATGATCGTCCGGGGTTGGGTGGTGACGGATGCGATCGCCCGGGCGTATTTTTGGGCGAGGTCGATATCCCGATATTCGTCAACAAATTTCATATTTTTTATTTAATTAAACTGCATTTTTGTTTTTTTTATGTGCTTCGATAATGACGAAAATTGCACGACATCAGTTTTGAAATTTGCATCGAACTGCAATTGTCACTTTTGATTGTAGTGAACGCCGCCGGATTTCCGGATAATTATCAGACTTTTTTAATATTGTTAATTTGGAGTCATTTGTTGTTGCGCTTGGGCGCTTCGGAGGGGCTAAAGCCCAACAACGGGGTTTGTTGTTGCGCTTTAGCGCCCCAATTCCTAGGCTTCTACCGCCGGTTTGCGGGCGATCCAGTATTTGCTGGCGAAGTGGTGTTGAATTTCGATGTCCCGAAATCCTTCACTTTCGAGGCGATCGCTCAAATTGTCGGTGATGTAGTGGCGATAGTAAGGTTCGTGGAACATCACCGGGAAATTCTCCATCATCGGCCGCAATTCCGGGGAGTCGATCGCCTGGATCGAATCGCAAATGACGAAAACGCCCCCCGGTTGCAAGACCCGAAAACATTCCGCGATCGCATTTTGGCGGGCCTGCGGCGGCAGTTCGTGGAACAAAAACACGGAGGTAATCCCGTGAAAATAGTTGTCCTGGTAGGGCAACGCTTCCACATTCCCTCGGAGCAACTGCGGCAGTTCTCCGGGAATCTCCGAGAGTAGTTGATTGGCTTTCCGCAAATAGGCGGGGGACAGATCGACGCCGTACAGGGACGCCTTGGGGAGGGCGGCGCGGATGAATTTCAACGTCCGCCCCGTCCCGCAGGCGACATCCAACACCCGCACCTGTTTGGGAGACAGGGAGTCAAACGCCCCGACGCCGGCTTTCAGTGGCGCCAAAACCCGCCGCCGCATGGCATCGGCGCCGCCGTTAAAAAGAATCTCCACTTGCAAATCGTACAAATTCGCCGACCAGTCGCTAAAATAGCCGTCGGTCTGGTGGTGGAAATTCTGGACATAATAACTGGGATAGCCCTCGGTGTCGATGTCCGGCGAAAAATCTTGATAGCGTTTGTTGTTGGCCCGGTCTTGAATTCGGGGCAGTTCGAGGCAAACTAGGGGATAGTAAAGAAATACATCCGCCCAGGGCGTATCGAATAGAGTCGATGTGGGATAGACCCCCTCCTCCGCGTCCCGCCAGTCGGTTTCGTAGATTTCCTCCAGGGAAACGCGCATTTTGTCCAGGATCTCTGGGTTCAGGGGTTGCGGTTTCCGCTCGGGACTCGGGGGCGCGATCGCCTGTAGCAGTCGATTGCTGAGGGTTTTGTGGGCGACGCTAAAAATGCTCTTGCCCTGCTGAAATGCCTGATAAGTGAATTGGGTGACTGGATCGGACATGATCGAAACTGAAAATAACGTAAAGATTTGTAATTTATTGTAAATAATTTTATCGTTCCCCGGGGGCGAAGGGTTGAGAAATATTCGGATGTCCCAAGCACCCCCACAGAGCAATTGATATAGCAGTGCGCGCTCGTGTGTTGACAGTTCCGGAAAGGGGGACAAACCTCGAAAGCCCGATGACAAGGGAATTTTCCATCCCTACACCCTACACCCTACACCCTACACCCGCGCGCAGCGCTATAATTATCAATTATCAATTATCAATTGTTAATTAAAAAAAGCCACCCCGAAGGATGGCTCATGGTTCTGGGAATCTCAAGTTGGTAATTCGTTCGGCGAATTAGCAGTCGTAGTACAGGGAGAACTCGAACGGGTGGGGACGCAACCGCATCGGGTTAACCTCGTTGTCGAGCTTGTAGGAGATCCAGTTGGTGACGAAATCTTCCGTGAACACGCCGCATTCGGTCAGGAAGGTGTGGTCGTTTTCCAGGGCCTCCAGTGCCAGTTCCAGGGAACCGGGGGTCGAGGGGATCTTGCGGAGTTCTTCCGGACTCAGATCGTAGATGTCCACGTCGAGGGGTTCGCCGGGATGGATCTGGTTCTTGATGCCGTCGAGTCCCGCGCACAGCATCGCCGCGAAGGCGAGGTAGGGGTTGGCGGTGGCGTCGGGGCAGCGGAACTCCAGGCGCTTGGCCTTGGGGTTGTCGCCGGACAGGGGAATCCGAACCGAGGCGGAACGGTTTCCTTGGGAGTAGGCCAAGTTCACCGGGGCTTCAAAACCGGGCACCAGCCGCTTGTAGGAGTTGGTGGTGGGGTTGGTGAAGGCCAGCAGGGCCGGGGCGTGGCGCAGGATGCCGCCGATGTAGTACAGGGCCATTTCGCTCAATCCGGCGTAGCGATCGCCCGCGAACATCGGTTGGCCGCCCTTCCAGATGGACTGGTGGGTGTGCATCCCGGACCCGTTGTCGTTGAAAACGGGTTTGGGCATGAACGTCACGGTTTTGCCGTACTTTTTGCCGACGTTCTTGACGACGTACTTGTAAATCATCAAGTCGTCCGCCGCCTCGATCATCGTCCCGAATTTGATGCCGAGTTCGTTTTGTCCGCCGGTGGCCACTTCGTGGTGGTGCTTTTCGATGGGGACGCCGCACTTGGCCATCGTCAGCAGCATTTCCGTCCGCAGGTCCTGCATGGTATCCGTGGGGGAGACGGGGAAGTAGCCCTCTTTGTAGCGGGGTTTGTAGCCCAGGTTGCCCCCAGGTTCTTCCCTACCCGAGTTCCAGCGCCCCTCGATGGAATCGACGTAGTAGTAACCGCAGCTTTGGGTCTGGTCGAAGCGAACGTCGTCGAAGACGAAAAATTCGGCTTCCGGGCCAAAAAAGGCGGTGTCCCCGAGGCCGGTTTCGTTCAGGTAATCGATCGCCTTCTGGGCGATGGAACGGGGACAGCGGCTGTACCATTCCCCCGTCCGGGGTTCCTTGATGCTACAGATCACGCTCAGGGTCGGTTCAGCCATGAACGGGTCGATCCAAGCCGTTTTCGGGTCGAGGACCATCATCATGTCGGATTCGTTGATGGCCTTCCAGCCCCGGATGCTGGAACCGTCGAAGGCGACGCCGTCGGTGAAGGAAGTCTCGTCGATCTGGCTCCTGTGAACCGTCAGGTGCTGCCAGGTTCCCGGCATATCGATAAATTTCAGGTCGATGACTTCAATATTCTGGTCTTGAATCATACTCAAGACTTCTTGGGCCGTCTCGGGCATATATCTCTCCTTACTATTTCCACTATTTGAGGAGCTTACCAGATTTCCTGACCAAGCATCTGGCTGATCATAGTGACTCAGATTGATTAAGTTTTGTATTGAGTGTTACACTATGGCACGACGTGGCTCAGAATAATTGAAAGATATCATAGGGAGATAAACTTCATGCGGGACGCAGTCACGAGCCTGATTAAAAATTACGACATCACCGGACGGTACCTCGATCGCGATGCGATCGATTCCTTAAAATCCTACTTTGCCACCGGAACGGGGCGGGTGCAAGCCGCCACCACCATCAGTGGCAGCGCGGCCGAACTGGTCAAGCAAGCGGCCTCCCAATTGTTCACCGAGCTGCCCGAACTGATCCGGCCGGGTGGAAATGCCTACACGACCCGCCGCTATGCGGCCTGTCTGCGGGACATGGACTACTACCTGCGCTATGCCACCTACGCTCTGGTGGCCGGGGACACGGACGTTCTTGACGAGCGCGTGCTGCAAGGGTTGCGGGAAACCTACAATTCCCTCGGAGTTCCCATCGGACCCACCGTGGTCGGCCTCGGAATTCTCAAGGAATTGGTCAAGGAAAAAGTGCAGGCGGCCGGCATCGAAGTGGGCGCTTATTTGGAGCAACCCTTCGAGCACATGATCCGCGAGTTAAGTGAAACTGACCTTTAATATCATCTTTTTTCCTAAATCGGGCCGAAATCGGTTCGGATTGGGGAAATTTGCATCTGTCAATTCTATCAATTGAATGGCTGAAAAGGGGCGACACGCGATCGCCTCTTCTTTTTTGGGGCGGGGGGCTTCAATCTCAAATCTCAAATCTAAAATTATTATGAAACAGCGTCTCGATACTCTTCTGGTCGCGCGCGGCCTGTCGGATTCCCGGCAGCGGGCCCAACGTCTGATCCGGGCCGGGGAGGTGATGGTCAACCGCCAGGTGATCGACAAACCGGGTACGGAAGTGGATGTGGAAGCCACGATTGATGTCAAAGCGCGATCGCCTTTCGTGTCCCGGGGGGGCGAAAAACTCGCCCAGGCCCTCGATATTTTTGCAATCGACCCGGCCGGGAGAATCTGCATCGACGGCGGCATTTCCACGGGGGGGTTTACGGACTGCCTCCTACAGCGGGGGGCAAAACAAGTCTACGGAATTGATGTCGGTTACGGACAGGTCGATTGGCGGTTGCGAAACGATCCCCGCGTCATTTTGTCCGAACGGACGAACCTCCGCCACCTGACCCCGGAACAGTTGTACGGCGACGATGCCGGTGACAATTTTGCCGATTTGGGTGTCGTCGATGTCTCGTTTATCTCCCTGACCAAAATTCTGCCCGCACTGTGGGAACTTCTACAATCTCCCCGGGAGATCGTGTTGCTGGTCAAACCTCAATTTGAAGTCGGAAAAGGTCGCGTCGGGAAGAAGGGAGTCGTCCGAGATCCCGGCGATCAAGCTGAGGCGATTTTTCGGGTCGGAGGCGCGGCTCGAACCCTCGGGTGGCAGTACCGGGGTCTCACTGGGTCGCCGATTCAAGGCCCTGCCGGTAATATCGAATACTTGTTATGGTTATCTGATGGCGGCCAGTCACTTCCGAGTTTGGATGCGATCGCCAAAATCACCCAGTCCACTCAACTCGAATTCAAAAATGGTACGGCAAAAAACTAAATCTTCGCCCGGTTCGGCGCAACCTTTCCAACGGTTGGGTAAATTCGGTCAATACATTGTTTGCGCCCTCGCCTACGTCGCCTGCGGCATGGTTCTGGTGGCGATCGCGATCGTCGCCAAAGTCCTGGCACTGCAGTTGGCGCACCACTTCGTTTATCCGATCTTCGTGTTCGGCGACCTGCTGCGGGGATTGGAAATTATCGAGTTATTAAATTTGCTGGTTTTCGCCATCCTGGGCATGGGATTCGGGCTGGCGACTGCCCTGTTACCCACGGTCGATAGCCGCAAAATTAGCGCGGCATTTTTGGTGATTTTAGTCCCGGTTATTTTGGCGATCCCACAAATTTTTAAATACAATCTTTGGGTACAAGATATCGCCCGGGAAGATCAGATCGTACCGGACCAAGCCACCGCGATCGCCGACTCGTTTTTGGAACGCCGCATCGGCCACGACGGCGTATTCGGATTTTACCTCTACACCGGACAATTTCCGATGATTCCCACCAAACAATCCCAGATGGAGGATCTGGAAAAACTCGAAAAACAGGTCAACTCCAAATTTGTAAAAGTCAGCGGCATCCCCCCCACCATCGTCAATTGGCTGATGGGAATTTGCTTCTGGGGAATTCGGTTATTTTATTTCTGCGTCGCCGCCATCACCACCGCCGCCCACTTCAAGGATGGCGTGAAGCTCGTGGGGCGGTAGTCCGCTCCCTCGGATTTCGATTCAAATTCGATATCATGGAAGTTGGCGTCAATTTTGCCCGCCGCGACGATATGGCACATCGCCCCCAAATCCCCAATTCTGGGGGCCTTGATTGATCGAGTTTTCAATCATCATTTCACGTCGCTATATTGAATTCTGGCGGAATTCGGGATACCCAAACTGTAGCAAAATTGACCCCCCACGATTTCAAGGGTATTTTTATGTCCATTATTCCGGAATATCTGGTAATTCTGATCGCGATTTTCGTGGTCGCGCCATCCATCATCGCCGTTTTCCTGCGGATGGCACTTCACTATTATTTGGTCAATCAGGGCAGCAAAGTCCGGCGACTGATTTACGGCCAGTCCGTCGGCAATACTCCCAAAATTATCGACTATTTAGAAACCCGACTGGCGGCGGCCCGCCAAGAACTCGAACAGGTCAACACCGCTGCCCTCATCGACCACGTTTACAGCCAGCAGCGGGTTTTATTCATCTCCTGTGAACAAATCGACCAATTCTGTCGCATTCTCCCCAATTTGTTGCTATCTTTCGGTTTGCTGGGAACCTTCGTCGGCATTACGATCAATTTGGCATCTCTGAGTCAGAGTGTCAGCGAAAGCAACGTCACCGACATCGCCAGTTTGCTCCAAGATATTCAAGAACCCCTGCGGGGGATGGGGATTGCCTTTACGTCCAGTTTGACCGCGATCTTTTTTAGTGCATTGATCGTAATTGTCAACTTTATGTTTAATACCAATCTGGCGAAATATCGCTGGATGAGTGCCTTGGAAGACTATCTCGACAACATCTATCAGCCCTCGTTGAAGGGAAAGACGAAAACCGATAAAATTGTCCAAGAAATGGTGCAGGTTTTCGACCAGTTTTTGATTCGCTTCGGCCAGGGGATTCAGACTTCCATCGAATCGGCATTTCGAGACAAAATCGACG
Organism: Lyngbya sp. CCY1209; assembly: GCF_035615495.1. Taxonomy (GTDB): domain Bacteria; phylum Cyanobacteriota; class Cyanobacteriia; order Cyanobacteriales; family Microcoleaceae; genus Limnospira. The sequence goes on along the minus strand of NZ_JAJENU010000525.1, from coordinate 26,954 downwards.
AGATTTCCGCCGCCAACCTGAAAGCCAACCAACTCGCCGAACAGGTTTACTCCCGCCTGTTGGACGCATCCGCCACCGTGACTCAAAGTGCCAAGGACTTTCAAATTGCGGGCGATCGCTTTTTGGAAGTTGCCCGGGCCTTTGAACAGAACGAATTCCCACAGCAGCTATCGGGGGCGACCGCCAATTTGGCGAACATCCAACGCAGTTTCTCCCAGTCCGCCGCCGGTTTGGCGACCTCCGTTCAATCGGTGGATCTCGCCGTTATCGAATTACAAAATTATAGCAAACGTTTGGTCAAATTCGGCGAACAAATTCACCAAACCAACCAGACCGCTTTGAATTTATTGGACACCCAAACGCACAATCAACAGGCCTTCGATCGCGCGATCGAACAGACCCAGACGGCCTCCCAAGGCTTCCAATCGGCGACGAATACCCTCGATGCCCTCCAGCGTCGCATCGTGGCGAGAACGGACGGTTTTGAGGGGGTGCAGGAAGAGTTATCGAAATTGGTGACAACCCTGCAAAGCTACACGGCGGGAATCAATCAAACCACCAGTTCCAATTCTCCCGTCCCCCCCGTGGAATTGCAACCGATTATTGCGGGGTTACAAGAATGCGTCACCCACCTGCAAGACACCAAGAACGAACTGTATCGACTGCGGTACACCCTGGAAAAACAGTAAAATTGAGAGGTTAAAATAATGCGTCCTCCCCGTTATCGACACGCCGAGGAAGAATTGAACGTCTGGCCGGCGTTTACGGATTTGATGGCGAACGCCTTCATGATTTTGAGCCTATTTCTATTTTTGGCAATTATCAAGTCCGTGTTTATCCAGACCATTTCGGATGCGAATAAATCGCGATCGCAACAATTGCAAATCCAACTCTCCGAATTGCAAAGCCAATTGCAGCAGCGAACCACCGAAGTCACCGGACTACAGGGGCAAGTTGCCCGACTGCAAACCGAATTGCGGCAGAAAGGCGATGAAGTCATTCAATTAAAAGGAGAAGTGGAACGGTTAAAATCACCTCCGGTTATCGTGTTGCGGGATTCTGCCGCGCGGCGGTTCGAGTCCGGCAGTGCGGAAATTTCGGCGGGACTGAATGAATTTATCGAGGAAGAATTGGTCAAACAAATTAAAAGTTTCGCCGAGGATTATGAGGGCTATGTGGTGGAAGTCATCGGCCACACGGACGGGCAAATTACGGGCGGCGGTTACAGCAATTTAGACCAAAGTTTGGAACAAGTCACCCGCGACAATGCCCCCGTCAGCAGTTTAGTGCCCGGTTCCAATGCCGACCTGGGTTTGATGCGAGCGTTAGCTGTGGTTGAAAAGTTACAAGAAAATGAGGAATTGCAGCCCTTGAACTTGACGTTTAAAGCCTATTCCGCCGCCCAATTATACGACGCTTCGGGGGATTATGCCGCATCCAATCGCAGTTCCGACCCGAGTCGGCGCCGGATCGAAATTCGGTTCACTCCGAAGGCGGTGGAACGGTAGGAAATTGACCGCAGAGGTTGAAATTTTACTCGATGGCAATTTTTTGCGGATCTGAGGGTTGACTTTTCCCCAACTTTGGATTAAAATGGACGGATCAATTCACAAAGCGTGAGTTAGCCCGAAATTACAGCATAGATATTTGTGGACTGAATCCTTATTCTTTTATCAGTTCGTCGAAAACTGAGTCTTTTTCAAACTAACATTAATATACTGTAAATAAATGCTAGAAGAAGTAACATTAACTAACTTTAAGAGTCACCGATCTACAGAACTTTATCTAGATAGTTCACGCTTGCATGCGCTGGTCGGAAAAAACAGCTCTGGAAAAACATCTATTTTGCAAGCATTACATTGTCTGAGTCGGCTTTCGAGTTCAGAATTCAAAAATGTTTTTGGATATGAAAGATCGCCGGATTTTCTGGCAACTGTCGGACAAGATAATGTATCTGCTATTGTGAAAGGATTTTGGGGATACGGAAATAACCGAAAAGGTTGGACAGCTTCTTATAATTTTCGGAGAGACAATCATAAGTGGGAACCAGAGGCATCCTGGAAATTAGACCAAGAAAAGGGAAGTACAAAGGGATGGTATCAATCATTAAGCGAAGCTCCATATCCAATTCCAGCAGCTTTGAAATATGCCGTTTATTTGAAGCTAGTGGCGGCTAAACTTGCTGAGGCAGCATACAGTGAATCCGTCACCCCGAGAGTTGAATATGATGGTTCAATGTTGGCACCAACTCTAGATTACCTTCGGAGTGAAACTCCCGATCAATTTCGACGTTTACAGGAAATGTTGAAGCGTATTGTTCCGGGTGTTCGGGAAGTTGGAATCAGACGAGCTAAAGTTAAGGTTACTCGTCAACGGTTAATAGAAATTGATGGTAAATCTATATCCTACGATGAAAATCAAGAAATAGCCGGTCAAGAAGTTGTTGTCGATATGAATACGGGCGATCGCATTCCGGCCCATTCCATCAGCGAAGGAACCATGCTAACTTTGGGATTATTGACATTTTTAGTGAATCCCAATCAACCCAACCTGATATTGTTAGATGATGTCGAACAGGGGCTGCATCCAGAAGCACAACGAGAATTAGTTTCGGTTTTCAAGGAAATTATTCAAGCTAACAGTAATTTGCAAATTATCTTTTCGACTCATTCTCCTTATATTGTGGACGAACTGTCCCCTTCTCAAGTTCACGTTTTGAGTAATACAAACTCGGGATTCACCTGTTGCAAACGATTGGACGAGCATCCCGATGTTGAATGGGCAACACAAGCGTTAACCACCGGAGAGTTTTGGGATGCAGAAGGCGAAGATTGGGTGATTGCTGGGGAAACACATGATTGAGTTGATTGTCATCGTCGAAAGTGATGCCGATGCACGAATTGCCACTCATTTGGCTGAACGGGTTTTGCTGGAAAAAATCGATTGGCTAGAAACCAGCCTGTTGCCCAACTTGTTTCGCTGGAGCGGTTTGGAAGAAAATAGCGATCGCTCTTACTGGAGGGATGCTATCAAGATTATCAATAATTACAAGAGATCGGGTCTTCATATGCCACGATTTTTACGTCGCAAGAAAATTGAATCACCCTTGAAATCTGACGAAGCGAGGACGATGAAGATCTTAAATTTAATCCAAGCTCTTCAACATCAAAGCAATCGACAAATTAAGGCAGTTCTTTTTATTCGCGATTTGGATCATCAACCTGAGCGAAAGGAAGGGATGGAACACGCCCGTTTAGAATACATTGAGCAACAGCCGAAACTAGAAATTATTATTGGTGTAGCAAATCGGATGCGGGAAGCCTGGGTTTTAAATGGGTTTATTGCATCCAATCCGGATGAAGATAACATTTTGACAGACATCAAAACTCAATTAAATTTCGATCCTTGTGAAGAAGCTCACAGACTGCGTGAACGTTCTTTTCAAGAACCCGATCGCATCAGAAATCCCAAAGTTGTCGTCGAACAATTGACGAGAGGCGATCGCGATCGCGAACGGCAATGTTGGGAAACAACGCCCCTCCATATTTTACGAGAAAGAGGTGTTTATACGGGTTTGACAGCGTATATGGACGAAATTGAGCAACGGTTGGTTCCCATTATTATCGACTAAAATAGCGATCGCTTCCAACCCTCCTCCCCCAACTGTTAAGAATTTTGGAAGTTTCCGGAATGGCGGGACATCGATCTGTTATCACGGGGGTACGAATTGCGATCGGATCTGAATATGCGAACCCGAGGCTTCTCCCGCAAAACCTGGCGGCGGTATTTCCTACTCTTTTTATTCATCTTCACGATCGCCGGGTGTCGGATTTTCAGCGGACAACCCGGCGGCGAATCCCTCCCGACGATTTCCGCCCTCCCCACCCCCCAACTTCCCGAGTGGATTGAGGACATCAACCCCACGGAAGAAGCCGCCTCCCTCAGCCCGGTTCGCGTTATTTTCAAAGATCCGTTAATTCCCGTCGAACGCCTCGACTCTCCTAACCAGCGGCAGCAACTCAAATATTTCGATATCACGCCGGATATTCCGGGGGAATTTCGCTTTCTCACCCCCCGCATGGTCGGTTTTCAGGCGGAAGAAACGATTCCCCGGGCGACTCGGTTTCGGGTGACGCTGAAAAAGGGACTCGGCGACTTAAATAATCACAAATTGGAGGCGGATTTGCCCTGGACGTTCCAAACGCCCGCGATCGCCCTCTCCAACCTTCCCGGGACGGAGGAAAACCCCGGTACGAAAGAAGATCCCGTGGGGTTGGAACCGACGCTGAAATTTACGTCCAACGTGGAACTCGATCCCGCCTCCCTCGACGAGCACGTTCAACTCATTTCCGACAAGACAAAACAGACTGTACCCCTGACGGTGGCGTTGGTTGAGGATGAAGCCGATGGGGAGGAGGTTTCGGGGCGGACAGAGGTAGAGCCATCATCCCATATGTGGGATTATAGCATAAAACCGGACAAAAAGCTAGAAAAAGGGGCGAGATACAACCTGGAAATTACGCCGGGACTGCGATCGCGGCGAGGAAATTTGCAGAGTCAGTTTATCATTTCCAACCCGATTTACACCTACGAACCCCTGCAATTTCAAGCCCTGCAATTTTACGGGAAACCGGGGGAAGGTGTCAGCTACGGACGGTTTACCAACGGCAGTCCACAGCTAAAGTTTAATAACGGAATTATTGCGGAATCAGCAGTCGAAAATATCGGTATAACTCCCGTCCCGCAGGAGGATTCCCCGCCGTTTGTTCAAGCCTACGACGGAAGTGATACCGTCAGTTTGAACGCCTGGGCGTTGGAACCGAACACCAATTACACGATCGCGATCGGCGGCAACCTGAAAGATAAATTCGACCAAACTTTAGAAAAACCCGTCACCCTCAATTACAAAACCGGAGATCTCGCCGCCAACCTTTGGACTCCCTCCGGACTCAATATTTTTCCATCCAGTGAAAATTTACAACTGAATATTTCCACCGTCAACCTTCCTGATGCAAAATATCGGGCGGCTTACCAGATCGTACAGCCGGAAGATTTGGTTTATAGCAATAACGCGAACCTCAGAAATCAAGGCAAAAACTTACTGCCACCGAAACAACGCTGGACTTCCTTCTCCGTCGCCAACCCCAAAAACGAAACCCAGGAAACCCCCATCAATTTGCGGGAAAAATTGGGGGGCGAAACGGGGTTATTAGCTTACGGAATAACAGCCCGAACCACGTCCTATCAGAAAAACGGAACCACCCAATGGAACGAACCGGAATATTATGGTTTAGTTGAATTGACAAATTTGGGCGTATTTGCCCAGTGGTTTCCCGAGTCCGGGTTGGTGAGAGTCAACCATTTGGATGACGGTTCGGCGGCGGAATCGGCGTCCGTCGAGATTTACAAATCCCAGTTGGAAGCGACGACATTTCCGGACCCCGAACCCTGTGCGTCCGGGACGACGGATGAGAACGGATTGTTGCGGTTGAATGGGGAACAATTGCGGGGATGTATGGACGGAAACCGCTTCGAGAAAGGGCCGCAATTATTGGCGATCGCAAAAGAAGGAAACGACTGGGCGTTTACCCGGACATTTTCTTATAGCGGCAGTTACGGCTACGGAATTTACGCCAATTGGGAAAACAATCAACCCATTTCTCGCGGGACGATTTTTTCCGATCGCCAACTCTACCAACCGGGCGAACCCGTCGCCTTAACCGGAGTCGCGTCCTATTTGCAAAATGGTGAATTGAAACTCGATAAAAATATCCCCTATGCCCTCACCCTGGAAACGCCAAGCGGAGAAAAACGGCAACTCGGAGAGTATCAAACCAACGAATTCGGCACATTTTCCGTCGAATTAGATTTGCGGCCGGACGATCCCTTGGGCAACTATGCGATCGCGGCAAAAAGTAACGGCGGGGTGGAAATTGCCGGTAATTTCCGAGTCGCGGAATTCAACCCCCCCAACTTCAAAGTTGACCTGAATCTCGATCGCGAATTTGCCGTTCCCGGCGATACCCTGACCGCCACCGCCAAAAGCGATTATCTCTTCGGTGCCCCCGTCGTCGGCGGCGAGGCGGAATATTACGTCACCCGGACGGCGACGGATTTCACCCCCCAAGGTTGGGATAAATATAGTTTCGGGCGACAGTGGTTTTGGCCGGAAGAAAAACCCGCCGTGCCCAGCGACGTTTTGCAGCGATCGCGGCAACTCGACGACAGCGGAACGGGCACGGAAACCGTGATGATTTCCGATGACTTACCCTATCCGATGCGGTATCGGGTGGACGTGGATGTTAAAGATGTCTCAAACCTGTCGGTGGCGAATTCAAAAAGCGTGGTTGCCCTCCCCGGCGATCGCCTGATCGGACTGAAAACCAAGTTCGTCGCCGAAGCCAACCAAGCCTTTCCGGTGGATGTTATCGTCACCGATATCAACGGTAAATCCCTCGATAATATTCCCCTAAAATTGCAACTGCAAAAAATGAATTACAGCAGCATCACCCGCGTGGTGGAAGGGGGGCAAAGCGATCGCAATCAGATCGAATACGAAACCGTGGCGACGCTGGATGTCCGCAGCGAAAATACCGCCAAAACCGTCGAACTGACCGCCCCCGAGTCCGGTTCTTACCGCATCCAGGCGACATTTGCCGACGAAAAAAACGACAGTCCCAACGCCACGGACATCCAAATTTGGGTGACGGGAGACGAGGCGGTTCGCTGGGGAAATCGTTACGATAACCGCCTGGAAATTAAACTCGATCGCGACACTTACCAACCCGGAGATACGGCAACGGCGTTGATTCAATCTCCCTACGAAGAAGGCGAACTCTTTTTCGCCGTCATCCGCGATCGCACGTTCTACGAAACCCTGATTCCCGTCAAGGGCGGCGCCCCGGAAATTCGGTTTCAAGTCACGCCGGAAATGTTGCCCAATGTGGCAGTAGAAGCGGTATTGGTGAGACAAGGAAAATCTCTCTCCGAAATTGAACCGGGAAGCTTGGATAACTTGGTATCAATCGGGATGACACCCCTACAAGTTGACAAGGCGAAAAAATACCTGCAAGTCAACGTCAACCCCACCCAACCGGACATTCAACCCGGTTCCGAAGAAACCCTGAAATTGACATTATTCGATTTCCAAAATAAACCGATTCGCGGACAAATCACATTGATGGTCGTCAACGATGCGATACTGCAATTAAACGGCTATCGCCCCCCCAATTTGGTGGATACGGTTTACGCCGAACAGTCGATTTCGACCAATTTCAGCGATAATCGCCCCGACGTCCAATTGGAACAGCGGACATCCGCCTTGGAAAAAGGTTGGGGATACGGCGGCGGACTCTCTGCCGGGACTGCGGCGACTTCTGTACGCCAGGATTTCAAACCCCTCGCCTATTATGACGGTTCGATTGTGACGGATAATGATGGAAAAGCCGAAGTTACCCTCACCCTCCCCGACAATTTAACCACCTGGCGGGTGATGGCAGTCGCCAGCGATGGCAACCTCAACTTCGGTTCCGGGGAAGCCACATTTATCACCACCAAACCCCTATTATCCAATCCGATATTACCGCAATTTGCGCGGGTGGGCGATCGCTTTTTGGCGGGGGTTTCCGTCACCAACCGGGAAAACGCCGAAGGACGGTTGAACATCACCGGAAATGTGGACGGCGGTATCCGATTTACCGCCGGAAATAATACCAGCCACAACCTGAAAACCAAAGCCGAACCCGACACCCAAGCCTATCGCTTTCCCGTCGTCGTTGAAGATACCGAAACCGCCGAGATTCAATTTACCACCCAATTGCAAAATCTGGGCGACAGCTTCCAAGTTCCGTTAGAAATTAAACCCTTGGAAGTCTCCGAAACTGCGATCGCATCCGGAACCGCCACCGAAGCGATTACAATTCCCGTCAATGTCGATAAAGAGGTAATTCCCAATGCGGGGGGATTGAACATTTCCCTGGCGAGCACCTTGATTCCCCAATTGACGGAACCCGCCAAACAGATTTTTGAACGGGAATACTACCCCTTCCTCGAACCGGCGGCAAGTCAACTATTAATCGCCTCCAATCTGCGGATTCTCGGCGAGAAATATAATAACTTGGAGGATCTGAATTTGGAAAGTCGGGGGAATGATGCGATCGCAACCTTAAAAACCCTCCAGGGAGAAGACGGTGGCTTCCGCTATTTCCCCGATGCGAAAACATCCGATCCCGTCCTGTCCAGCTATGCGGCGGAAGCATTGGCAACGGCGAAAATAGCCGGATTTGAGGTTGATAATAATCGCATCGAACGCCTCAAAACCTACCTGAATCAAGTGATCGCAGATCCGAGTCAAAATGACTTCTGTGGCGATAATATCTGTAAAAACCGCCTGCGTCTGAATGCGTTGATGGCGTTGTCCGCCTTGGGGGAAACTCGCGGCGATTTCATGGCGGAAATTTACGGAATTCGGGAACAATTCGATCCCGTCACCCAAATCGAACTCGCCCGCTATCTCGCCAATTTCCCGGAATGGCAACAGGAGTTCAATACCCTATTTGATGAAATCCAAGAAATTATCTACCAAACCGGGCGGACGGCAACCGTTAATTTACCCAATGGATATCAGTGGTTGGACTCCCCCGCCACCGTCCAATCCCAGGCGTTGCGGTTATTTATCGCCCAAAAGCAACAGCCGGAAACCGTCGGTAAATTAGTCCAAAGTCTGCTGAATCTGCGGCGGGAGGGCACCTGGCGAAACCGCTACGATACCGCCGAGGCGTTAACCGCTTTGGTGGCTTACGCGGAAACCGAACCCACGCCGGAAAACCTGCGAGTCGCCATCACGTTGGGAGATCTAAACTTGGGTTCGACGCAATTTGAAAGCGATCGCAATACCAGTTTCAACCTCGATATCCCGATGGAAGAATTGCCCAAAGGAGACAATCAACTGGTGATTCAACCCTCCGGTTCCGGACAGTTAAATTATTGGGTAGAATACGGCTATCGCCTGGAAGGAAACCAGCCCGGAAGACTGAACGGACTGCGGGTGATCCGAACCGTCCGCCCCGCCAATGACAGCGAAATTCTGTACACCTCCGGACTGTCGGCGGAATCCAAACCCTTGGAAGTGAAACCCGGACAGGTATTCGATATCGGATTGGAAATTATCGCCGATCGCCCCGTCGATCGCGTTATAATTACCGACCCCCTCCCCGCCGGATTTGAAGCCGTCGATGCCAGTTTCCAAACCAGCAATCGAGCCCAAACCGCCCAGTCGGATAGCTGGGAAATCGGCTACCAAACCATCTACCGCGATCGCATTTTTGCCTACGGCGATCGCCTCGAACCCGGCGCCTACCAACTGCACTACCTCGTCCGTTCCGTCACCCCCGGCGAATTCATCTGGCCCGGGGCGAAAGCCGAATTGCAATATGCCCCCGAAGAGTTCGGACGCACCGCCTCCGGACTGCTGGTGGTGTCCGATCGCTAAACTTTGGCCCCCCACCCCTCCATTCAGATGGGGCTCCCCTCTCCCAAAGTTGGGAGAGGGGTTGGGGGTGAGGGCGAGAACATAGACCATTCACCCCACCCCACCAAAAACCCCTGAAACCTCTGTCTGAAGGGAGATTCAGCCCCCGCCGAAAAAAAGATCAAAAAAATTTCAGAAAAGGGTTGACACGCCCGAAAAGATTCGCTAAGTTATTAAAGGTGAAAGGCGCGGTCAGCACCGGACACACCAACAAGCCCCCATCGTCTAGAGGCCTAGGACACCTCCCTTTCACGGAGGCGACAGGGATTCGAATTCCCTTGGGGGTACTCCAAAACCAAAGGCTAAGGCAGAGATTTCCAAAGAGTCTCTGCCTTCGTCTTTTGGGAATAGGGAATGGGGAATGGGGAATGGGGAAAAGGCAATAGGCAATAGGTTTTCTTGACCGTTGCTCCCTACACCCTACACCCGACTCCCGACTCCCGACTCCCGACTCCCGACTCCCGACTCCCGACACCCGACTCCCGACTCCCTAAAACTTAGGGTACGATCTTGCCCATATAATTCCCCCAGAGTCGCGCGGCGTCGGCACTGCTGCCGCGGGTGGGGGAATTGTCGTCGTTGCCCAGCCAAACGCCGGTGGTGAGGTTGTCGGCGGGGATATAGCCGATAAACCACAGGTCAACACTCGAGTTGGTGGTGCCCGTCTTTCCCGCTTCGCCCAACCCCAAACTGGCATTTTGGCCCGTTCCCCAGCGGACCACACCCTGCAGCAGGGACGTCAGGGTTTCCGTCACCACCGGGGAAATCACCTGGGGGACGGTGGGATTTTCGCGATCGTAGGCGTAGATCACCCGACAACTGTTGATATCCATCGGATCGATACAGTCGCTGCTGTCCAAAATGCGCCGGATCGCGTGGGGGCGGTGGGCCAGACCCCGGTTAGCGATCGCGTTGAAGGCCCCCGTCATTTCCAGCAGCGTCACCTCACTCTGTCCGAGAATCAGACCCGGAACTGGCTTCAACTCCGAACGGATGCCCAGACGCCGGGCCATCTGCACGACGGAATCCAACCCCACCTCCCGGGCGATCCGCAGGGCCGTGACATTTTCCGATAATGCCATCCCCCGGTACATATCGATCGCCCCACTACTGCGATCGCACCCCCGAAAGCTTTGTCCCTGCCAGGTCAGCGGTTCGCAGGAATAAGTCGCCCCGGGGGGAATCCCTTGATCCAAAGCCGCCGCGTAGGGAAAGAGTTTGAACGTCGATCCGGGCTGTCGCAGGGCTTGGGAAGCCCGGTTGAATTGACTTTCCCCGTAGTCCAAGCCCCCCACCATCGCCAATATCTCTCCGCTGGTGGAGTCCAGGGTCACGATCGCCCCCTGGGAAAACTCTTCCGATCGGCCCGTGGTGTTGATGGTTTGCCGCAGGGACGCCTCCGCCGAATTTTGGATGTCGAGATCCAAAGCCGTCTCGACGATAAAATTCCCCTCCCGGGCCAGTTGAGTCCCCAACAACCGCTCGATTTCGGCAAAGACAAAATCGTAAAAATAGGGAGCGGCGGTATTTTCCAAAAGTTCCCGGGCTTCGGGATTGATTTCGATCCGCGATCGCCGGGCTCGGTTAGCCTCTTCCTCGCCGACCATCCCCAAGACCACCATCCGATTCAGGACGCGATCGCGGTACTGCACCGCCAACTCGTAATTTTGGATCGGGTTGAACGTATTCGGCGCCGGCAAAATCCCCGCCAGGGTCGCCGCCTCCGACAGCGTCAAATCCGCCGCCGACTTGCCAAAATAAAACTGCGCCGCATCCTCAAACCCGTATAAATCCAACCCCAAATAAACCCGGTTCAAATAGGTCAGCAGCAGGGTATTTTTCCCGTAAACCGTCTCCAACTTCAGGGCGACGATCGCCTCCCGCAGCTTCCGCCCCGCCGAATCCTCCGTCCCCACATAATCCCGAAACAGGTTGCGGGCCAACTGCTGGGAAAGCGTGCTCCCCCCCTCGCGAATTTCTCCCCCCTCCCAGTTCGTCACCAGGGCCCGGGCGATCCCGATCGGGTCGATGCCCAGATGCCAGTAAAAGCGGCTGTCCTCCGAGGCGATCACCGCTTTGGGCAAATATTCGGAAAAATCGGCGAGGGCCTCCAACTCCAGGTGGGCAGTGTTGTTGGTCGGACTCCGCAGGGGAATATTATCTTGGGAGTAAATCACCACCGGGCCGGCGATCGTCCGGGGCAAAGGCCGCACCGCGAACTTTTGCCACTCCACCAGCACCACCGCCGCGGCCAACGCCGTCACCCCGCAGATGCCATAAAATCCGTATCGCAACGCCCGGACGTACCAGGGCGGCGGATCGACAAACTGAACCCGGACGCCATTCGCCAGTTCGGGGGGACCCAAGGTGATCACGTCGCCGTGACGCAGCGGAAAGGTTTCGATGCGGCGAGAACCCTTATAAATTCCATTGGTGGAATTTTCATCTTTGATAAAAAACTGCCGGGACGGACGCTCTCCGAACGGCGTTTTTTGGGGTGCCTGTCGCAGCAGGCACAGGTGAACTTGGCTGACGACGGGGTTACGGATGACGATATCGCTCGATCGCGAAGACCGTCCCACGACGTAGCGATCGCCCAACAAAGGATAGACGTCCGCGCGATCGGCGTCGGCATTTTGCACCCAAAGTTCCGGAACCCTGCTGTTGGGCTCAAGGGCAAGCCGGGAGAAGTTGACCTTAGCTTGAAGGGTCTGAACGACCTGGGTAATGGCACCAAGAACAGTATTTGACTTCTGGGGAGGCTTGCTAGATGACATATTTGGCGAGTATTTCGCATATAGCCCTACTGGCTATTTTAACGTTTCTGTGGGCGGGAACATCTTGAATTGGGGTGTGGGGAGGGGGGAGTAGGCAATAGGCAATAGGCAATAGGCAATAGGCAATGGGCAATGGGTAATGGGCAATGGGCAATGGGCAATGGGTAATGGGTAATGGGGGGATGGTTTCCCTTCCGCTTCCTCCGCTTCCTCCGTCCCCCTGCCTTCTCAATCGAAGTCCGTGGGCCAATCGGGGTTGCGGTAGTGCTCGAAGAAGCGGCGGATCTGGTGGGGGAGTACCCGGGAGTGAGAGACTTCCGGGATTTGGTCTTCGGCGAAAAAGTCCACCGCCGGGGTTTCGTAGCTGGGTGTGGCTTCCCCGCCGACGATTTCGCATCGGAAAAATAGCTTGTAGACGTGGAAGGGGAGGGGGGGACGGTGGCCCTGGTGAGTGCGATCGTAGACGGCCAGGAGTTTGACCACTTTGACTTCAAAGCCGGACTCTTCAAAAATCTCCCGCGTCACCGCCTGGGAGGGGGTTTCGTTCACGTCCACCCAACCCCCCGGCAGGGTCCAGCGGTTGTTGTCCAACATCTCCTGAACCATCAAAATCCGGGAGTCCCGAAACACCACCCCCCGGGTATCGACTTTGGGGGTGGCGTAGCCGGACTGTTGGGAAAACAGGTCGAGAATCCGATCTTTCGGCGTATCGCTGTGGCGGGACAAAATCTCGGCGGCGACATCCCGGATTTGTCGGTAGCGTTGGGCGTCGAATTCGTTTTCGGTGAAATGCAGGCCCGTTTGCGCGATCGCCTGCAATGTTTTGCCCCAGGTCAGCCAGTCCGGTTCCATCGCAATTCTGTTCCTCCCGTCAATTTCTCTATAGGCTACACCATGCCCGGGATAGATTTCGGGGAAGGTCGATTTTCGCTACACTCGGTCAAAACCGATAATGGACGTCAATTTTTATGGTATTTAATAGCTTCGCTGATATCTTCCGAGTCATCGTCGGGGGAATTGTAATTTATGCCTTTCTGGTGCTCCTACTGCGGATTTCGGGAAAGCGCACCCTTTCCAAAATGAACGCCTTCGATCTGATCGTCACGGTGTCCCTGGGAAGCACCGCCGCGAGTACCATCCTCTCCGAAAATGTCGCTTTGGCGGAGGGCGGGACGGCTTTGGCGATTCTCGTCGCCATGCAATATCTGGTGGCTTGGCTGTCGGTGCGATCGCAGTCTTTCCGCGGCCTGGTGAAAAATGAACCGACCCTCCTCCTCCGCGACGGAAATTTGCTCTCCAACGCTTTGAGAAAAGAGCGAGTCACCGGCGAGGAAGTTCGGGCCGCCATTCGCGATGCCGGTATCGCCCAGGTCGAAAATGTGGGGGCCGTCATCCTGGAAACGGACGGGACGTTGAGCGTTTTATCCAATTCTAAAGGAACGCCGACCGCCGTCACTGCGGACGTGGGGAATGCGGCGAAAGTTTGAATTTCCCTCCGCTCAAACTCGATTAGAAGCCAGACGATCCGCCCAGCGGGTCGTTTCCGGCAGGCGATATTTTGGCGTACATTGTAAGGTGTAATCGATCGCACTTTCCAAGCTGATGCGGTGTCCGGGAGAGACATATAACGGCCTGACATTTGTCCGCGATCGCACCACCGCCCCGATGGTTTCTCCCCGATCCTTCAACGGCCGCCAACTCCCCTTTTCTGGCGGCAATTCTTGATGGGTTCCGATCAGTCTGGATTTCGCCGCCCCGATGGTGGGAACGTCGATCGCGATGCCCAGATGACAGGCCAGACCGAACCGTTTGGGGTGGGCGATTCCCTGTCCGTCACAGATCATTAAATTGGGAATCATCGTCAATTTTTCCAACGCATCCAAAATCACCGGAACTTCCCGGAAGGATAGGAAACCGGGGAGGTAAGGAAACGTGGTCGGGCGGCGGGCGATCGCCGTTTCTTGCAGTTGCAAATCCGGAAAACTTAACACCGCCACCCCCGCCTGGGATATGGTATAATTATCCAAAAATCCGACATCGACTCCCGCCACATATCGAACCGCTTCCAGGCGATCGCCCGTGACGACGAGGGATTTTAACTGCTCTTGGATGGCGATCGCATCTGCCGCCGTTTCCGGCCAGGTTTCCGGGTGTCGAATCTTCATGACCGAATTGCCAGCTCTTGCGTGATATAGCGCTGTGCGCTGGGGTGTAGGGTGTAGGGTGTAGGGTGTAGGGAAGGAAAATTCCCTTGGGATCAGGGTTTCGATATTTTCCCCCCGATCCTAAACTGTAAACGCCGCGATCGCTCGTTGCTATATCATTGATATGATAACCTCGATCCATTTCAATCGTCAAAAAGCACCGCTTGGGAATCAATTCCCTTTTCTTATAGCTCAAATCATCGGTCGATGATTGGGGAGGTTGAAGGAGGGGAAAACTGGATCTGATATAGCAACCGACAAGGTGGTTGGGACAGTCTATGTTCAACCGAGTCCACGCTTGCGTGGACTTTTGCGATTCGCCTTGAAATTCATTTCAAGGCGGGTGATATCTCTGTTTCCCAAAAAGCCGATCGCGCGTCCACGGTCTATTCTGACCCAGAATAACTCGCCCCGTGGTACAATATTTTCAACGCTTCTTCCAAATCCGATGTAATCCTCCGGGTCGCCTCTTTTTTGGCTGACAAATCCTCCGAATCCACCGAAATCGGATCGCCAACTTTGATCCGAACTCGCGACCCCCAAGAAATCGGCGGTTGGCGATTGTAGCGGAGGGCGACGGGGACGATCGATAATTTTAACTCGGGCTTTTTCGCGATCGCCTGCAGTGCGATCCTCGCCACCCCCGGTTGAATCGGGTGAATTTCATTATCCTGAAAAATATGCCCCTCCGGAAACAGCACCAGCATCTCCTCATTTTCCAGGAGTTCCACACTGTAGCGGATACTCGCCGTCCCGGGACGATCGCGATCGAGCGGAAATCCCCCCAGGTGGCGGACAAACCACCCCTGTATCCCCCGAGTTTGTTCGAGGAGTGTCATAAATCGCAGATCCCGGCCCGTCACCCGCCGTCCTGCCAGGTATCCCAACAAAATCGGATCCCACCGCGATCGGTGCGTGGGGGCGAAAATCACCGCCCCGTCCCGGGGGAGGCGTTCGTGACCTTCGACTTCGATACTTTTAAAATAGAGCGGGATCGCAATTCTACCGACCAAAAAATACGTCAGGGGAGTGAGCCAAGGTGAGATTTGGGAATCGATGGAGTGCGAATCCTCCGGATGCCGAGATTCGGATTCTGACATTGCCACCCCAACTCTAAATTTTACCTTCAATCATTTTAAAGTAAACGGTAAACGATCGCCAATTTTGAATCGGAGGAGACACCTTTGGCCGCGCTCATTTCCCTGTTTGTCGCCGTTTCGCTGTCGTTGTTCATCACCCGTCTGGCCACGGAAGCCCTGGTGATGACGGGTTTATCCCGCCAGTCCGCCACATTTCAGGCGCGATCGGCATTTACCGGCGCCGGGTTCACCACCGACGAATCGGAAAAGGTGGTCAACCACCCGGTGCGCCGCCGCATCGTCCTGTGGCTAATGTTCCTCGGAAATGTGGGACTTGTCACGATGGTGTCTTCGGTGGTGCTGACGTTTCTTTCCAGCAGCGGAGATACCGACGGGTGGCTGGTGCGGATACTAGCCCTCGCTGGCGGAATGGTGCTGTTGTGGGGAATTACAAACAACCGCATCTTCAACCGCCATCTCAATCGCCTAGTGCGCTGGACCCTGCGCCGCTGGACCCGCCTGGACGTGCGGGACTACGCCAGTTTGCTGCGGTTGCAGGGGTCTTATCGCGTTTTGGAATTGCAGGTCCGTCCGGAGGATTGGCTGGCGAACCGAAATTTACAGGAATTGAATTTGCGGGCGGAGGGGGTGATGGTGTTGGGGATCATTCGGGCGGACAAGACCTATGTGGGGGCTCCCAACGGAACGACCTGCATTTACCCTGATGACCTGCTGATCTTGTACGGGCGCCAACCCGCCTTGGCTGAGTTGGATTCCCGCCGCGCTGACTATCGGGGAGAAAAGGCGCACCAAGAGGCGATCGCCATCAACCGCCGCATCCAGGAAGAACAGCAGAAACAGGATCTCAAACCCCAATAAAAACTTTACCTAGCGAATGCAATTTTTTACACGTCCTTGAAGACTGCATAATTCGCCAACGGCTATCCTATAGTTATTTGGAACGCAAATAACCACGGACTATTTTAGTTATGAACTCGGGCATCTACTCCACCTCCAACTCCCACTCCCTCCACCGCCGCAGTTGGAACCGCATCTCCCGCGATCGCGCCAATTCCTCTCCCGTCGAGGTGGTCGAAATCTATTTCACTCCCCTCCAACGTCGGATTTTGCAAGAAGAAAAGGTTCCCCTAACCGGTGCCTGGTCCGTCCGTTTCAAGGCCCGCTGCAATCACTTGCGACTCAACGATCGCTGATCGGAATTATCGGGCTCAAGTCGGGGTGGCGGGGAGTTGAACCGGTTAATTACCACACTTTTTGTTTTTTGTCAACCCCCGCGAATTTGAGGAAAAAAATATTCGTGCGTTGGCGGAAGATTTTAAATCGGCGATCGCACCTCCCCCGAGGAAATGGGAAACGGTGAGATCGGACGTTGAGGCGATTGGGACGGGGCGATCGGGGCATCAATACTGCTGCTACCCACACGAAGGGTAAACTAACATATAGACTACAGTCTATCATTACCCAAAATCCCTGTCAAGTGACGGAACTTCGTCCGAGAATGAGAATCATTTTCACGCCCAAATTGGGGGAGATGATTGATAATTTGTATCGGATGTGCCGTCAATCATAAGTTTTGCCGATCGCGATCGCCCGGTTGTCGTCAGTCGGTATACCAAAATTTTCCGCCACTTCCTGCTACGATCGCCGCAACCCGACAAGATCGGCTAAATCACCCACGAGCTCGCCGAAAGGGCCAGCTTTTTTGAGATCGGGCGATCGGGTTGCCAAGCCTCCAGTGCAACCCGGGAGCGATCGCGGGTTTCTTCGTTTCTTTTTCGTCTCTATTCGGCAATCTGAGCCGTAGCCCGCAGCACCCGCAAGTGATGTTGGATTCTCTGAGAGTACGCTTGCAGGGCATCCAGGTCAGACGGGGTAATGGCAATTCCTTTTTGGTGCAACCGTCGCAGTTGGTTTTCTCTCCGGCGGGTTTGGGAGTTCGACTCCGCCGGGTGGCCGGTGACACACAAACAAGTGATGTCCATATCGTTGATAGGGATTGGGTTCGTCATGGCTGTGGATGCTCCTGTTTCAAAATCTGTTTCAGAGCAACTGGTTTTCCGGCTTGTCCTCACGTCTGCTATCAAATATTACGCGATCGCAGAAAGTGAGTACATCCAACAGATCGTTCACCCGTTCGGGTGAGTCGGGAGACGTCCTCACACATTGGCAGCCTAACCGAGGGTTTAATGTTTGCTCTTAATTGATTAAGATACCAGCAATTGTAAACTTCCGCATCCCTTGCCGTAAAGGGGGTTGAGGAAAAAACCTGAACTTTTCCGTACCTTTTTTCACCCTTGGGGGGGCTAACTCCCCCCAGCGGAGAGCAACTGATTTTCCCAACTCCTGAACTTAATAAGGGTGTGGGGTGTGGGGGGGATTGACAATTGACAATTGACAATTAATTTTCTGACTCCCGACTGTTGCGGGGGGGGGCGAAAGCCTTTCGCCCCGACAATGTTAATTGGACAGGGGTAGGATAGCTCGATTGTCGATCGCTTTCGATGCGCTGAACCCCCGGAAATAGCGGCGCACGGCGGGGGGGAACTCGGGGAAGTCGAATTTCGGGTCGCCGTCGGCGATATCTGCCCAGAAGTAACGCAGACTCGGCGCCCACCGTTTTGCCTCTGCTTCGAGGAGGCACAGCGGCGGTCCGGTGAGCAACCGCATCATGAACGGAAACGAGCGATCGCCCATCCATTCCTTGGAAGTCGTCGCCAATTCTGGAAAGTCGGGAACCGATGTGATGCGGTGGGATTCGATTTCCAACCACTGCCTGCCGCGATCGTCCGTGCGAAAATTAAGGGTGCGGTAGGGGTGGGGATAGCTGACCAGAGAGCCCGTGGTGATGTCGTACATCCCCCGCCATTCGGCGATATCCTGAACGTGGAGGTGGCCGGTAAAAATCAATTTCACCCCCGCCGCGTGGAGGAGTGCCAACAGTTCCGGGGCATTTCCGAGCATATAACGGCGCCCCAGGGCGTTGGTGGACTGTCCCGGCAGGTGCTCGATGACGTTGTGGTGGATTGTCACCAACACCAGTTCGCCGCGGGACGCCGCCAAAACTTCCCGCAGCCAGTGCAATTGTTTTTCGTCCAGATATCCGATCTGGGTCCGTGTTTCGTCGAACCAATTGGAGTTCAAACCGATTAGTCGCAGGCCGGGGAGGAGTTCGCGGGTGTAGTAGAGGCGATCGCGATCGGTGTAGCCGCAGTGGGGGTAATATGCTGGAAAATCCGACAAGCCGATCAGGTGTCCGTCAGTTTGAGCCAGAGGGACGTCGTGATTGCCGGGGATGACGTAAACCGGATAGGGGAGTTGGGCGAGGCGATCGCTTAACCAAGCGTGATTGTCCCGTTCCCCGTGCTGGGTGAGATCTCCGGGCAACAGGAGGAAGTCGAGATCCAGGGTTGCCAGGTGTTCGAGAACCTGTTCCAACGCCGGAATGCCGACCTCCACCAGGTGAAAGCGGTTGGGGTGATCCCAGATGGTGTGGGGAAGGGCGACGTGTAAATCGCTGGCGATCGCAAATCGAAAGTTTAGAGCCATACACTAAACTCTATCATGTCGATTCTGCAAAAAATTCTCGGGCGATCGATTTCGATGGATAGCCTCAACATCAGGTGTTGAAACCCCCCCCGACAACCCGATTGATTCGGATGCCGACTCCCCTCAAATTGAGATAAGCTGGAGGAAGAGGCTTATGGCACGAACTGATATGGTAGCAAACTTGCGTCGCCCGATCTTGGTGGGCGGAATCGGACTTTCTTTAACCCTGTGGCTGTGGGATAGCGTCGGAGAGTCGGCGGTAGAATTGGGAGAAACGGCCCTCTTCGGTGCGATCGCCCTCGGCGGCGGTCTGTGGTGGCTGCAGCGGCAGGTCCCTAAACCGGAGGCGGTCCCCACCCGTTCCCAACCCGTCGATCGCGAAACGGTAGAAGCCGCGATCACCCGCACGGAAACGGCCATCGACCAGTTGGCGGCGGAGGCGGAAACTGCCGGTTCTGAACATAACCTCGCGGAAGCGATCGCTTCCCTGCGAAGTCGGGCGGCGGCGCTGCGATCGCACTTGGATCGCCAAGAATTGCGTTGGGTGATTACCGGTGCCCCGAAAGTGGGAAAAACGGCGTTAAAAACGGTATTGGAAACGGCGATAAAAACGGAAAAACCCTTCACCCTGGCGGAGGTGGCTGACGATCACTTGCCGGAATTGGAAACGGCCGATTTGGTCTTATTTTTGGTAGCCGGAGATATCACCGACCCCGAATATAAAACCCTGCGTTCTCTGTGCGATCGGCAGCGGGTTCTATTGGTATGGAACAAACAGGATCAGTGTCCCCTCGCTAATCAAGTGGTGGTTTTGCAGCAACTCCGCGATACCGTCGCCGAACAATTGACGCCGGAAGACGTGGTGGGGGTGGCGGCTTCTCCGAGTCCGATCAAAGTCCGCAAATACGAGGACGAAGGGTCCGTCCGCGAGTGGATGGAGGAACAGTCCCCGGAATTGGAAATGCTCACAGAACGCCTGGATGGGCTATTGCAAAAAGAGGCGGAAATGCTGGTTTGGGCGACCACGGAACGGGAGGCGATCGCATTGCGGGGAGAGGTGAAAAACCACCTGAATCAAATCCGCCGCGATCGGGCACTTCCGATTGTGGAACAATATCAGTGGATTGCCGCCGCCAGTGCCTTCGCGAACCCGGTGCCCGCCCTCGATATCCTCGCTACGGCCGCGATCGGAACTCAGTTGGTGGTGGATTTGGGCAAAATTTATCGGCGGCAATTCTCCCTCGAACAGGCCGGGGAAGTCGCCAAAACCCTCGGTGCCCAGATGGTGAAATTGGGCCTGGTGGAACTGTCTACGAAGACGTTGAGCACGATTTTGAAAAGCAATTCCGTCACCTACGTCGCAGGAGGTGCGATTCAGGGAGTTAGTGCCGCATACCTGACCCGAATTGCCGGGTTGAGTCTGATCGAGTATTTCCAAACTCGGGAAAATGAAGAGAGTGAAAAAGAGGGGGTTTCTTTGAATGTCGATTCCCTGAAAAATATCATCCAGGGGGTCTTCCAAAATAATCAACAATTGGGAACCTTGAAAGCCTTCGTCGGACAGGCGATGAACCATGTAAAAGTTGAACAGAAGCCCTCCCTACAGGAAGCCAAGTAATATCAGATCTGGTTATTGACCGGACAGACTCCCTTGAGAGAGGCAATAGGCAACAGGCAATAGGCAACAGGTCTGGGGAGGGGGAAACGGGGATTGTGTAAGTATTTAAATGGACTTGATATGATTCGACCCAAAATAGGGGCGCATGAGCGCCCCTTGAGGTTCTAACATCCGTCGAAGTATAGACTAGAGTTTGGGTGATTCTTGTTCTGCGATAAATTCGCGATCGTTCGATGCCAGCAGGCAAGCCAAACCGAACGAAATAAACGGACCACAAATAAAAATAATGAGTTCAAGACCTGTCATCACAGACCTCCGGGGAAAGTTGCTCGTATCGTCATCCGTAAAATTACTGAATCATTTGATAGACGGGTCTACCTTCATTCAGTAATTTTACCGAGAATTTTTCCTCCTCAAACCCACTCAAATCGTTTCAATAATTCTCTAACTTCAATATACCCCCAAACGTCAACAATTAAAATATCCTTAACTTGAATCCGGAAAATTTGTTCGATTCTTTACAAAAAAATGGGCGATCGCTTTCCCGGAGTTGAAGTAACAAAACTTCACAATTCGGGCGATCGCCTCCTTTCTCCGAGTCCCGGAGTCCATCCCGAGAGTCAGAGGACTCTACCGCACTCATCGACGAGATAGCACAGGGCCCGGAACCGCAGGCCCACGACCTGCTCGTAGAAAGGGTTCAACTTACAAAGGGGCGGAATTCTCAACAGGGTGCGTCCGAAGAGTTTGACTTCCCGTTCAAAGGGACATTGGGCGGGTATGATTCGATATAGAAATAGGGCTAATTCTGGATTGTGAATCTCGATACTATCGAGCCACTGACGCAGGGGTTTAAGAAGTGAAGATAGAAGATAATCCATGACACACAAAGTCCAATTGGTGGGAATTGAATTGCGATTGGGTATATTTGCCACCATAACCAATCGCGATCGCCCCATGGGTAAAGCAATGGCAAAGATTGGACAAAGTTTGGTAAACTTTCTGTAAAGTTATGGGGGACTTTGTTCTCGAAACTTCAACTCCGCACCCGAGTCAATTTGGACACCAAACAGTCAACAATTAACCTCAAAAAACAGTATCGTCAGATACAAAAATTCCATCCGAATTCAAAAAAATCTTAAAGATTGGGGCGATCGCGCCGGATATAATGATCTCAGCCCAACTTTGACAACTCTGTGGAGAACACAGGCAGGATGCCTGTGCTACCCGGTCTCAACACAGGCAGGATGCCTGTGCTACCCGGTCTGTTCGGGCTTAACCTCCGGCGGCAAAAGTACCCAAAATAATAATTGACAGTGCCAAACCGGGTAACAGGAGGATTCCCAGCATCAACATTTCGTGTCCGGTCATCTACAGTTTCTCATCTCTTAACGCCAGGAAATAGCATAGCATTTCTGGGCGAGAAAATTACCCGATCTTAACAATTATTTCACACTCACTTTTGAGGAACAATTCAACCATGCGAAAACGAGTTAAACTGCTGTCCCTGGCTGTAGCGATGACGGTTTCCCTGCTGGCGATGGGGGCGACGTTGGTGGTGCTGGGGATTTTTGACGAAATTTTGAATTGGGACCTTTTCAGCTATCAGGTCGAACAGGTTTTGACCGGGATCTTTTTTGCGAGTGTGGCCCTGAGTATTTTTGGCGTGGCGATCGTCTTTGTTTTGGGGATTCAAGAAATCGTGCGATCGATTGATTTACTCCAAAAAAGTCGGGGGTTGGACGAGTTCGATGCCGTACCAGAGGCACCGAAGACTACTTATTTGTTGTATATGGCGGGATTGGTGGCCGTTTTTTCCGCTTTGATCGGCTTTCTCTCCTTCACCAATTATCGAATTACGGCCCACCGAACCAAAGTTTTTAAACGCATCGCCACGGAACAGATGCAAGGACTAAAATCTCAATTTGTGCAGGAAATTTCCCGGTTGGAGGAACCGCCGGAAAAAAATGTTCCGCAAACGTTGAATGATTTAATTAAAAGTGTTGAAAAGCTGTCTTTTGTTAACAGCTTGACTCTCTACCTTCCGGATACAGAAGACGAAGTGATTATTTGGAGTTACGACTCTTGGGAGATTGACAATAAAGACGAAAACGGATTCGATCGCTACCTCGTCGCCAAGGAGTATGAACAGGCGATTCAGAGCGCATTTCAGGGAAAACCGGAACTGCTTCAAGCCCTGAATGGGAAGACGGGTTTTCAATGGTATTACCTGATCCGAAATGCTCAGAATCAACCCATCGCTGTTTTGCGGATTGACGGCAATTCTAGCGAGAATTTCCGGGAATATAAGTTGGGCAGCTAATGTTCGATCGCACCTTCTAAGGCGAGTTGTAAATCCCGCGTCAGATCGGCGATGGCTTTGCGACGACTCGCCTTGTAATCGTCACAGCGATCGGAGACGGAAATGGGATCGCAGACTTTCGTTTTGACCAACTGTTTGCCCAAATTTGGGGTTTTTCCGGGATCGGTTCCCTTCAGCCGCGCCACCACCGTCCAGATGATAATTGTCGTGTCGGCAAAGCGATCGAAGCTGGGATTTTCTCGGATATATTCCCCTGTGACGGCGACGAAACTTTCCACCAGCCTCATGTGCCACATCCGCAAACTTGCCTCCTCCGCGACGCGATCGGCCAGACCGCGATCGACGGGCGACAATTCCTCCCGAGACTTGAGATCGTCCCGATAAATGTACTCCCAACCCGCCTGTTCGAGGCGACGGCAGCGACTCGTCAGGTCGCCGGTGGCTTTGACTGCAAAATAGGCTTCCGCGACGCCGAGGGCGATGTCGAGGAGGCGATCGAGTCGGGTTTTCAAAGTATCCGTTTCGCTTGACTTGGGAATATCTTGATGGTAGAATTGTCGATAGAAGTTCTCCATCACATTTAGGAGATGATTTCCCAGGCGGATCAGTCGGCGATATAATTTATCAAAATTGGGACTCCGGTTCTGACTCGACAAACCGCAGTCTTTTTCCATCCCCGACAACAGGGCTTCGAGGGCGGGCCAGTTGTCGTTGAGGTAGTGATACTGTACGTTGAGGGGGACGATCGCAACGGTTTCATTTCGGTTCAGTTTTCGCAGGTCTTCGACACACCAAAACCCCATCTGGGCGATGCCCGGTTCGAGGGGGCTGACCCGCTGATTGTGGCCGTTTGTCGCCCCTTCAGGTGCGGCGGCTATCGGAAAGCGACCGTTGACGAATAAATGGCGGGCGGACTTCAAACCGGGGCGGTCCATCGTCCCCCGCAAAATGGACGATCCCCCCAGTTTTGGAAATAGCCAGGTGACGGAATTTCCGGCCCACAAAGGGATGCCGCGATCGTAGATAAAATGCAGGTGGAAGAAGTCGGGAAGGGAGATATTTTGGGATTTGGCGAGATCTGGAATTCGCCGCCAAAATACTTGGGAAAGGGCGATGGGATCGTCGGGGTTGGGGTGTCGGAAGGCGACGAGAAAGCGAACCTTTTGCTGGTGGAATTGTTGAAATAACTCGATCAAGCGATCGCCCCCCTCGACTTCAATATCCGCGATCGGCGTTTTCCAACGCATCCACAGCGGCATGAATGTCCGACACAGACGCAGGACGAGGGGATTAAAATTGGGGGGCAGAAATTCTAAGGCGGGTTGGGCACGGGTTGTCAATTCTGGCATGAGATTGCACGATTGGGGTGATGCTAACCTTATTATGCCCGGTTTGTCGCCAATTCGCCAGAACTATTTTTGATGTGCGATCGCTTCGAGGCTTCAAACTCCGCCGACCGAGGCGAGGACGAAAAAATAAGCGATCGTCAAAATAAAAAACCTTAGCAAGCACAATAAAGAGGCCAAAACTTGAGGGATATTTAATTTTCTCTCGAAATCAAAACGAGGAAATGCGACCAAAAACATGATGCCGGTAAAAAGACAAGCTGACGGGTTCGCTTGTCCGTCGGCGAGAATGATAATTGTCAGGACGATACTGTAAATCGACAATAGCCAACAGGCAATCTTTTTCGCTTGCATTTTCTTGATTATGGAACAAACAAAAAAAAATTATCGGTTGATGAGATTTCTAAATTGTTTCATTCCATATAGCTATTATATAGCAGTGTGACATGATTCGTGAAAAATCGATCCGCTTGAAGCCCCCAGTATTGGGGGTTTGGGGGCCAGACAATTTTACAAATGATTTCACACTGCTATATGTCGTCTTCATCCTCTGTTGCGATGGGCATTTCCACAATTTCTTGCCAGAGAGAAATGATCGCCTCGCCAACCCCATCGGCTCGCAATCGTTCTAAAACACTGCCAGATTCTACTTTTAAGTCGGGAAATGTCAGTAACAAAAGAGCGAGGTCGCGCCAGTCAGTACCGGCTTTTGGCTTTCCTTTTCGTTGATAGTAAGCAATAACCTTACTAGCAATTAATGCCTCTGGCTCCATCACCAACACGCCCTCGAATGAACGGTGTTCGGGCAAGGCTTCAACTTGTCGAATATCAACCAAATGACGATTGCCTGTTTTTTGGACTTGATATAGACGATAACCCAAGCCCGCTTTCACTTGTCTGACGCGCATGGCAATGTAAAAGCGATCGCTCAAATAAGTTCGCAATTCCTCTGCCAATTCTGAACCCCGTAAAGCCATCAGGTCGATATCCTGGGTCATGCGTGGCTCGACCGTATAGGCATTGACAGCGTGTGCGCCAAAGATGACGACATCTTGGCGATCGCGCAGAAACTCAAAAATTGCACCATGAAGGGTGGCGAGGGGTAGGGATTCGCGATTCATAAATTCCTGAAAGCTTAATGTATCTGCACTTAACATGATTTGAAAGAGTTGAGGGTTAACTTTGGGTGATTTGTTGTTGCGCTCGATCGCACGGGAGGGCTGAAGCCCAACAACTAAAACTTTTTTATCGATGTTCCCGGCCGAGTAAAATCACGCTCAATGTGACGATCGCCACGCCCATCAATTGTACCACATTCAACGTTTCTTGAATCGTCACCCAAGCCAAAATAACGGTCAGGGCGGGATTGCTGGCGCCGATCATCGCCGCAGAGGTGGCGCCGATTAGTCGAATGCCATAATTATTCATCAGGTGTCCGGCAAACGTGACGATCGCGGACAAAAAACCGCCCACCCACAGCGGCTGCCAATTCAGATCGGAATTGGGATTATTTAACAATAATAAACTGACCACACATAATACCAAAGTCGTGGCAAAACTGATCCAGGTGAACGGAACCGGATGCAGGTTATTTTCAAAGGTTTTTTGGGCGTTGACGGTATACAGCGCGTAGGCGATTCCCGATCCGAGCCCCAAAAATACCCCCGCCAAACTGTAACTTTCCGAGGCGTTTTGAGTGTAGGGAATGGTGAGAAAACTGCCGAATAAAATTAACGCCATGATCGCCCAGCGAAATCGGCTGGGGGGAGTGCCGAACAGTTGCCAAGAAAATAAAGCTGTGAAAACGGGATAGGTGAAAAATAAGGTCATGGCAATTCCCGTTGCGATCAGACCGATGGAGAGATAGAGGAGGGCGAGGTAAAGAAACATCAACGCGCCGCCAACGAGCGATCGCACCAACAACGGACGATTTTTGGACTCGCCAAATTGCCGGATATCTTGCCAAGTTTTTGGATAGAGTTGGACCGCCAGCGATGCCATCAAGGGCACGACTAACACCATCCGCATGAACATGAGCAAAAATGAATTGTATAGGGTTGGGGGGACGTAGCCCCCCGCTTGGAACAGTCCCAAAATGGTGTATTCGTTGAATAAAATTCTCACGATCACATTTTGGAAACAAAAGAAAAAAGCCGCGAGTAAAACGATGAAAAATCCTGCCATGCGATCGCCGTTCCTTGTCCGTACAGAAGCGCGGTCGTGTCCCGATCGCGTCTGATTTCGCATCCCGAGGCCCAGCCGTCTTCATTTGGGAATATAATACAATTATTTCCCATACTCCGCTCAACAGAGGTGAGGCGCTATGGTGCTAACCAGCCAACAATTCGAGGCATTGATGCCCGATGCCACCCAACTCGACAGCGACGAACCCGAAATGGAAAGTTCCCTGCACTATATGCAATTGCTGCTGCTCGTCACCTGTTTGGAGTGGCTGTGGCGCGATCGCGAAGATTTCTTTATCGGTGCCAACCTGACGATCTATTTTAGCCG
>NZ_JAJENU010000524.1:0-24980 GCF_035615495.1 Lyngbya sp. CCY1209 | reverse complement strand
CAATTGTTTCAGTTTCTAATTCCGGGGCATCTGATCTCACCCCCCAACCTGCCGTGGGGGCAACCGTCTCTGGTTGCCCGTTCGGGGGGAGTTCAATTTCGGAGCCTTTAACCGGATTTGATATTGTTGGTTTTCCCTACACCCTATTCCCGACTCCCTACTCCCCACTCCCTACTCCCTAATAAAACCTAACTACGAGTTGGAAGAATCGTCGCCATTTAAAATAATAGCCGGGGAATCGACCGGGGTTTCGTTCGGCTTGGCTTTGGCGGGATCGAAGCGCGTCACCTGGGTGGGATAGGCGAACTCGATGCCGTTGGCGTCCAACCTGGATTTGAGTTGATAGTTGATCCGCTGCTGGATGTCCATGTAGATGGTATAATCGCTGCTGAGGACGTAGTAGACGATCTCGAAATCGAGGCTGAAATCGCCGTAATTGCTGAAGTGGGCGCGATCGAAGAGGGCGTTGTCGATGGGGGTGACAATTTCCCGAATCATCGCCGGAATTTGTTGGAGTTTGTCCTGTGGCGTCTCGTAAGTCACCCCAATTTTGAACACCACCCGCCGTTTTTCCATCCGCTTGTAATTGTGGATGCGGGAGGAGGCCAAGTCCGTGTTGGGGACGACGACTTCTTCGCCGCTCAAACTGTTGATGCGGGTAGTTTTGATTCCGACGTGGTTGACCGTTCCCATGATGTCGCCGACGATGATAAAATCGCCGATTTCAAAGGGGCGATCGAATAAGATCGAGAAGTAGCTGAATAGGTCTTGCAGGACCCCCTGGGAAGCCAAGGCGACCGCCACACCGCCGATTCCCAATCCGGCGACCATCGCCGAAATATTGAAGCCGAGGTTGTCGAGGAGAAAAATCACCCCCAACCCCCACGTCGCGGCCCGAATGGCCGGGATGATGGCGTTGAGGGCCCGTTCGATCGCATCCCCGTCCTGACGGCGACTCAGCCAGTAGAGTCGGAGTAAATATTCGGCCAAGGAGACGACCAGGCGAATGCCGAATACCGTGGCGATAATCAGGGCGATCGCGTTGACCGTATCCTGTAAAATGGGGTGCAATTCCAAGTTCGCGATCGCCACGTAAAACACCCCGACGTACATCAGGGGAATCAGCGATCGCTCGAAAATGTGAACCAGGGCGTCGTCCAGCCTGGTACTGGTTTTGAGTGCCCAGCGTTTCAGACGCCTCAGAACCATCTGCCCGACAATTTTGATGGCGAGAATCCCCGCCACCAAAATCACAAATGCGATCAAATAATCGGAGACTGTATTCGTCAATATTTCGACTTTAAATAAATCCCAAGATATCATGATAAAACCGGGTGATTTACCTCATCAATGGACGGCAACTCATTTTATCACAGTTATTGGCGATGTCAAATTCGCGGGAAATATCGAGATTTTCAAATTTCCATCACAAAAGCCCGTGCAAATTTTTAAGTTGCACGGACGGCAGCCAGCATTTTAAAAGCCGAGGTTAGACGGGAACTAATCCAATTTTTTCTTGGCTTCGTCCTTCACGTCTTCGACGGTATGTTGAACTTGCGCTTCGGTTTGCTTGGCTTTACCTTCGCCCTTTTGTTTGGGGTCGCCCGTCATTTCGCCCATCGCCTGCTTGGTCTTACCTTCTATGTTTTTTGCCGTGGCGTTTGCTCGATCTTCTAAACTCATAATTGACCTCTTTTTGTTATCGTGTAAATCAAACTAAACACGTTGTCTATCATCAAGACTACAATATTTTTAAAAGCCCCAACCTCTACCAAAAGGTGGAGCTTGATTCGGATTACTTTTTGCGGCGACAGCGGTCGAACAGAGCTTGGTAGATTTTGCGATCGCGCGAGTCGTTCAAGACCAATTCGAGGCGCACGCGATCGCAGCCGTGGCGGGGGTCGAGGGCGAGGGCACCCAGGAGGTCGCGGGCGGCTTCCAGGCTGTGAAATTCCCCGGTGACGGTAGGTTTTTCACCCGTCGAATTAACGCTGAAACCCCCGACCCGCGTCTCCGACAGGTCGATTTCCGCCAGTGGTTCCTCGTCCGAATCCGCGGCTTCGACGACCAGCTTTTCCCGGCGCACCGGCACCGAGACGGTATCGGTTTCAATTTCCTTGCGGACGACCACTTCGCCCATTTTTTCCCGGCGGCGATCGACGGTCAAATTTTCCGCTTTCAGATACAGCTTTTTTTCTTCCCGGACTTCCGGTTGCTCGTGATATTGGTGGGACTCTTCCATAACTCCTGGGGCGCGATCGACAAATTTATAGCGGTCAGCTTTGGTATCGTTCCGATCCGGTCTTGGGTTCGATCAAATCAGGAAAATTGCGACAATTTTCGGATGCTCCGATTGCACCTCCCCCCCGGAGGGGGGAAGCCATTTGATAACCCGGGGAAATTATCCGATCGCATCAGCGATTGTGGTGGATAACGGGTTCGCCGTTGGTTTTGACTTCCAGTTCTTCCCGGCGCACTTTTTCTTCAGCGGTGACGGTATCGCGATCGACTTCCTTGCGGACGTCCACTTCTTCCGTGACGAAGGCTTCCTTGCGGATGTCGGCATTTTCTTCGTACACTTCGATACGGGCGACTTCTTCATCTTTGAAATTGTGGTCGCCAGGGCTGACGGGTTTGTTCGCATTTTCGGGCGTCGTCCGTTCCACCACAACCCGCTCCCGCTCGACGGGGACCGTGGCGCGTTCGGTTTCGGTTTCGATGTTTTTACCTACAATCACGTCGCCCGTCTTGCGACGCTCTTTGTCCGTCACCAGGCGCTCTTCGTACAACTTGAGCGAGCCGTGGTCGGCTTCCCGGGTTTCGTACAGGTCGGAGTCGTAGTCGTAGCGGTAGTTGTCGCGGGTGTATTGGCTGGATTTGGTGCCTTCGGCGCGATATCCGGAGCGCACTTTTTCCTCGTATTCGTAATCCACCGTCATATCATCTTTGTACTCGGGCAGCGCTTCAGCTTGGTCTTGGGTGAGACCGAGGGCGTAGAGACGCTCGTTGGTGTAATCCAGGCGCGACCGTCCGATGGGTAAAAGTACCTTCTTCCCGAAGATCCAAAATCCGGTATCGATCACGAAATAGCGGAAATAGCCATTTTCATCGACTAAGGCATCGTGAACGGAACCGATTTTATTGTCGGTCGTGCTGGAATAAGCGTCAAAATGCTTGATATCCCGGCCCGCGAAAATGTCGCGTTGGTATTCCGGATAAGCTTGAGTCAATTTGTAGAGTGCCATATTTTAAATGTAAATCCGCTTGTCTTCATTTTCAAGCCTATCAAAGCGCACCTTGATCCAGCCTGTATCAAAAGTTAGATTTGCCGGTTTAGATGGCATTTTCAAAGATTTTTTTACGGTCGGATTGGGGCTTATGTCTTCTGACAGAAGAAACCCGCACCCGATCCGCGATACTCTAAACCAGAACCTCAAATGTTTCAATGGATTCAATTCGGGGGAGAGAGATTTGAATGAAATCAAAAACTTAAAATCGTGATTTTTTGCACGATCTTGAAAAATAACAGTCGAGATTGTGTTTTTCCCGAATTACCGATCGCGGTTCGTGTGCAGGGATTGAAATCGGTCTCCGATGGGGCGATTTTGGCAAAACTGAGGTCATTGCCCGCGAATTGGGGGAAGAACACGCGAACTTTAACATCACTCGACCGACAACCCATTTCAGGAGGATGATTCGTTATGATTGACAAACACAAACGTCAGACCACCGCCACATACTGGAGAGCCGTCGGAGTCTACGAAACTCGCGACGAAACGGAAAGAGCCCTGGGAGCCCTCAAAGATTCCGGGTTCGATATGGATTGGGTCTCCGTGATCGTGCGGGACGACGAACAGCAGCCCCAGCACGACCCCAACAGAGAACACGTCGAGACGGAAACGGTCGGCAACAAATCGGACGACGGGGCTGCCACGGGAGCCGCCGCCGGGGGAGCTTTGGGAACCCTCACCGGCTTGCTCGTCGGACTGGGAACCCTCGCCATCCCCGGTGTCGGGCCGATCCTGCTGGCGGGGGCGGAAGCCACGGCTCTGGCAACGACTTTAGCCGGGGCGGCAATCGGCGCGGTCGCCGGCGGACTCGTCGGGGCGCTGATCGGCTGGGGCATCCCCGAAAAAGAAGCCCGCAGGTACAGCGATCGCGTCTCCCGGGGAGATTATCTGGTGATCGTCCTCGGACGTCCCGAAGCGATCCGCAAGGCGGAAAGCATCCTCCGCCACCACAATGTCCAGGACTTCGGCATTTACGAAGTTCCGGAAGCCGAAACCGCCCAAATTAGTGAGCGGTACGAGGGCCGCGACGTCGATCGCACCCAAACCGCCAAAACCAAAAAAGAGGTCAAAGAGACCATCATCGCCGAACCGCCGGCGGGCCACACCGGCGAGAGCCGCACCGAATCCCAAAAAGAGATTTACAAAGCGCCGACAGGCCGCACCAGCAGCGTCCGCGCCGAATCCGGAGAAACTTCACATACGGTGACGGGCCGCACCACCAGTACCAACCCCGAGGATTACGACGATCGCCGCCGCGGCGAGGACGGGGAAAGAATCGTCGAACATCACGATCCCGAAGTGGTGATCGTAGACCGCCGCGATCGCTAGATCCGGAGGTCCCTAGCAGAAGTAGAGCATAATGGAGGATTGTGCCATGAGAAAGGTAACAGGAATTATTTTGAGCGGCGTATTGGCGATCGTCGCGGCGGGTTGCGACTACGCGCGGACGAGCGCGGACGCCCCCGACACCTTGACGGACGGGACCGAAGATCCGGCCCGGGTTCAGGAAACCAAAGAAGATGCCCAGAGCGAGATCCGCCAGGATCAACTGACTTCGGATATTCGGGCGCGGGAACAGCGAAACGAGGTGTTCGGCGAAGAAGATATCCGGGCCGACTCCGACATCGAAAGTGAAGTTCGCGCCAAACTCGAAGCCAACATCCCCCGCAGCAAATTGACCGTCGAAGCCGAAGATGGAAATGTGGTCATCGTGGGAACCGTCCCCAACGAGCGGGAAGCCGAAACCATCGAGCCGTTGGCCCACGAGATCGAAGGCGTGGACAGCGTTCAAGTCGATGTCAATATCGTGCCGCCGGTCGGTTCCTAGGCGATCGCAAATACGGGCATTGTAGGGGCGAATGCGATTCGCCCTTTCTCGCGTTTCGCCGAAAAACCCACAACTTTTCATCCGCGCTGTAACCCACCATTTCCTTTTTTTGGACTGTTCATCGCCCCGAGAATTAGCGGATTGGTTGGATGCGAATCGGATATCGTGAGCCCTCAGTTGGGATCGCCCACCCGGTAGATCATCTTTTGAATCGGCTGGCCGCCGCGCAGGTGCCGCTCGACGATGGCGGGGACTTCTTCCGGTTGAACCCGGTCATACCAGATGCGATCGGGTAAAATCAACACCATCGGGCCGCGGCCGCACTCCCCCAGACAGCCGCTCGGCGCGATCGCCACCCCCGGAATCTCCCGTTCCCGAAACGCTTTCAAGACTTTTGCCGCCCCCTGTTGGCGACAGGTGCGGTTTTGGCAAATAATGACGAGTGTGGGAGTCGAGACAGACATGGGGAGCGATCGCGGTAACATCAAGGGAGTGGCCAACCCCGGAACTGATAAAATTCCGAAAGTTGCTATCTCCAGGGTCATTAATATTTTAATGGTTGGGAAGCTCCTGATTCTCGAAATTGAAAGTGCAAAATGGGGTTGAGTCCGCCAGCCGTTTACAACCGCGAGATTGATTACCGTGTCGTCCCCCGCATTTCGTCCCCGACGGTCGCGATCCGGGCCCTGTCGATTTGGCATTTTCCGTCCGTTCGCGATCGCCACCATCGTGCACCTGTTCGTTTTTCCCGCCTCGGCGCGATCGCAGGTCGTCCCCGACGCCACCCTGCCCCAAAATACCGTTGTCACCCCGGACGGCAACATGATCCGCATCGACGGCGGCACCCAAGCCGGTGGCAATTTATTCCACAGTTTCCGAGACTTTTCCATCCCCACCGGCTCCGCCGCCCTGTTCGACAACGGCTTAAATATTCAAAATATTATCAGCCGGGTAACGGGGGGGAATCTTTCCACCATCGACGGTTTGCTGCAAACCAACGGCGCGGCCAATTTATTTCTCCTCAATCCCAACGGTATTGTATTCGGTCCCAACGCCCAACTCAATATCGGCGGGTCCTTCGTCGCCAGTACCGCCGATCGCCTCATTTTTGACGACGGGACGCAGTTCGCCACCCGACCCGAAACCCCCCCGTTACTCTCCGTCAATTTGCCCGTCGGCTTGCAACTCGGTGCCGATGCGGGAACCATTGTCAACCGATCGCAAGCCGTCGGCATCGGGTTGGAGATGGAGCCGAGCCCCACGGGGCTGCAAGTTCGGCCCGGACGGGCGATCGCATTCGTTGGCGGCGAGATCAATTTGGAGGGCGGTTTGCTGACGGCTTTCGGCGGCGATATCGAATTGGGGGCAATTCGGGGCGGCACCTGGCGGTTGGGTTCCGGCGTCCCCGTGGAGTCAACATCCCAACTCGGCGACATTCAACTGGACCGCGGCGCCCGCGTCACCACCAGCGGATTGGGAGGGGGAGAAATTCGCATGGGGGGCGATCGCGTCAACCTCAGTAACGGCGCGGGTTTGAGCGCCGACACCTTCGGGGAGGTGGACGGACGGGGCGTAACCATTTCCGCCCGCCAGTTTAATCTGAGCGATCGCGCCTTCGTGTCCGCCTCGACGTTCGGGGCGGGGAATGGCGGCGGCATCGACATCCGCACCAGCGAATCCATCAATTTGACGGGAACCGAACCCTCCCGCGTCGTCGGCGAACTCGTCGAGGGAACCTTCGATCCCCTCAACCTTCGGGATGGCTTGTACAGCTTCAGTGCCGGAGGAGGAGATGCCGGAAATGTCATTCTCGCCACGCCCCAACTCGACGTCAGCGAAGGCGCCACCATTCTCACCTCCACCTTTATCGCCGGACGGGGAGGAAACCTACAGATTCGCTCGGATACCGTCAATATCACCACGGGGGCATTGCTGGTGACGGGGACGAACGGAGCCGGCGATGCCGGAATGTTCGACCTGATCGGCGATCGCCTCAACGTCATTGACGACGGATTGATCGCCACGAGTCCGGCGCAGGACGGGACGGGACGGGGAGGCGATCTGAGGGTGCGGGGGAATACCGTAGAATTGCGCGGCGTTTCGGCGGGGGCGCCCGTGCCGGGGGGGCTCTTTTCCGCCACCCTCGGGGAAGGAAGGGCGGGAGATATTGTCGTCAACGCCAATCGCTTGGTCGTCGCCGACGGCGCCCAGGTGTCCTCCTCCGCCGCCGGGGCCGGCGAGGGGGGCAATTTGACCGTCAATGCCAATGAAGTGGAATTGTTCGGTATTTCTGCCGACGGTCGCTTTCTGAGCGGGTTACTGACCTCCTCCTCCCTGCTCACTGTGCAAGGGTTGTCAGGAACCGCCCCTGCTGGCAATCTGACGGTCAATGCCAGACGAATCGTGGTACGGGACGGGGCACAGATTTCATCGGCGACGGGGAGCGAGGGAAGTGCCGGAGAATTGAAGATTCGAGCCTCCGAATCCATCGAAGTGATCGGGGTGGCGACGGGCGTCGATCCGTCGGTGGAGTCGGTATCCTTCGGAATCGTCGGGGATGGCATCGTCCCCAGTTCCATCGAATCCAACACCAGCGGCGAGGGGGCGGCGGGGGATTTGCAGATTTTTACCGATCGCCTCACCGTCCGCGACGGGGCGGAAATTGGCGTGCGGGGAACCGGAGAGGGGGCCGCGGGCAATTTGGAGATCCGGGCGCGATCGCTGTTTTTGGACAATCAGGGGGCGCTCTCGGCGGCGACGGAAGCCGGGACGGGGGGCAACATTTCCCTGGTCGTGCCCCGCATCGAACTGCGGCGGGAAAGCCGGATTTCCACTAACGCCGGCACCGCCGACGGGGGCAACATCACCATCGTCACGGACAATTTGATCGCCCTGGAAAATAGCGACATCACCGCCAATGCCCAACAGGGCCGGGGCGGGCGGGTGAGTATCAGCGCCCGGGGGGTGTTCGGGACGGCGTTTCGGTCTGAGGAAACCCCCGCCAGCGACATTACCGCGACGAGCGAGTTGGGCGCCGAGTTCAGCGGGGCGGTGGAAATTAGCAGCCCGGAAATCGACCCCAATTCCGGCTTGGTGACGCTCCCGACGGAGGTGATCGACCCCTCTACCCTGGTGGTGGCGGGATGTTCGACTTACGCCGGCAGCGAATTCGTGATCACCGGCCGCGGCGGCCTGCCCCCCACCCCCGGAGATGCCCTGACAACGGATGGCGTGGTGGTGGATTGGATCGATGCGGCACCCGTGACGGCGTTGCAAGAAGGAGACACAGGGGACATTATTTCTCCCTCCCCTCCCGACTCCCAACTCCCGACTCCCGACTCCCCAATTGAAGCTCGGGGTTTGGTTCTCGATGCCGATGGCGGGGTGCAGTTGGTGGCAAATCCGGCGCGGATGACGACCTATTCGTTTAATCAATGGCATCCTCAATGTCGGGTGGCCGCGGCCAATTCTATCGGTGAGGAGTCGCAACCTTCATCAATTGATAATAAACCCTGAATAAAGGAGAGGAATGATTGACGATCAATTATAAATTATAAATGCTCAATTATCAATTATGAAACGATCGCTCGATCGCTTTTTACAATTCGCGCTTTTGGCTTTATTCGCCGTGAGTTTGCCGCTGCTTCCGGTGGTGGGGCACGATTCCCCCCAGATCTTGATGGAACGGGGCCGAAATCTGTATGAAATGCGAGAGTTTGTCGAGGCGGCGGAAACTTTAGAAGAGGCGGTGGTGATCTTGGACGATCGCGGCGATGAAGTCAATCGGGCGATCGCTTTGGGGAATTTGGCGCTCGTTTATCAGAGTTTGGGCGACTGGGAAAAGGCGGAAACGGCGATCGCGGCGGCTTTGCAACTGTTGGAAAATCGGACGGCCTCGGCCGTCCTCGCCCAGACATCGGACATTCGCGGACAACTGCAACTGTCCCGGGGCGACCCCCGGGCGGCGGCGGACACTTGGCGGCGAACCGAGGAGATCTATCGGGAAATCGGGGACGAACGGGGGGTCATCCGCGCCCAGATCAACCGCTCCCAGGCGTTGCAAGCCTTGGGACTCTACCGCCAAGCCCTCCACACCCTGGAACAATTGCGGGAATCCCTCGCATCCCAACCCGACTCGCCACTGAAGGTGACGGCCCTACAAAATTTGGGCAACGCCCTGCGGGTGGTGGGGGATTTGGAGCAGTCCCGGGCGGTGTTGGGGGAGGCCCTAGATTTGGCGCGATCGCTCGATTTACCTCCGGCCGCGGAAGCGGAAATCTGGCTGAGTTTAGGCAATACGGCCGGCAGCTTGCAGGATGTCGAAACGGCCCGGGCGGCGTATCAGAACGCGGCGGATACCGACCGGGTTTCCGTCCGCATCCGAGCTCAGTTGAACGAGTTGCGGCTGTTGCTGGGAGTAGAAGAATGGGCGCAGGCGTTGCGGTTGTGGGAGTCCGTCCGCAGCCAACTGGCGGCTTTGCCGGACGGACCCACGGCGATCGAGGCCCGCATCAATCTGGCGGAAAGTTTGATGATATTCCCAAATGCGCCCATCGTGCCCCGGGACGTCTCATTAGAAGCGGCCGAATGGCTCGGGGATGCGATCGCCCGGGCTCGATCCCTGGGCGACCGGCGGTTGGAAGCCTACGCCCTGGGAACCTTGGGAGCCGTGTACGAGCAGAATCGACAGTGGTCGGAGGCGCAAACGTTGACGGAGCGGGGTCTATTTTTAG
This sequence comes from Lyngbya sp. CCY1209, assembly GCF_035615495.1. Classification (GTDB taxonomy): domain Bacteria; phylum Cyanobacteriota; class Cyanobacteriia; order Cyanobacteriales; family Microcoleaceae; genus Limnospira. The sequence goes on along the minus strand of NZ_JAJENU010000524.1, from coordinate 15,129 downwards.
CCCAGACCATCGACGCGCCGGATATCGCCTACCGGTGGCAGTGGCAGCTCGGACGGCTGTTGAAGGCGCAAAATCGCAGGGCTGGTGCGATCGCGGCCTACCGAACCGCCGTCAGCACCTTGGAGTCCCTGCGGACGGACTTGGTGGCGATGAATCCCCAGGTGCAGTTCTCGTTTCGGGATAGCGTCGAACCCGTTTATCGGGAACTGGTGGGCCTGATTTTGCAACCCGACCCGGAAACGGGGGAAGTCGGCTCGGAGGATCTCCGGGCGGCGAGGGAGTTAATGGAATCCCTGCAATTGGCGGAACTCGACGACTTTTTCCGGGAGGCCTGCCTGGAGGCCCAACCCCGGCCGATCGACGCGATCGACCCCCGGGCGGCGGTTTTTTACCCGATCATTCTCCGCGATCGCCTGGAAGTCATTTTATCGGTTCCCGGCCGACCCCTGCGCCACTACGCCGCCCCCGTCCCCCAAACTCGGGTGGAAGAGACGGTGCGGCAACTGCAACAGTCCCTCACCCCCATTTTTTCCACCCGCCAGCGTCTGAGTTGGTCCGGGGAGATCTACGATTGGCTGATCCGCCCGGCGGAAGGGGATTTGGCGGCGGCCGAGGTCGAAACCTTGGTGTTCGTGTTGGATGGCGTGCTGCGGAACCTGCCGATGGCCGCCCTTTACGACGGCCGGCAGTATTTGCTAGAACGGTACAATATCGCCCTGACACCGGGGCTGCAACTGCTCGAACCGCGAAGCTTGAGCCGGGAACGACTCAAAACCCTGGCGATGGGGTTGAGTCGGGCCCGCCAGGGATTCGCCGCCCTGCCGGCGGTGGAGACGGAATTGGAGAAAATCGAGGCGGCTGTGCCGTCCCGGGTGTTTCTCAACGACGGATTTACCCGCCGAAGGGTTCAGGCTCAAATGGAGGAAACGCCCTTTCCGGTGGTGCATCTGGCGACCCACGGCCAGTTCAGTTCCCGGGCGGAAGATACGTTTTTGTTGACCTGGGACGATCGCATCAACGTCCGAGATCTCGACCGGTTGCTGCGCCGTTCCCAGGGGACGAGTGCGGAGCCGGTGGAGTTGTTGGTCCTGAGCGCCTGCCAGACGGCGACGGGGGACCGACAGGCAGCCCTGGGGCTGGCCGGGGTGGCGGTGCGATCGGGGGCCCGGAGTACGATCGCGACCCTGTGGCAGGTGAACGACATTTCGACGGCCGCCTTCATGGCTGAATTTTATCGCCAACTGGCCGGGCCGGGCGTGGGCAAAGCCCAAGCCCTCCGTCAGGCTCAGTTGTCCTTGCTGCGAGAACCCCGGTATCGCGACCCCTACTATTGGGCCGCCTTTGTTTTGATCGGAAATTGGCTGTGAGGAGTCGAGGAACCCGGGGATGGAAAATCTGGCGCCCCGCGTCGGGTGTGCTCGGTGGGGAACTGAAATCATCTCGAGATCGGGGTTTCCCAGCCCGGACACCGACCCCCCATTCTCCCCGTCCCAATGTTTAAATCTTGCTAAAAATTCCGGGCATCGTCCGAAATGATGGCAATCATAAGATAAAAAAAGCTTTTTTCGGGTTGAGCTCGATTGAGAAGTGAATCCTCAATCCCAAGAAATTTTGAATTTGGGGTGGCATCGCTCTCCTTGACTCGGAGATGCTGGCGCTTCGATCGGGCGATGGCGAGGCGGATCGAATCCCGATTTTAAAGGGGGGAAGGAATGGGATTTTCCATTTCCCTGACTTTCGGAGGTTATCAGTTTCTTATTTTCTCGGGCTAAGTTGGAGAAGGATAATTCTCAATGATATTGTAGCTCTCCGGATTCGGATCGAGAGGGGGTTGCCATTTTCCCGGGTCGCCGTGGCGCGATCGCCCGAGAGATCTCGTTTTCATCTCCCATCCATCACATCTTATCGTCTCAAACAGGAGACCGGCCATGACCAACCAACCTTTCCGACCTTTCATCAGTATTTCCGTGATACTTTCCTTCGGACTTCTGCTCAACGGCACCCCGCCGGGCCAGGCTCGACCCGCCCGCAACGGTTCCGAGCATCCGCAAGCCAGCATGGCGTTCGAGCCGCCGCCGGGGCAGGGGATGCCCAGCCGCACCGCCGCCGGCGGGTCGAGGGGAACTTGCCCGAATGCCGAGCAATTGGGCGAAAACCTCACCGCTTTGGTGCCCAATTTGATCCGGTCCGAGGAAATCGGTCCAGACCTGCGGGGATACACCGTCGAACCGAAACCCGTCTTTTACTTTTACCTGCCCGCGGCGGCCGGCGTCGAAGCGACATTCAGCCTCAAAGACGAGGACGGTTCCGACGTGTATCAGATGAGCGTACCGGTCCCCAATCAACCGGGCATCGTCGGCGTCAAACTTCCGGAGGATGCCCCGGCTTTGGAGATGGGGAAAACCTACCGCTGGTCCTTTGGAATGGTCTGTCAGAGTGCCGATGCCGAGAACGTGCCCGAAGTGGTGTTCGTCTCCGGAGATATCCGACGCATCGAGCCGGACGGGACTCTGGCCGCACAACTGACCGGGGCGAACCCTGTGGAACGGGCGGCACTCTACGCCCGGCACGGCATCTGGTTTGAGAGTTTGGCGACTTTGGCCGCGTTGCGGCAGGCTCGACCCGAAGACGCGACCCTAGCCAGTCGTTGGGAAGAACTGTTAAACTCAGTGGGATTAGACGCGATCGCAACCCAACCCTTCGCGGAGTGACACCGAGAGTAGGTCCCCATTTCCCGATCGGGGAATTTTAACGGTATGAAGTGTGAAGTTATGAGCGGGAAAAGGAGTTTTTTGCGACTTCCGACTTCACACTTCCGACTTTCGAGTATCAAGTTTCGACAGGTTTCCGGACTGCTGATTCCCCCCGTCGTCGCCGCGCTGACGATCGCCGTGCGGGCGACGGGGGGTTTGCAACTGTTTGAATGGGCGGCTTTCGACCAGTTCCTCCGCCTCCGGCCTCTGGAGCCGCCGGACCCCCGCATCGTCGTGATTACGGTGGACGAGCCGGACATCCGCGAGGTGGGACAGTGGCCGCTCCCGGACGCGACGATCGCGGAGTTGGTGAAAATCGTCCGCCGCCAGGATCCGGTGGCGATCGGGTTGGACATCTACCGGGACCTGCCGGTGCAACCGGGCCACGAAGAATTGTTGGACGTCTACGAAACCACCCCCAACCTGATCGGGGTGGAGAAGGTGGTCGCCGACGGGACGACGGCCGCGATCGCGCCCCCGCCGCAATTGAAGGAAAAGGGTCGGGTGGCCTCGATCGACCTGGTGCTGGACGCGGACGGCCGGGTGAGGCGGGGCCTGCTGTCGGTGCAGCCGGACGACGATCGGACGATCTTGAGTTTGGGGGCTAGGTTGGCCCTGATGTATCTGGAAGGGCAAGGAATCACCCCGACGATGACGGAGGCGGGGAACGTCAAGTTGGGCGATGGGGTCTTTGTCCGCTTTACCGGGAACGATGGCGGGTACGTGGGGGCGGACTCGGGTGGCTATCAGGTGTTGTTGAATTACCGGGGACCCCAGGAGAATTTCGACACCATCGACCTGACGGACGTCCTCGAAGGCCGGGCGCCGCCGGACTGGTTTCGCGATCGCATCGTCTTGATCGGCCCCATCGGGCAGAGCCTCAACGACCTTTTTTTTACCCCCTACAGCGGCGGGCCCCTGAGTTTGAGCGATCGGATGCCGGGGGTGGTGATCCACGCCAACGTGGCCAGCCAGATGATCGGCGCGGCCCTGGACGGACGCCCCCAGTTTCGGGTCTGGTCCGACAAGGTGGAATGGGCGTGGATTTTGATCTGGGCCGTCTCCGGGGCGGTGTTGGGGTGGACTTACCGATTCAGTTTGCGGGTGGCTGTGAGTTTGGCGGTCGCCGGGGGCTCTCTGGTCGCCGGCAGCTATTTGGCGTTTTTGGAGGGGTGGTGGGTTCCGGTCGTCCCGCCGATGCTGGCGTTTGCGGGGTCGGGGATTGCGATCGCCGGGTACATCGCCAATTTGGAACATCAGGAACGCCAGATGGTGATGACCCTGTTCGGACGCCACGTCACCCCCCAAATTGCCGAGATGATCTGGCAGAGTCGGGACGAGTTGATCGCCCGCGGCCAACTGACGGGACAGAAGATGGTCGCCACGGTGCTTTTTGCGGACTTGAAGGGGTTCAGCACGATCGCGGAAACGATGGAGGCGGACGCCCTGATGGTGTGGCTCAACGAGTACATGAACGGCATGGCGGATATCGTACTGGATCATAAGGGAATTGTCGATAAGTTTATCGGTGACGCGGTGATGGCGGTGTTCGGCGTGCCGATTCCCCGGACGACGCCGGAGGAGATTTCCCGGGATGCGATCGCGGCGGTTTCCTGTGCGGTGGAGATGGGGAAAAAGTTGCGATCGCTCAACCGCCAGTGGCAGATCGAGGGAAAGCCCACGGTTTCGATGCGGGTGGGAATTGCCACCGGAGAGGTGGTGACGGGCAGTTTGGGCAGTTCCCAGCGCATGGATTATACCACCCTCGGGGACAGCGTGAATATTGCGGCTCGTTTGGAGAGTTACGACAAATCTTTCGGGACGGGAGTTTGCCGGATTTTGATGAGTCAGGAAACCCACAAACAGATCGGCGGTCGATTTTTAACCCATTTTGTCGGCCGTATCCACCTCAAGGGCCGGACTCAGGCGATCGACGTTTATCAGATCGCGGATTGATTCGCCCCCACGAGAAAAGGCAAGAGGCAAGAGGCAAGAGGCAAGAGGCAAGAGGCAAGAGGCAAGAGGCAAAAGTTTGAAGCCGCTTCAGATTTCCCAAATCTGCAACCACAGGAGCGCCCACTGCCATAATGGCCCCCGAAACGGCGATTTCCAGAGGGGAAATGAGGGGAGAAACGACCGTGGGGGCCGTGCCTCTGTGCCGGCCCTCCGGGTTGTGCGGTCGGGTCAACTTTGATCGAGTTTGAGTACCGCCATAAACGCCTCCTGGGGAACGTCAACGGAACCCAAAGCCTTCATCCGCTTTTTCCCTTTCGCCTGCTTTTGCAGCAGTTTCTTCTTCCGGCTGATGTCGCCGCCGTAGCACTTCGCCAACACGTCCTTACGCAAAGCCGGGATATGTTCGCTGGCGATGACTTTGGAACCGATCGAGGCTTGGATGGGAACTTTAAACTGGTGGCGGGGAATCAATTCTTTGAGCTTTTCCGCCATCGCCCGCCCGACGCCGTAAGCTTTATCCCGGTGGACGATCATCGCCAGAGAATCCACCGGCTCTTTGTTGATCATGATATCCAATTTGACCAGGGGATTCGCCCGATAGCCGACAAAGTGATATTCCATGCTGGCATATCCCCGCGATCGCGATTTCATCTGGTCGAAAAAGTCCGTCACCACTTCCGCCAGTGGAATCTCGTAAACCAGAGTCGTCCGCCCCAAAGTCAGATATTTCATATCTTTGAAATCCCCCCGCCGAGTCTGGGACAGTTCCATCAGCGTCCCCACGAAGGTTTCCGGGGTGATCATCTCCACCCGGACGTAGGGTTCCTCAATTTTCTCCCGGTGGTTGGGGTCGGGCAAATTGGTGGGGTTGTCGATCATCAGGACTTCCCCGGTGCTGGTGGTGACGCGGTACACCACGGAGGGGGAGGTGACGATCAGATCCAGGTCGTACTCCCGTTCCAACCGCTCCTGGACGATCTCCATGTGCAGCAGCCCCAAAAAGCCGCAGCGGAACCCGAACCCCATCGCGCTGGAGGTTTCCGGCTCGTAGGAGAGGGCGGCGTCGTTGAGTTTGAGGCGATCGAGGGCCTCCCGCAGGTCGGGGAACTGGTCCGCATCTGTCGGAAATAACCCGCAGAACACCATCGGTTTTGCTTCCGTGTAGCCCGGGAGGGGGGCGTCGGCGGGGGTTTTGGCGAGGGTGATGGTATCGCCGACCCGGGCATCTTCCACGGCTTTGATGGCGGCGGAGAAGTAGCCCACTTCCCCGGCGTGGAGTTCGTCCACGGGTTTTTGGGTGGGGGCGAGGACGCCCAATTCGTCGATTTCGTATTCTTTTTTGGAGGCCATCAACCGGACGCGATCGCCCTTTTTCACCGTCCCGTCCATGACCCGGAAGTAGACGATCACGCCCCGGTAGCTGTCATAATAACTGTCGAAAATTAGCGCCCGCAGTTTCTCGGATACCGTGTCCTGGGGGGGCGGCACCAGGTGGACGATGGATTCTAAAATTTCTTTGATCCCGATCCCCTCCTTAGCCGACGCTTCGATCGCCCCGGAACAGTCCAAACCGATAATTTCTTCGATTTCCCCCTTCACCCGTTCTGGTTCGGCGCCGGGGAGGTCGATTTTATTGAGGACGGGGATAATTTCCAGGTCATTTTCGAGGGCGAGATAGACGTTGGCTAGGGTTTGGGCTTCCACCCCCTGGGAGGCGTCCACCACCAACAGGGCTCCTTCGCAGGCGGCCAGCGATCGCGACACTTCGTAGGAAAAATCAACGTGTCCGGGGGTGTCGATCAGGTTGAGGACGTAATTCTGGCCGTCCTTAGCGGTATAATTCATCCGCGCCGCCTGGAGTTTGATCGTGATCCCCCGTTCCCGTTCGAGATCCATCGAATCGAGGAATTGCTCTTTCATCTGGCGGTCGGCGACCGTCCCCGTGTCCTGGAGCAGGCGATCGGCGAGGGTGGATTTGCCGTGGTCGATGTGGGCGATGATCGAAAAGTTGCGAATCCGGGAAACAGGAACGTCAGTCATAGGGGGTAACGTCGATAAGCCGATATAGCAGAAGCGGAGTTTGCTTAACGTATTTTAACAACATTCTCGGCCGCCGGTGCGATCGGGGCGACAATTCGCCCTCCCCCGCCGCCGGCGGTTTCGGTGGGTTTCCGGACTCAGCCCGGGGGAGAGTCTGTCTCTCCCGGCTCCCCCGATGCTAGGGCTGTTTTTCCAATTCTGATTTCATCCGTTCCAACGTCATGTTCATCTGTTGAAACATTTGCTCGGGGGTGATGCCAAATTGACCGAGTTGGGTTTTCAACTGTTCCATCGTCATTTGAGCCATGAAATCCTCGGACAATTCAAACCGCTTCATAAAGACGCGATACCGATCCATCAGGGATTCCATCTGCTCGATGAAGATTTTTTTACCTTCGCGATCGAACTTTCCGTAGTCGCCTCCGAGTCGGAGCAAAGATTGATAATCCTCGAACAATTGTTTGGCTTCCTGTTGTACGATGTCTGATTCAAAGAAACTCATAATTTCCCCACTTTTTTTATACGGCAACGATAGCAAACGATTCAGAAAATATCCGAATCTATAAATATGAAATGATTCCCAGACCCTTCAAAACTGCAATGACATCTCAAACATCATTTTTGATGGTGACATTTGCTGCCCCTCGCCGGGAGGGCGGACACAAATCACGTCGGATGATATATGTGTTCCAATTTTAACAGTCGCGCTTTCGGCACAATACCCCCCGGGGGTCGCAATTTCCGTACCGCCGGGGAATGCCGAGCGTCCAGGAGCCCCTTCACACGTTCCCCAGGCGATCGAAGGGCCAGAAGCGAAAGGCGGCCCGTCCGATGATATTTTCCTCGGGCAGAAATCCCCAGATGTGGGAGTCGTTGCTGTCGTTGCGGTTGTCGCCCATCACGAAATACTGACCGGCCGGCACCGGATGGGGTCCCCAGTCATAATCCGGGGGTTCGGCGATGTAGTCTTCGGGGAGGGGACGGCCGTCGAGGTAAACCCGACCGCCGCGGACTGCCACTTGCTGTCCGGGTTGGCCGATGATGCGTTTGATGAAGGCCTGGTTTTCGGTGTAGCCCTGGGCCCGCAACTGGGGCGGGGGGGCGAAGACGATGATATCGCCGAATTCGGGCGGGTGGAGGCGGTAGGAGACTTTTTCCACCACCAGGCGATCGCCGATTTCCAGGGTGGGGAACATGGAATCGGACGGGATGTAGCGGGGTTCGGCTACAAAAATGCGGATCAGCAGCGACAAAGCCAACGCGACGACAAGGAGCACGATATTTTCCCGCCATTTGGCCCAAAGATTAGATGGGGTCGCTGTTTCGGCGATCGCTGGTTCCCCTTTTTTTTCCTCGGTTTTCATCAAAATCTCCACAGTTCAATTTCTGAAGGGCCCCGATCGCGATCGCGACGCCACCCCATAACAATTTATCAACAATTCAGACCCGGAATAGTTAATTGTAGGTTTTCGGGTTCGGGTTGCCGCATCGGTGTCGGCGTTTCTCCGCGAAGTGTCGCCACGGCGCCGCAACCGATGTGGTAAGCCAAATTGACGGGGATGGCGTTGCCGATTTGTTTGTATTGGGCCGATAACGTCCCCGCGAACTCCCAGGAATCGGGAAAGGTTTGGATTCGGGCGTATTCCCGCACCCGCAGCGGCCGCGTCTCGTCGGGATGGCAGCGTTCCGTCTGGGTTTGGGAGGGGCTACAAGTCAAAGTCAATGCCGGTTCATCCCAGGCTAATCGTTTGGCAAATCCCGTCCGTCCCCCGGCTTTATAATAGCTGTTTTTCATATAGTTTTTTTGAATATCCGGGGGCAGGTCGCGCCAATTTCCCCCCGGCGGGACGAGTTCCATGATTTGACGTTTGCGATCGGTGTATTCCACCCCCGGCGAGGGGGGGCAGTCTTGCAGGGCTTCTCGCAGGGAAATCGAGTAGCTTTTTTCGGCCGGAAAAATCGGTTCCAAATGCAAATCTTTGCGGGTGGCGATGATAAACAGTCGCTCCCGTTTTTGGGGGACATCTAAGAATTGCGATCGCAGGATTTGATGGCGGGCAACATAGCCGAGATGATCCAAAATCTCCAACATCGTTTTCAGGGTTTCCCCTTTTTGGTGGGTGAGGAGCCCTTTCACATTTTCGGCGATCGCGATTTTGGGTTGGGTTTCGCGGACGCACCGGGCGAACTCGAAAAACAGCGTTCCCCGCGCATCTTCCAACCCCCGGCGAAACCCGGCGTGGCTGAACGCCTGACAGGGAAACCCGCCGGATACGATATCAATTTTGTGGCGAAATTCCGAAAAGTCGATGTTGGAAACGTCGTCGCAAACCGCCGGCCAGTCGGGGCGGTTGGTTTTCAGGGTGTCCGCGCAGGTGCGATCGCACTCCACCAGCAATTGATGCCGAATCCCCGCATTTTCAAACCCCAGCGCCAACCCCCCCGCCCCCGCAAACAGTTCGATCGCTTTGAAGTTCGTCTGCTTTTCTTCCCGCAAAATTCCATAGCGATTTTCGGTGCGATCGCCCCTTTTTCTTTTGCAAAATTCCTCGATTTCTTGAAAGTCAAAAATTCGCCTTTTATTGCCGTCAAAGTAACTGCGAATTAACTGCTTCTTCTCCCACTCTAAAACCTCTTCAGGTGTCACCCCAAAGATCCGAATCACTTCCGGCAAGCTGACCGACTTCATTGACAAGCAAAAGACAGGAGACAGAAATGATAATTATAGCATTTTCCAGAGCGAATGCCATTCGCCCATTTCCAATCACCTCAATCTCGGCAATTGATCCAACCGAGTCCACGCTGGCGTGGACTTTCGCTATCAGCCTTGAAATTCATTTCAAAGCGTGTCAATTCGGACAGGCAAGATGCCTGTGCTACCCGACCTTAGTCAATCATCCGCGATCGCGCACTGCTATAACTTAAAAATTAATCCCTTTTTATGATAGCAAAAATTCATCCTTTCGAGGACTGCGGATCGGTTTTCAGTCCCCAAAAAATCTCAAATATCATCAAAAATGATTCGGCCATTTCCGGTGAAATGACCGCCCCTGACTGTTCCCATTCCACCCTCACGATCGCGGCACCGAACCGTCCTCCGCCTTCGCCAATTTCGTAGACTGACGGCGGTGGAAGCGGATGCCCAGAAAAACATCGTACAGAAAACTCCAAAAATCCTTACCGTTGAGCAACCCCAAGGTTTGGGGGGAACCCTTGGCATCCAATAAGGGTTTGGTAGCTTCGTAGGCGGGTTTGTAATTGTACCAGGGGATCGACGGCCACAGGTGGTGGATCAGGTGGTAGTTTTGGCCGAGAATCAATAGGTTGAGAATCGGACTCGGATAAACCCGGGCATTCTTCCAGCGATTTCGCTCCTGAAAGGGACGGTGTGGCAGGTAGTCAAAAAACAGGCCCAAAGCCAACCCCACCACCAAAGCCGGGGAGAACCAGAAGTTCAAAATGTAGCCCAAAAAATGGTAGTGCACGGAGACGGCGACGATGGAAATCACCACCATCCGGCTCAAAAACCACTCCAACAACTCGTATTTCCGCCACAGCCGGCGCCGGAAAAAGAAGATCTCGTGGTAAAAAAACCGCGCCGCGATCAGCCACAGGGGACCGCCTGTGGAAACAAAATGATCGGGATCGTTGTCTGGATCGTTAACATGGGCGTGATGTTGGATGTGAACCCGGGTAAATACGGGAAACGCGAACCCCAACATCAATGCGCTGCCGTGTCCCAAAATCGCATTCAGGATGCGATCGCGGTGGGCAGAATTGTGGGATGCATCGTGGATCACCGTCCCTGACAGGTGCAGGGCGAGAACGTTGATGGAAAAACAGAACCAGTCAGGCCAGTTCCAACACCAGTATCCGACAGTGGAACTGATGACAATTGCGACTGCGCCCAGGAACATCAGTAGGGTAATATTCACCCCGCCGTCTGGGATCAGGAACTCTTTGGGAACTGTCAGTGGCTTCCCTGCCTCCGACATTATCGTTTGCACTCCTTGAAGTTTCACACCTGAGTATTTTATGAGACCCGCGACCAACTGTAAAGATTTGTGAACAAAATGAGCGGCAGTTGTGCCTAAGAAAATATCACCACTTTACCTGAAGGAGGGGAAAAATTCCATGTTTGAGCAATTCAAGTCCGGTTTGAGCCGAATGTCTGCGATCGCGGGCATTCTCAGCTTGTCCCTCCCTCTGGTCTGGGGTCAAGGTGCCGCCCTGGCCCGACCCCTGCCGGTGGGGGAACGCAACTTCAACCCCTGGTGGTCCTCGATCTCGGAAGAACTGGGCATTCCGATCCCGGTTCCCCAGGCCGAAGAACCCGCCCCAACGGACCGGACCGAACCGACGGCGACGTCCACCCCAGATGAGACGGTCCCCATCCCCGAGGTGGAAGTGGAGACGGAAACGGCCGACCTTCCCCGGTTTCGGTGCGAAGTGGTGGGGGGCGAATACACCGTCATGTATTATCCCATCAGCGAGCCCGATCGCGGCTATCCCTGGGCCGTCCCCGGCCTGATGGGGGGAGGTTGGACACCCGATCGCCGCTGCGCCGAAATCAGCCGCCGCCTGGAGTCCTACCGGCCCGATGGACTCGTCGCCCTACAAACGGACGTGGAAAACGGTTATAACACGATCTGCGCCACCACGGAAGATCTGCCCCAATGTCGGATCGTGCTGACGGTGCCGGTGGGGGAAAATCCAGAATTGGTGCGCGATCGCATTTTCCAAAATCTGGTCATCGCCGACAGTGGACAGAACACCCAAGGGGTTTACACCTGGGTGGACGAGCGATCGGGCTCCGGCATCATTGAGGGGATCGTCCCCAGATCCACCCGCCGCCCCGAGGGAATTTTCCTCAAACCGTTCCTCGATCCGGCGGACGGGGGAACCGGAACTCGCCTGCACCGCAGATTTTTCCGCTAGTCCGAAATGACGCCCGGTTTCGGCCCGAAACCGGGTTTAATTTTGTCAGCTATACACTGACTGCTTCCCCGGTCGGTGAGAACCTGTTTCCAAGCTTTCCGGAAGTGTGAGCGATCAATATACCTGTTTTTTTATGCTATTGACCGGCAATTTCCCGAACGGCGATCGCGTGGCAGTTCCCCCAGCGGTCAAAATCGCGGCTTCCCATGTTGCCTTGTAGGACGACGGATGGATCGGGGTCGGGAATTTTTAGGATCAATTTGGCATTTTTTGGGAGATCATGCCAAGTTTTGGGTGCAGTTTCCCCTCGTACAAAATATTTCGGGCGATCGCCGTTTTGCACAGCATTCCGACTGATCGCGATTTCGGGTAAGATCGAGTCTGGCAACCTTAACGACAGACACCCAAATTTCCAAAAAATCATGATCCAAATTCGCCGTCATCCCCCCAACCCCTCCGTGGACGTTCTCAACCTCCGCTACAAGGTGGCGACGCCGGAGGCTGAACCCCGCCATATTTTAGAGGAAATTGTCTGGAATAAGGAAAAAGAAATCACGCAAATGCGCGATCGCCTGCCGCTGTTGGCGCTGAAAAAGCAGGTGATGAGTTTGCCGCCCTGCCGGGACTTTCTCGGCGCCCTGCGGAACTCCAAAACCCGTCCGGCGGCGATCGCGGAAGTGAAAAAAGCCTCCCCCAGCAAAGGGGTGATCCGGGAAGATTTCGACCCGGAAGCGATCGCCCGTTCCTATCAAAAAGGCGGCGCGAGTTGCATTTCGGTTCTGACCGATCAAAAGTTCTTCCAAGGAAGTTTTGAAAACCTCGCCAAGGTGCGGGCGGCGGTGGATCTGCCCCTGCTGTGCAAGGACTTCATGATCTACCCCTACCAATTTTATTTGGCGCGGCTGAACGGGGCAGATGCCGTATTGTTAATTGCGGCGATTCTCTCCGATCAGGACTTACAATATTTTACCAAAATTGCCGGAATGTTGGGCATGACGGCTTTGGTGGAAGTGCACACCCTCGAAGAACTCGATCGCGTCTTGGCTGTGGATGGCGTCAATTTGGTCGGCATCAACAACCGCGACCTGCAAAATTTTACCGTGGATCTCGACACCACCCGCACCCTGTTAGAAAGTCGCCGGGAACAACTCCAATCCCGGGATATTCTCGTCGTCAGCGAGTCGGGGTTGCATTGTGGCGAAGATCTCGATATCGTCGTCGATGCGGGGGCGGAGGCGGTGCTCATCGGCGAATCCCTCGTCAAGCAACCCGATCCCCAAGTCGCCCTCGAACACCTGTTGGCCGGGCGCGATCGCAAGTAATATCAAATCTCGTTCATTAACCACAAAATATCGGCGATCGAGGGAGTCGGGAGTCGGTATTAGGGAGTCGCGTTTTCCCCATTCCCTATTACCTATTCCCTATTACCTCCGTTGACAAGCCAGATTTGATATAAAATGATGAATTTGGGCAAGGCCCACGCAGACCGAACGCGATCGAACACACCTAACCAGACGGAAAGATAGAGACATGGATGATAAGTTGATGTTGATGATTCCGGGGCCGACGCCGGTTCCCGAGAAAGCGTTACTCGCCCTCGCCAAACACCCCATCGGCCACCGCAGCGGGGATTTCAGTCAAATTATGGCGGAGGTGACGGAGAATCTGAAATGGCTGCACCAGACCCAAAATGACGTGCTGATCCTCACCGGCAGCGGGACGGCGGCGATGGAAGCGGGGATTATCAATTTCCTGAAACGGGGCGATCGCGTGTTGTGCGGTTGCAACGGCAAATTCGGCGATCGCTGGGCGGAAATTTCCAAAGCCTACGGGTTGAATGTGGAAATCATTTCGGCCGAATGGGGCGCACCCCTGGACCCGGAACAGTTCCGGGAACGCCTGGAGGCGGATGCGGAAAAGGAAATCAAGGCGGTGATCCTCACCCACAGCGAAACCTCGACGGGGGTTCTCAATGACCTGGAAACCATCAACCGCCACGTCAAGGCCCACGGCGAAGCGCTGATTATTGTGGATGCGGTGACGAGTTTGGGGGCGACGCACCTCCCCATCGACGAGTGGGGGTTGGATGTGGTCGGGTCGGGGTCCCAAAAGGGTTACATGATTCCGCCCGGACTGGGATTCGTGTCGGTGAGTCCGAAGGCCTGGGAAGCCTACAAGACGGCGGACCTGCCCCGCTACTATTTGGATTTGGGGCCCTACCGCAAGAGTGCGACCAAAAATAGCAACCCCTTCACCCCGCCGGTGAACCTGTTTTACGCCCTCCAGGTGACGTTGCAGATGATGAAGGCCGAGGGGTTGGAGAATATTTTCGCCCGCCACCAACGGATGACGCAGATAACCCGGGCGGCCCTGAAGGCGATGAATTTGCCCCTGCTGGCCCCGGACGAGGCGCCGAGTAATGCGGTGACGGCGGTGCGTCCGCCGGAGTCGTTGGATGCGGAACGGGTGCGGTCGGTGATGCGGAAAAAGTTCGATATCGCTTTGGCCGGCGGACAGGATCATTTGAAGGGTAAAATCTTCCGCATCGGACACCTGGGTTTCGTGTGCGATCGCGACCTTCTCTGTGCGATCGCGGCTTTGGAAAGTACCGTCCGAGAGTTGGGTTACGAGGGCGCGGCCCCCGGCGCGGGTCTGAATGCGGCCAACAAGGTGGCGATCGCGTCTTAATTGCTCATTAACAATTGATAATTTATAATTATCAATGGGAGGAAAGTAGGGAATGGAAAATCGTTGAATTTTCTACTCCCTACTCCCCACTCCCGACTCCCCAATTATCAATAGGCGGTTTTTAACCAGTCGAAGATGCGATCGAGTTGTTCGAGAGTGACGAGTCCGTACTGCCAAAGGGTCATGGATAAAGGACTCGGATCGGGATACTTATGTTTCTCGTCGGAGTTTTGATGCACCCGCTGTGCCGCAGCAATGGAGGCGGGGGAAATCGATAATTCTTCTTGTAAAAAGTGAAGAAATTGTGAATATGTTTTCGGTGTCAATTTTACGTTCACCTCCTCAATAATAGACACCACCTGATTCTGTCAGCGCACTTCGGGAGGAAGTCGCATTTTCAATCTAAGGTTGTTTCTCGTGTTTTCAGTTTGTAAGCGACCCCACGGCCGATTTCTCAAGCTAACAGTTGATGATAAATTGACCGGACACCACTGTTTGCCAGGTTGCTTTCTACGAACCTACATTCGTGGCTCATGAAATTCCGCACGATTTTTAAGTCACGCCGGATTCTTCGGTAAAGTAGCAGTGTATTGATTTTTTTCCGTTGAAAGACCGGACAGAATTCAACGGTTGATTTGACGACTTCAAAGTACATGAGTTCGGCGGTGGCTTCGATCAATCACGTCAAACTTTTGGGAGGGTTGGAAGCTCCGTGATTGATCGCGGAGAGGAAAACCGACTCAAGCGGCTTTAG
>NZ_JAJENU010000523.1:0-28033 GCF_035615495.1 Lyngbya sp. CCY1209 | reverse complement strand
TTCTCGACTTGAAGCGATCGCATCTCTAGCTATAAGTCCGCAGATTTCGCAGATTTTCGCAGATGGGGAGTTGGGGTTTAATCGCCAATTTTGCCCGCCCCGTCAAGCTCTCTCTTCTCTCTGTGTCCTCTGTGCCTCTGTGGTGAAATATTCCCGATGCCTTTCTATATAAGTCCGCAGATTTCGCAGATTTTCGCAGATGGGGAGTCGGGGTGTTGGCATAAGCATCTACGGATTTATGGCGATCGCAACACTGGCAACCTCCCAAGGATGAATTATGGCCTCCGAATCTTCTATTTCTTCTTCTAATAAGTTTACGGCTGATTTTACCTCGACTCCCAAACTATTCTGTATCTGCCAAACTGCCTCCCGGCCGTGGCACTCGTAGCTGCGTAAAATCCAGGTTTTGGGGTCGGTGTGCGATCGCTTCAGCGCCATCAAAATTACGTTCTCGGCATCCCACTTTAAAAAACTCGCGGACTGGTTTCCGCCGGTTGTCGAAAAATTCGATAGCGACAAAACCTGCACTTGCAAGGGTTGGTTGAATTCGTAACCTCGCCGCACGGTTTCCCCTTCCCGCCAGTTTCCCCGGTGGGGATAAATTCCGTAGGCGAATTCGTGGATGCCGATATCGGAATCGGGGTCTGGCCATGTTGAACCTCGCAGCAAGGTTAAGCCGATTTTGTCCGCTTGGAAATTGTAGCCGTATTTGCAGTTATTCAATACGCTGATGCCGTAATTTCTATCACTCAAATCGCCCCAATTTAGAACGGGAATTTCCCACTTTGCTTTGGCGCGATCGCATTTTTTCTCTGTCTCGCGTTCTATTGTACCTGCCGGTATTTCATGTGCTGATAATTCTGCCGTTATCGTCAACGGGAAATACGCCTTAACTAAAACGTGGCGTTCCCGCCAGTCTACCCGGTTCTCGATTCTCAAAATTGGCGAATCTGCCGACAGGACGTAATCCTGACAAAACTCGGAGTTATTGATTTTTTTGATAACCCGCAACCGCAGACGCAGCGAACCTTCCTCCACCAACGCGATGGATTCCAGCCGCGGCGGTTCTAGGGGATATTGCAAATAATTGGGGTCGATATTCCAGGCGTCCCAATACTGTCCCTCGTCCCGAAACACTCGCAACTGATGTCCGGGATTTTTCAGGATATCCCGGTAATTGATTTTGTCGAAAATGGCGATAACGTCTCCCGTCTTCCCTGAGACTTTTACCCGGATAAACTGGTTCTCGAATTCCCAATTTTGGCAATTTTTTTCAAGGGTATTGACAGAAAAATCCGGATCTGATAGAGTATGAGATAATGGGAAAAGGTGTGCACCTACAGGGGTGCTTTGGGGCTGAAACCCTTGCCGGCCGGGAGTTTCCGCCGTCGGCGGCAGCAACCAGAAGCAGCGAAATCCCACCGACGGCACACCAGTTGCCAAAAACAGCAATTCCGAACCTCCCGAAACCGCCACCCGTTGGGAGATTAAGGCATTTCCGTCGCTATCGAAAACCCGCCAACTTTCCCCGGAGGGTAGGGGGACGGATAGGAGTTGCGATCGCGTCCAGTTGAGGGGGTTGAAGACGATAATCGGTATCGCGTCTGGTTGGGGGGGGTGGGGTAGAGAGAGGGACTGTGCGATCGCCTGCAATGCCTCCTCCTCAACCCGCGCCGCCGTTTCCGCCACCATTTCCCAACCCCGGTTGGCATCGACATAGGCCTCGGGAATTGCCGAACCGGGGAGGATATCGTGAAATTGGTTGAATAGAACCGCCTTCCAAGCCGCCTCCAAATCGGCGGCATCCGGGGAACCTCCCATTATCTCGGCGATCGACGCCCACAATTCCGCCCGGTACAGCGACTGTTCGCACAAGCGATTCCAGCGTTTCTGGTCGGCGTGGTTGGTGTAACAGCCGCGATGAAACTCGAGATATAACTCATCTTCCCATATCGGCAGTTCGGTAGTATACGCCACCCGGTCGAGATAATCCGCCGCCTGTAGAAATCTCAATTCCGGGAATAGCGGCGAAGACCGCCACCGCCGCGCCGTTTCCAACATTTCCCGCGTCGGACCGCCGCCGTGGTCGCCGACTCCCGGCAGCCACAAACAGTCCCGCAATCCGGTTTGGCGTTGCCACTCGACGGCGTAGTTTGCCAACTTCAGCGGTTCGATATTCTGCCCGATGAGTGCCGACATCAAACTGACGATTTCCGAACCGTCCAAACCCCGCCACCGAAACAGGCCGAACGGGAAAACTGTCGTGTCGTTCCAGCGGAGTTTTTGGGTGACAAAATAATCGATGCCTCCCTGTCGCAGCAATTGCGGAAGTTGCCAACAAAATCCGAAGCTATCCGGCAGCCAAGCGACTCGGGAGATTTCGCCGAATTTCTCCAAAACGTATTTTTGGCCGTAGAGAATTTGGCGGACGATGGATTCTCCCGAAACCGTGTTCAATTCCGGTTCTACCCAGAGTCCCGCCGTTACTTCCCAGACTCCCGCCGCTATTTGTTTTCGGATTAACTCGAACAAATCGGGGCGGTTTTCCTCAATCCAGGAGTAGAGGGCGGGGGTGGAATGACAAAAAATCAGTTCGGGAAAATCTGCCTGCAACTGCAAGACGGACTCGAAGGTTCGGACGGCGGCTTCCCAGGTTTCTGATACCGGCCACAGCCAAGCCAAGTCCAGGTGGGCGTGTCCCAAAAGGGAAATTTTTGCTATCGCAAAATCCGATAACTGTTCCCAACACTGTCGCAGGGTGGATAACTGCCGCAGAAATAGGGAGCGATCGCCCACGATTCCCCAATTTATATTATCAACTGCGATCGCCAATTCTTGCAAGCGATCGCGGCGTTCGGGTGTCAAAGTTTTCCCGCCGGTTGCCGACGGGAAGTTATCGATATTTGCCCCTATTATATAAGTATAGAAAACTGCCAACTCGTCCCCGACGAACCCCGGGTCTATTTCCCCCTCGCCTCCCGCCTCGTAAATACACCGGGAAGTCACCAGGGCGCCCGCGTCGTGACCGGGACTGACCAGCCGCAAAAATACCGTAAATTTTTCCCCCGGTTCCGCCGCCTCCGATAGGATTAACTTGGTCGAACAGTCGAACAAATCCCCCGAGAGCACCCAATTTCTGTTAATATAAATTCGGGCATCTTCCGCCCACCAACTCAACTCCAATTTCAACCGCAACCCCGACAGGGGATATCCCGCCAATGTCGGAGGAATTTCGATGTCCTGTGCCAGCCACAAAATCTCCTTTCCGGCCGACCAGGGGATATGGCGGCGATCGTTGAGTTGGACGATTTGCCAGTGCCGCCAATTGTCTCTATCGGTTTCGGAAATATCCCCGAGGTGAAATCGCCACCCGGTCTGAATGTCGAGGCGGGTCATTTGGTGCAGGTGTGCGATCGCTTCTCGGATGCGCTGGGGGGGGGAATTCGACGAGGGTAAATTCATGTTCGGATTGAATGGCGACGTTTGGGATAGTTTTGGGGTTTGAAAAAATCGTCTTCAGAACTCAACGCTCAATCCTCATCCTCCGCCAAAAAATCAAGGGCGATATCGCGACTGAGAAGAGGAGTCGTTTTTGCTTCATCCATTGCTTTGTTCAGGCAATAGTCTTCAATCTGTTCGGTTATTGTTTCGATTGACTCATCATCTTGAGGTAGGATCTGTCTCCATATTTCAATCGGGATGACGACAGCAGTTTGATTTCCATTGCTATCGGTTAAGTATTGAAATTGAGCGGAATTCATGGTTAGATTTTCTCCTAAAAACGACTCAAATAAATCGATTATGGATTGTATTTATTCCGGTTTCAAGTATTTTCAAATTGCTAATTTTTTCAGGCATTTCGACGCTGTAATTTTTCTTTCTGAATGTTTGTCAGTGACCCGAGTTTGATTTTACCACGGCATCCCGGCTGAAGCTTCGACTCTAAAAATATATCACCCCTTGGGTTTCTGAAATTTATTTTTCAAATCACGATACAAATCAGCCAGTCCGCCATTGAAATAACCGACGATACCTCCCACCAGGATAAATGCGGATAGGCTCAAGAATATCGTACCATGAATGGCGGGATTTAGTACGTTTTGATTTTGCTCATTTTTGACAATCAACCCGTTTTCAAGATGCCCGGAAACAGCGGAAGCGACAATCCCCCCGGCACCCAGTCCAGCACCCCAGATTTGGATGGTGTGTTCGAGGGAGCGATCGCGCTCTGCCTGTTCAATTTCTACCAATCCGCGAATGGTATTAATCAGTTCCGAAAATAAAGCCTGTCCGGGAATTAAATACTCCAAATCAACCTCAATCTGTCCGATTATTTTTTTCTCTGTCCGTCGGATAAATTGATTGCAAAATTCCAGGCTATCTTCTTTTACCATAATTTCCCGCAAATTGTCAAGGCTATATTGATAATTTTTAAAATTAGTTTTAATCGTGTTTAAATGAATTTTAATTTGTTGAATTAAGTTGACATAACGAAAGGAAAAATTTGGCAGTTCCAGCAATTCCCGCTTCAAACTTTCCAGGTGAAGATCCAAGTTCTCAGCGGTTAATTCCTCAATGGTTTTCGCTTTTGGCGATAATGCCTGAAAGATAGTTTTCGCCTGATGATAACACCAACGGGACTGGCGATAAGCATAGAGAATTTTATGGCGATAACATAATAGATTGATCAAGGGTTGATAATATTTCCCTTTTTCTTCTAACTGCCGAGTTTCCTCGGATGTATTCAACCAAATCAATAGATGGGTTTGTCGTTCCGGGTGATAGTCTCCGGTGGAATATTCAAAAATCGGACTGCCGAGGAGTTGTCCTTGTGACGGATTTTTCGATAATTTATCCGCCTCCGCAGTCGGCAATAACCCCCGCACGCAATCATCGGCAAACTTTCTGTCATCCTCACACTTGACAGGTTCACCAAAAAAGATCAGCGTTTGTCCTAAATCCGATTGAATATTATTGGGTAACAAACAATAATCGGGGTTGACAAATTGATGGAGTTGTGAAATATAAACCTCTGTTTGGGGTTGATAAAGGGTGATGTCAACGGCGTAGGTATCATGAAGCTGAATTGGATAAAATGTCCCTTTTATCTGGGGTTTTAAGTTACCAACAAAAGGGACAAATCGTTCTGGAAGCAGTTCTTGATAATCATTGGAAACATCATCTGTCCACTCTTTATAGGTTGACAATCGTTCGATTAAAGATTCCAATTCAGATTCATAAGCATTTAAACTTTTACCAATTTCTCCGCATTTTGTCCAGAGATGACTGGCATTTTCTACGGGTTCGTCTCCGGACTCCAAACTATTTCTCAGTTGAAATGCAATCAACGTCAGTTTGGGATTTTTAACTTTCGGTTGAACAGCCATAAATTAGGGTTGCGTCTGATTCTTTTTGGCGGATGGCTGGCTTTGGAGGATGGCATTTTTTAGCAGTTCTTTATTTAATTGTTGATTGATGGGGGGAGGTGAAACCGAACCCGTGGGTCCGCCGGGGATGCGATCGCCTTCTGAACGACTAACTAAACGATTGAGGATTGCCAACTGAGCATCGACAATCTTATTATCTTTTTCATACCAAGTTGCGATCGCGTTTGACAATGTTTCGACATCATCTTCCAAGGGTTCAATTAATTCCAGCAACTCCTGACGTTGGGAGTCGGCAAATAACTGGGGTTGTTCCTGTAACAGTTGCAGAAAGGCTTCCAGGTTTTGGTGATAGTAGAAAGACATGGGACGGAATAACTCAATGCAAGTAGAATTATATCATATTTTTGATTTTTGTGGCTGTTTAGAAACCGGGTTTCTATGAAGATCTTCGCATCGCCACGAGGGTCGATCTCAGAAACCCGGTTTCTTGGACATCATTAAAACTTGCCCACCGCACAGAATGCAGCCCAGTAATAAGGAGACTCAAAAGGTTTTGCCTCATCTGGAATCCTTTGCAAGCCAAGACGCAACCTCATTTTATTCTTGGCATCAATCCAATCTAATAATTCCGATTTGGTGGCATTTCTCAACCAATTCTGGGCGTGATTTAAAGCGATCGCAACTTCCTCGCCCTCCCGCAACAGTTGATAAAACCGAATCATCAACAACGCCGTGGAAATATCACTAACCGCCCAAAGAGAACTGATCACATTAGTGGAACCCGCCACCAAAAAGCCGCTGGGTAAACCGATATATTCATCACTGTTGGAGAGAATATCAATCAACCCCGTCTCGCAGGCGGAAAGTGTCACCAACCGACAGGAACGCAAATCCAAAGTAAACACATCTCCCAAAGTCAAACATTGACTTAAATCGACGGTTTTGTTATTATTGAGAGGAAGGTGTTGGCTGCGATCGAGGGTTGTGGGCGGCGGTTCCAGGTAGCAGTCAGATAATAATAATGCCGACAGTAAGGGATTCTCAAAGTTGAAGTAACCGTGGCAGGCAAAGTGATTGCAGTGGGCGGTTTTTTGTTGGGAATCGAATGTTGATTTTTTTGCCTCTTTCTTGGCTAAAATATCACTGGAGTTGAAATAATTGCGGATGCTGTCAACTTCCAAGTCGGTATACTCTAAATCTTGAGTCGGGTTTTGGATGGCGAGGAGTTGGGAGAAGTCGGGACACTGGCGGTTGTTTGCGGTTTGCAACAGTTGACAACTGGGGGCGTAACTGACACCGCCGGAAAATCGATCCATTAAGTAGGTGATATCTTCCCCGGTTTGGGATAGCGGCAAGGCGTGAAGGGGGAATAAATGTAAGAAGCGGTTGGGAATGAGTACGAGACGATCGCACTTTTTAGCTGTCTTCTCAATCGTCGCAATCAGTTCGTTGATATGCAGGATTTCTCCCAACTGTTGCAGGCGGGAAGTGAGGCTATTTTTCCATTCGGCACTTTCGCGATTTCGATAAGAATTTAAGTAGTCATTCGCCCACTTGATTAATTGTTGATAATCTTCCGAGTTCGACTGCCAGAGTGTGACCGCTTCCCCGTCGGTTGCCGTGGGTTTTGTCGGGGGTGTGACGATAAACACCAAAAAGCGATCGCTTAAAATATACCATTCTAAAATCGCGGTATTTTCCCCCGTCAAAGCCTGAATCTCAGCAAACGGAATCGGTTCCACTTTTTGCGTGCGGCGGAAGTCGGGGTCGATGGGGGTAATCTCACCGTTAATTAAATCGTCAAGTTGTTGCTGAAGTTGGTTGAGGTGGCTGCGGTCTGGTGGCGTCGTTTTTATGTCGGTAATTTGCGGGCTCCGTTCTCCCATCATCCCTCCGCCGAAGCTGTCGCGGCTGCGTTCTTCGATTTCCAGGCGGCGTTGTTCCGTTTCAATTTCTTGTCGCAGGCGGGTGAGTTCATCGAGGACTTCTGGGGGAATATCGCCTTTGGGGTAAAGGTCGCGGGTTGCCAACAGTTCAACCAGGTTACGGGTTTTGCTGCGATCGGCATATTCAATGGCGGCAGTATAGTTTTTCAGTTCGATGCAAACTTCCACCATTGCTTGATAAAGTTTCTGCCATTCTTCGGCTAATTTCTGTTTGGCTGCATCTCCGCCTTTGACAATTCCTGCCCGGATGTCTTCGACGGTTTCAATGGCATTATAAAAAGTATCATAAGCGAGTTGCCATTGTTGTAATTGTTGATAAGCGAGTCCTAGATTAAATAATATTCCTACATAATTGTAAGGAAAAGCCTGATGGGTTCTTACTGTCAAAGCCAGTTTATAGCAAGCAATGGCAATTTCCAGGTTCTCGCCGCGTTTTCCCCGAATACGGTTTTTGCAGGCAACTCCCAAGTTATTTTGCGTCTCTGCCCATTGTTCGGGATAGGCAGTGCGGGTTCTCACTTCTAAAGCCGCTTGATAGTAAGCAATGGCGATTTCAATATTCTCGGCGCGCTCTCCCCGGATGCGGTTACTGTAGGCAACTCCCAAGTTATTTTGCGTCTTTGCCCATTGTTCGGGATAGGCGGTGCGGGTATATACTTCCAAAGCCAGGTCATAGAAACTAATCGCTTTTTCAATATTCTCGGCGCGCTCCCCCCGGATACGGTTTTTGTAGGCAACTGCCAAGTTACTTTGGGTGTCTGCCCAATATTGGGGATAGGCAGTGCGGGTTCTGACTTTTAAAGCCGCTTCATAGCAAGCAATAGCAATTTCAATATTCTCGGCGCGCTTTCCCCGAATGCGGTCAAAGTAGGCAGCCCCCAAGTTATTTTGTGTTTGCGCCCAATCTTCGCGAAATGCCGTGCGGGTTCTGACTTTTAAAGCCGCTTCATAGCAAGCAATAGCAATTTCAATATTCTCGGCGCGCTCTCCCCGGATGCGGGAATAGTAGGCAATTGCCAAGTTATTTTGCGTGACTGCCCAACCTTTGGGATAGGCGGTCTGGGTATATACTTCTAAAGCCAGTTTAGAGCAAGCAATAGCAATTTCAATATTCTCAGCCCGCTCCCCCCGAATGCGGTCAAAGTAGGCAACTGCCAAATTATTCTGCGTTTGTGCCCAATATTCAGGATAGGCAGTGTGGGTTCTGACTTTTAAAGCCGCTTCATAGTAAGCAATAGCAATTTCAATATTCTCGGCTCTCTTTCCCCAGATGCGATTATTGTAGGCAATTGCCAAGTTATTTTGCGTACCTGCCCATTGTTCGGGATAGGTAGTGCGGGTATATACTTCTAAAACTACTTCATAGCAAGCGATCGCAATTTCCAGGTTCTTGGCGGAATTACCCAATGGGAATTGTGCTATTAAATTGCCAAATGAAATAATATTTGAGGCGATAAATGCAGCCGTTTCTTTAGGAACTTTTTTAAATCTAGTAGTTGCCCAGTCCCTCAAAATATCAGCTAAATTTTCATCAAGTTTATCGAGATTTTTTTCAAGTAGGGGATAAACGATTTGCCGATCACCATTACTGTCTGCTGTGGCTTGCACAACATCCAATAAAAAATCAAGATGGCAGCCACTAAAAAAAATAAAATTCGATGAACGATAGCCCAAAAACTCCTCTAAATCCTGAACTTTTTCTCGACTACACTTAACCAATTTTTTATTCCCTAACTCAGTATACAGTCTCAAGGCTTCTCGATAATTTGATAACCCTTCCTCCCATCTTTTTAGAGAGTGACATATCAACCCCAACATATAATAAGCATTCGCTTTACTCAAGGGTTGCCTCAAATCCTGTGCCACTTCCAAAGCCGAGTGATAATAATCAAAAGCCCGATCGCAATCCTTGAGTTTATTATAATACAACCCCCCGATTTCATATAAAAGATCATACTCGCCTAACTGATCCTGACTATCTCGGAGTATCGGCAACTGCTTTTCTAAAATTGCGATCGCCTTTTCAGTATTCTCGGTCTGCTCTCCTCGGATACGATCAGAGTAAGCAGAAGCCAAGTTGTTTTGCGTGGCTGCCCATTGTTTGGGATAGGCGGTGTGGGTATAGACTTCTAAAGCCAATTCATAGCAAGCGATCGCCTTTTCAATATTTTCAGCCCGCTCTCCCCGAATGCGGTCATTGTAGGCAGCTCCCAAGTTCATTTGCGTCATTGCCCATTTTTCGGGATAGGCGGTGCGGGTTCTGACTTCTAAAGCCAGTTCATAACAAGCGATCGCCATTTCAATATTCTCGGCTTTCTCTCCCCGGATGCGGTTACGGTAGGCAGAAGCCAAGAGATTTTGCGTGCCTGCCCATTTTTCGGGATAGGCAGTGCGAGTATATACTTCTAAAGCCTGTTTAGAGCAAGCGATCGCCTTTTCAATATTTTCAGCGCGCTCTCCCCGGATACTGTCACAGTAGGCAATTGCCAAGAGATTTTGCGTAGCCGCCCAATATTGAGGAGAGGTGGTGCGGGTATATACTTCTAAAGTTGCCTCATAGCAAGCGATCAAAATTTCTAGATTATCGGCGGGCTGAACTAACGGGAATTGTTCTATTAAATCGCCAAATTTCGCAATAGATAGGGCAATAGATACAGCCGTTTCTGTAGAAACTTCTTTAAACTTAGCAGTTGCCCAGGTTCTTAAAATATCAGCTAAATTTTCATCGAATTTATCGAGATTTTGCTCAAGCAGGGGATAAACAACTTTCGCATCGCCCTTACTATCGGCTGTAGCTTGCAAAACATTTAATAAAAAATCAAGCTGAGGGTCACTTTCAGGTAGAGATGCCGATAAACGACGGGCTAAAAATTTTTCTAACTTCTGAATTTCTTTTCGACTATGCTCAACCCATTCTTGATTCCCCAATTCAGTATAAATTTTTGATGCTTCTCGATAATTTGACAACCCTTCCTCCCATTTTTTTAAAGAGTGGCACATCAACCCCAACATATAATAAGCATTCGCTTTACTCAAGGGTTGCCTTTCCGTCAAATCCTGTGCCACTTCTAAAGCTGAGTGATAATAATCAAAAGCTCGATCGTAATCGTTGAGTTTGCGATAATATAACCCCGCAATTTTATATAAAACTTCATACTCTCCCGATTTATCCTCCCCTTCTCGCAGTCGGATTAACCGTTTTTCTGCCACCTCTATTAACTTCTGATAATCCCCAATTTTTTCATATAACTTTTCCAGATGATCTAGAGATTTAACGAACCACTGTTGCTGGGAGTCATCTTGTTCATAATAGCCGATCGCTTCCTCAAAATAGGAAATGGCATCCTCTGATTGATTCAGAGTATCGGAAATCAACCCCAACATATAATAAGCATTGGCTTCCTTCTCCGGTTGTTTTTCCGTCAAACCCTGTGCCACTTCCAAAGCCGATTGATAATAATCAAAAGCCCGATCGCAATCCTTGAGTTTATTATAATATATCCCCCCAATTTGATATAAAAGCCCATACTCACCAGACTTGTCCTGACTTTCTCGGAGTATGGCTAACCGCTTTTCTAAAACTGCGATCGCCTTTTCAAACTCTCCTATTTTTTGATATAAATCAACTAAATAGTTTAAAATAACGCCAACCCACCCTTTACCCTCCTCCTGTTTCTCATAAACCCCGATCGCACCTTCATAATAAGCGATCGTATCTGCCAATTGCCCCAGTTTCCCGCTTTCCCATGCCAACCAATACAAAGCCGTCCCTTCCATTTGCCCATCCGACAAATCTCGGGAAATCTCCAACATTTTCCGATGACATTCCACCGCCAACTCATCCAAACCGTCCCCAGAAAACCCCCGCCCCAAACCATGCCAAACCCAACCCAACTTGGGGCGATCTTGCGTCGGCTTGACGATTTTCAGCAACTTTTGATAAAATAAAGCTGCCTCCTGAAACTGTTTGTTATTCAGGAAACTATTCCCCACCCCATTCAGATAATCCCACGCCTGCTGAGTATGGGGATTATTGCCAATTTGGTTAAATAACTGATACGCTAAAGAATAGGCAGAAACTGCATTATCCTGTTGCTGCCAGTTGGCATAACACTGCCCCGAACATAATTGGGATGCTGCCTGCAACCATAGATTATTTTGAGTTTGGGAGCGTTGATAACAGGCATTATAGGAGGCGATCGCATCTCCAAAATACCCCAAATTCTGCCAACACACCCCGACTTTATACCAAATATCAATCCGATTCGGACTTAATTCCAAAACCCGAACAAAGCAGGATAAAGCGTGGTGGAATTTACCATTATTCTGGAACTCAACACCCCGTTTAATCCAGTGTTGAATAATGAAGCGATTGGGTGGTTGATTCCCCGAACCCTGAGAATTATCAGTCATAACCCCAAACCCTGATGCAAGTCCGATTATAGCAACCGCCAAGGGGGTTCGGACATAATTACTCCAACCGAGTCCACTTGAGTGGACTTTTGCTATGAGCCTTGAAATTCATTTCAAGGCGGGTCTAAAATTAGCCGATCTGTCCCAACCGTTTTAGCAGTTGCTATAATTCTAGCCTGACGAATAAGAATAACTGATTTTTTAATTGTTTCTTAAGGAAACCTTCTATACTCAACGATCAATCCTCATCCTCCGCCAAAAAATCAAGGGTGCGATCGCGGCTGAGAAGAGGAGTCGTTTTTGCTGCATCCATTGATATCATGTCCGCTTAAACAGTTATGATTCCTGGGTGCCATCTTCTGAAGCGACTTCAAACTTTTGCCTATTGCTAGCTTGCCTATTGCCTTTTCTCGAACGATTGTGTAAGTATTATAGCAACGAGCGCTCCCGTGGTTACAGTTTAAATGGGGTAAGAAACCTTAAAACCCTTATCGAAAAGCCGTTTCAGTTCCCTATTCCCTATTCCCTATTACCTGCGCGCAGCGCTATAAAACGGACTTGATATGATGGGGTGGGAACGCACCCTACAATTAACTTTCGGTCGGGTCAAAGCCCCCAGAATTGGGGGTTTGGGGGCGCGACGATTGACAAATGGTTTCCGATTGCCATATCAAATTTCCGGCTTTTGTAGCTGTTTAGAAACCGGGTTTCTCAAAGTTGGAGAACAACCCGGTTTCCCAATGTCAGACTATTCCTCCACCCGGAACGCCGCCGCCGGGAGAGACAGTCGGGGTGACGGCTTCAATTCCGGCCGGGAAGAATACCCGTTCCGCGTCGGTTTTCCGGCGGTTTCCTCCGGAAGCAGGACCTCCCGAATCAGCCTCGCCACCGCCCGTCCGGCGAGATCTCCGGCCACCTGCTGACTCAGATCCCGGACTTCCGGTTTCGCCAACAAATTGGGCACCCGCTGCACCAACAGTATCGGGTCGAACCCTTTCGTTTCCTGGAGGATGGCGAGAATGCGCCGGATGTGTTCCATCCTCTGACGATCGCCCTCCGACATCGTTTCCACGGCCGGACGCGGCGCCTTCACGCCCATCCACTCCGCCACTTTCTGTTGGGCCTTGGCGATCGCATTTTGGGACGCCAAATCGATATTATTCACCAACTCCCTCGCCAGATATTCCCGGATAAATTCCCCCCGTTCCGAAAAGATAAAATCCAAGGTCTGGTCGAGCACCTGGTTGATGTCGTAATCGTCGCTATTTTTGGCATTTTTGAGCAGGTTTTCCAGTCGGTTCCAGCGGAACGTGCCCTCTTTAAATAGCAGCAACCGCAACGACGTCCGCAACTGCGGCGCCGGGTCGCTCAACAGCCGTTTTGCCACATAGGGATAGGCCTTGCTGAGAACCTTAAAATTGGGATCGACGTTGATAGCAATCCCCTCCAGGGTGACGAGCGATCGGATAATCAGGGCATAGTAAGCCGGAACCCGGAACGGATACTCGTACATCAGAGCCGAAAGCTGGTCGGTGATGCTCTTGAAATTCAGTTCCGCCACACTCGCCCCCAACGCATCGTTGAACACCGAAGCCAGGGCGGGAATGATGGGGGTGAGATCCGTATCCGGACTCAGAAATTCCAACTTTACATAGTCGTGGGCCAACCCTTCAAAATCCCGGTTCACCAGGTGCACCACCGCTTCCAACAAACCGTACCGCTGATAGGGTTTCACCTCGCTCATCATGCCGAAATCGAGGTAAACCAACTTTCCGTCCGGACTCGCCAGCAGGTTGCCGGGGTGGGGGTCGGCGTGGAAAAACCCGTGTTCGAGGAGTTGGCGGAGGGAGCACTGGACGCCCACTTCGATCAGATAGCGGGCGTCGATGCCCTTGGCGGCAATTTCTTCTAGATTGGTGAGTTTCGTGCCCGTCACCCACTCCATTGTCAATACCCGCCGCCCGGTGTAATCCCAATAAATGCCGGGGACGTAGATATCTTTGATGTGGCCGTAGAGTTCCCGGAAGCGTTCGGCGTTGCGGCCTTCGTGGCTGTAGTCCATCTCCTCGTAGATGCGGCTCCCGAATTCGTCCATGATCGCCACCAGGTCGCTGCGGATGAACTTGAAGTTATTTTGAACCCAAATTGCCAGTTTTCGCAGGATGTAGATGTCGAGGGCGATGCTTTCGGAGAGGCCGGGACGCTGGACTTTGACGGCGACGGTTTCCCCGGTTTTGAGTTTGCCTTTGTAAACCTGTCCGAGGGAGGCGGCGGCGAGGGGGTCTGGGCTGAGTTCGGCGTAGATGTTTTCCGGCCGATCGCCGAGTTCTTCTTCGATAAACTGGTAGGCGACTTCGTTGGGGAAGGGGGGGAGTTGGTCTTGGAGGGTGGTGAGTTCTTCCAGGTACAGGGGGGGCACCAGGTCGGGGCGGGTGGAGAGGGCCTGTCCGACTTTGATGAAGGCCGGCCCGAGTTCGGTGAGGATGTCGCGGAGGCGGACGGCCCGCTTGCGTTCGTTGCGATCGCTTTGGCCGAGTTTGCGATCGCTCCACACTTTAAAATACCAAAACCCAAATTTCCAAATGATCGTCAGCAGCCGCCCCCAGACCTCCAAAAATCGGGAGCGGTAGTGGTTGGCGATGGCGATGGGGTCGTAGCGGATGGCGAAATCGTCGATTTCGGGTTCCGCTTCCTCGACGGAACCTTCGACTGCGATGGCGTCCGTCTCGACGGTTTCGGGCGGGGGGACGGCGATCGTCTCGGTTTTGAGTTCGGCTGGCATCGGGGTTCGTGAATCCAAATTGACTTCGGGGGATGGCGGGGATATCGGTTTGACTGTCATATAAAATATCGGATCGAGTCTGAATATCAATGTTAACTATTGTAACAATATTGGACTCGACCGCCGCGCATCTCGACGATACCATTGATTCAACCGCCGCGTCAGGCTTCCCGAACCGACTCCCGCATCAGCCGGTGACACAGGTCCAGCAGGTGGCGGCGGGTGCTGATGGGGAGGCGGGGTTGGGGCGACTCCAGGTCGGGCCAGTTCGGCAGGTCGAAGCAGGGACAGCACCCCGGCGGCATCCCGTGGGTCCGCATGGGGACGGGCATGGCACAGCGGGCACAATCGACGATATCCCACTCCGGCGTCAGCAGTTCGGCGATGGTCTGGTCGGTTCCCTCCAAGTAGCAGTCGCCGGATTCGGGACTCAGGATTTCTTGCCAGCATTCATTCAACTCGTGGCTGTAGCGATCGCCGCTGATGGCGGGTTGGGGCAGCCGCGTTTCTCTGCCGTTGTTAAGGACGACTTTTTTACCGAGCTGAAACCAGTAGGCGAGGTATTGTTTGACTTGGTGTTGGGAAGCCATAAATCATCCGTGAAGGTGGTCTGTTCGTCTATAACATGGGGTCGAGTCCGAGATTCAAAACTTGATGCTCAAGAAACGATTTCATTCTAATTTTATCTACAAATTGCGACATTTCTGCCGACTCAAACCTATAATTAACCTTAAGGTTTGCCGCCCAATTTTATCCTTTGCGGGGGAGAGTTGCCCGCCGCGACCGTCTCGACCGTCACCGTCGCCGTTTCACCCGCGACCGTTTCCGCCCGCCGAAATCGCCTGAGAGTGGGCGTTAGCAAAATTTTAAAAAAAAATATTAAATAATATAAACAAATGTCAATATTTGTCAATATATCTGAAGTTAGATTCTCTCGATGGAAACATTTTCGCGGTTCTCCGGCGATCGGTATTTTTACTGAGGGTGACTCCCGAACTGGGCATCGGAGGGCAAAATGTTCCGTAATTTCACTATTGTCGGCTCGATGGGAGTCGCCTTAAAATTTGACTATAGCCTGAATAACAATTGTTTTTCGGCGACACAATAATCAACCGGGAGTGCGGTATGACCAGTATTTTATCGACCTTCGATCTGGCGAAACAGGGTGATGTGAATGCGATCGGTTCGCTGATTCGGCAAAAGCTACGGTCTAAAAAAATCGTCACGAAATTTACCTTCAATGGCGGAGAACTCAATTTTTATGTCGAATCGGAAATTTTTTCGGCTCAAACCGTCGGGGCAGCCATTTTTAAATATATCGATAACTGTCGGTTTAATGTGAAATCAATACAATTCATAAAAATATATAAACCCCGGGAAGGACGTTGGCAGCTTGCCCATCGAGTCCCACTACATAATCCGGATAAGTTGATCGTATTGAATCCTCTCGAAAGCCGTCAAAATAGCTCCGATTTATTTCCGGCAAAAGCCCCATCACAAATCAATCCGAATTCGGAGATCGACACACTTCGAGGAGAGTTGAAACAGTTAAAGCGGTCTCTCGAAACCGAAGTTAAACGCCTGTCTAAGATTTCATCCCAGTTAGAAGATGCCTTGCACGATCATACTAAAGACGACCAAAATCTGAAAGCAATAATGTTTCAAATTATTGACTTACTCATACAGTATCCTCCCGCTCATCCTCCGGGGGAACATCGTGACTGCAATGACGAAAACGGTCGTGATAACACTGTCAATAATGGGGGCTTTATAGAGAAATATAAAATACCGGAAATACCGGAGTCTACACAATTACGACAATACCTAGAACAACTCAATATTAAAGTTCTGAGTAGTCGCGAACCCAATCCCTCAGATACGCCGATGAATAAGATGGCGGTGAAACTGGGAAAAAATTACCCTAATTTGGCAAGGCTACATCAAGCGATCGTCAGAAGTATTCCACACAACCAAGCCTTCGATCTCAACCTGGCAAATTCTAGTCAATTGGAGATTTCCAATTCTACCCAGTCCGGTCACAATCTCTACAATCTCAGCTTTCTATCTGAATATCACTACGACCGAAAAAAACGCAAGATTACTGGAAAAGTCGATCGCAAGTCCGAAATCCTCAATTTTTTCAATGGAATCTGGTTTGAACAGTTCATTTATGCCGAGATCGATGAACTTTTTGACCGGAACAATATTGACTATGAATGTCTGATAAATCCCCAGCTTGAGTTTGCCAATGGAGACAAATTTGAACTGGATTTTTTGTTTCTTGTCAACGATAAAGTTCTCTGGATTGAATGCAAGTCCGGAAGGAATAATAATAACTTGAGTTATAACCGATATGAGAACCACAAACAAGTCATGCAATTACCGAAAGAGCGTTCGCTGTTGGTCTTGCTTCAAGCTTCAAAGGAACAGACGGAAGAACTCACCCAAATGCGGGATCTGACGATCGCCAACACCGACAACTTGATCGAAAAAGTCAAGCGGGGATTGAATTGGGAAATCGACGCCTAAAATCACCGACCCATTTTTAACTAAAAAAGGAGCAGATGCTCCTTTTTTTTATTGCGAGAGTCCCAAAATTTCGATCGACTTATCCAGAACCTCGTCGGGGTCGAAAGGTTTGGTCATGTACAAATTGGCGCCGACTTTTTCCCCCTGCTGCTTGTCGAACTCCTGCCCTTTTGCCGTGAGCATGATAATATAAATCTCGGACAAACCCATCTGATTTTTGACGCGATCGCAGACCTCGAAGCCGTTCATTTTGGGCATCATCACGTCCAGAAACACCAATTCCGGCTTTTGTTCTGTAATCATCGCCAAAGCGTCCTCGCCATTCTCGGCGACCAACAACTCCACCCCCTCATCCTCGAGATCCTCCAGCGTCTGTTCGAGTAGAAGCCGGATGTGGGGTTCGTCATCTACAATTAAAATTTTCGGAGCCATGAAACTTTCCCTTAGTCTGTTAATATAATACTTCAAACACCTCGATTTTGTTCTTTTTCCCCTTAACTTTCACGATACCGACCTCTCGAAAATTGAAATGGTGGCGGGTGGCATCATATATACTACGTCCCGCCAAGATTTGTCCACCCTTCGCCAGGGATTGCAGGCGGGACGCCACGTTCACCTGGTCGCCGATCGCGGTATAATCGACGTGGTGGGGCGACCCGATGTTGCCCACCACCACCTCCCCGGAACTGATGCCGATTCCCGTCCGAAAATTCTCTCGAATCCAATCGTTGGGAATGGTTTTCAGGCGAGCTTGCATTCCGATCGCCGCCTCGATCGCCCGTTTTTCGCACTCCTCCAGGGATGCAGGCGCCCCGAACATACAGACGATCATATCGCCGACGAACTTATTCACCGTCCCGCCGTGGTCGAAAATCACGTTGACCATGGACTCGAAATAAATATTCAAATATTCCACCATTTTTTCCGGTTGCAATTCCTCACATTTGCTGGTAAAATTGCGGATATCGGAAAATAAAATCACCAAATTTTTCTTGCAATTTTTGAGGAGATTTTCCTCCTTGGAATCGATGACCGCCCGCGCCAACTGGGGGGACATATAGCGTTCCAAATTTGCCTTGATCCGCTCCTCCTGGAGGCGATATTCGTAAAAGCGGATGTTCTCGATCGCGTTGGCGGCTTGGGAGGCGATCGCCGTCAACAATTTCAAATCGCTGGCGGTGTACGCCACCTCCCGGCTGCTGAGGAGTCCGAGGGCTCCCAGGATGCGGTCGTAGTTTTTCAAAGGAGAAAATAAAAACGCGGAAATTTCGGAATTGAAGGACAAAAAGCGCCCGTCGGAGGCGATGTCGTTGACAATTTCCGGCCGACCGAATTGGGGAATGGAAGTGGCAATTTTCTCTCCCAAATGGCGGCTGATGTCGGGAGTCTCACCGGCGATCGCGATCGTCTCGCAGGTTTGGGTTTCCTCGTCGCAACTGATGGCGAACCCCCCCGTCGCCCCGATCACTTGCATGGCTTCCTCCAAAACCAACCGGGCCAGGGATTGCAAGTCCAAAACCGCACTCAATTTCTCGGACACCCGGTAGAGGAGGTTAATTTCTTTGTACCGCTCCAAAGTCTCGTTGGCGAGGGTTTTGCACTCCCACTCCCGCTCCACCAAATAGCTCAAAAGGGAGGCTGCCGTCGCCGCCATTTCCGGCCCTTCCACCCAACCGACGGGTTCCCCCCGCAACAAAATGGGGTGGGCCGTCGCACTGCCGTCGCGATCGCCGAGCAAACAGTTCCCCCCTCCATCCACAATACAAATTGGAGTTTCCGTCAATTTCAACATCTCACCCAGCAAAGACGAGACCTCGGGTCGGGCCAAAATCCGCTTCAATTTAACCTTCATTCTCCCCCCGGGGTTCCTCCAAAAGAAACAGAAAAATATTAGCCAACTCCTTTTCAAATCTCAAACTTTTCACCAAATTGTACTTCTCCGAAAACTGGGCGTTGGCGATCACCAAATCCGGCTTCAGAGAGCGAATGTGGGGCAGGAATTCCCCGTCATCGTCGGGACTCTGCGTCACCAGATATCCCTGAGCCCGCAGCACCTCGTTCAAGACCTCGACGGTGGAGGTGTCGCGATCGACGATCAGCACCCGCTTGGGGGATTCTCCCCGGGCTAACAGAGTCTTCACCTCCCGAAATAAAACGTCCTCGGGCACCGGCTTTGTCAGGTATTTATCCACCCCCACCCGATAGCCGCGGTCGAGGGATTCGTCGGCCGAGAGCACCAAAATCGGGATCTTTTGGGTGTCCGGGTCGTGTTTCAAAATCGCCGCCACGTCCAAACCGCTGATCTCCGGCATGATGATATCCAAAATCACCAAATCCGGCTTTTCTTGCTTGACCCGGGCGATCGCCTCCCGGCCGTCGTGAGCCTCCCGGATCTGGTAGCCCTCCGCGTCGAGTTCCTGCCGCAGCAGCTCCCGGATGCTCGGGTCGTCATCCACGATCAAAATCCTCTTTTTCCGCTCCCCGAGGGGTTCGGAGGGGACGGCCGGCTCGGCGGTGAGGTGTTCGATCAGGGACGCGAGATCCAGGGTTTTCACCTCCCGGCAGGCGATCGCGGGTTCCGGACAGGGGAGGGTAAAGAAAAACGTACTCCCCGCCCCGACCCGACTTTCCGCCCAGATCCGGCCGCCGTGGTGTTCGACAATTTCCTTGCAGATCGGCAGTCCCAAACCCGTGCCCTGGGGCTTGTTGGTGAGGGTGTTGCCCACCTGTTTGAACTTCTCGAACACTTTGGGAAGGTCCGCCTCGTCGATGCCGGAGCCCGTATCGCTGACGGCGAATTGAATTTGGGCGTCGGCGGCCTTTACCCGCAGCGTCACCGAGCCGGTTTCGGTGAATTTGACGGCGTTGGAGATCAGATTGAGCAGGACTTGGATCAACTTGTCGCGATCGCCCCGAATTTCCGGCAGGTGTTCTTCCATCCGGACGACCAACTCGATGGGTTTGGACTCGAACAGGGCCGACGTCGCCGCGATCGCCCGTTCGACCACAGTATTCACCGAGAGCGGTTCCAAATGCCACTCGATCTTCCCCGCCTCCATCTTGGCGATATCGAGGACGTCGTTGATCAGCGTCGTCAGCCGCATCCCCTCCGAAACGATGATGTCCACGTTGCCGCCCACCTGCTTCACCGCCCGTTGCACCTTTTTGTCCTGGGTCTGGACGTGGGGGAAAATCACGTCGTCGAGTTTTTTCTGGATCAGCTTGGCGAAACCCAACACGGAAGTCAGCGGCGTCCGCAACTCGTGGGACACGGTGGAGATGAAATCCGTCTTCATGCGATCGATCTCTTTTTCGGCGGTGATGTCGCGCAACAGCACCACCGAACCGATAAAAATTTCTTCTCCTCCACTGTCCGCCGCCTGCTTCAGGACACCCGTCGCCACCGCCTGCCCCATGCGATCGGCGGCCAGCGACACCTCCGCCTGAAACACCTCCTTGGGTCGGGCCTTGGACTGCAACACCAGGTCGGCGACATCGCTGCGGAACACCCGGGAACACAATTGCCCCCGCAAGTCCAGGGCGCCCAACTGAAATAACCGGGCCAGGGCCGGGTTGGTGCGGGTAATTTTGCCCTCCGCGTCCGTCACCAGCAGGCCGTCGGCGATGTGGTCGATGATCGAGGTGAGGTTGGCGAGGGTTTCCTGCAACTCCGCCGTGGCCGCCTCCACCCGCTCTTCCAAGTGCTGGTTGGACTCGGCCAGTTGCCGGTTCGACTGTTGCAGTTGCCGGATCATCTGGTTGAAAGCCCGGGCCAGGATGCCGATTTCGTCCCGGGTCAAGACGGGGGCCTTGCAGTCCAAATTGCCCTCGGAAACTTGGAGCGCCGCCTCCGTGATGGCGAGGATGGGCCGGGTGATCTTGCGGGTGAGCAGGTACACGGCGATCAGGAGCAGGGTGACGGAACTCAGGCCCAGCAGCAGGATATCTTTGGCGAGGCGATCGGCCGGGGCGAAGGCTTCCCGCTGGTCCATTTCGGCGATCAGGGCCAAATTCTGGTCTTCGAGCCAGGTGTAGATGCCGATGACGGGGGTGCCCTCGTAGTTGCGGTAGCGCCCCTCCCCGTCTAGCCCCCGCAGGGCCGCGGCGATCGCGTCGCTGGTGACGCCGCGGGCGAACTGTTCCTCCCCCATCTTTTCGCCGGAGATGAAGGCGCTGTGGGTTTCCAGGCTCCCAACCAGGTAGGTTTGGCCGCTGTTGCCCAACCCGCTGCGCTCCCGGATGATCTCGTCGATGCCGTCCAAGTTGAGGTCTACGGCGACCACGGCGATGCGGGGGTCGCCGTCCTCGGGATCGGGGGAGGAGGCTTCCCGGGCCAGCCGTTCCCGGGTGGCGGGGTCGGGTGCGCCGGTTTCCGGGAGTCCGTAGGCGGCCTGGGCGGCCCGGAGCGCCGCTTCGGTTTCCGAGCCGGGGAATTCGTCGATGGGGCCGTCGTAGAATCCCAGATCTCGCAGCAGGAGTTGAATCGAGCCGATCGCGTCCGGGCCGGGGACGGCGGCGGTTTCAGGGGGCCCGGCGAGGACGGGGGCGGCCAGGGTCATCATCGGGCGCCCGGTTTTGAGGGAGGTGTAGAAGTTGGGGCGGACGATGTAATCGGAGTCGATGCGGTCGAAATAGGTGGTGGTGTTGCCCAGGGGTTGGTAGGTGCCGACGATGGCGGGGTCCGTGGAGTGAACGGTCATGCCGGCGGTGGTCAATAAAGAGATGCGGTCGATCTGGGGTTGGAGGGCGACGATGTGGGCGAGTTCCCGGGCGATGGCGGTCCGCGCCGTTTCTTTTTCCGCCTCCGTCGCGCCGGGGTCGAGGAGGACGGTGGCTTGGGTGCGGAGGGTGAGGTCACCGGCGATGGTGAGGGTGTCGCGGCGCTGATGTTCCCCCCACTCGTTGACCTGGTGGGCTTTGAGGGAGGTGGCGACCCGCAGGCGGTCGAAAATGGACTGTTGCAGGGCGTCCCGCGCCCGGATGTTGACCGTGAAGGCGACGAGGCCGACCGTGAAGGCGGAGAGGAGAAAAAAGTAGCCCACCAGTTTGGAGAGCAGGCTTTGATTGAGGAATTTCATTGTCGTTCCCAATCGGAGAAGATGGCTCGGATCTCGGCGATCGCGCGATCGGCCGCGGCTTCCGGCGAGATTCCGTCGGCGACGACGGCGCGGATTGCCCGACCCCAAACATTATCCGAAAGCACTTGAGAATAAGCGGGATTGAAGGATTGTGGAAATGATCGGGTTTGGCGGTAGTCCCGGGCTGACACGGAAATATGGGGGTCTTCGGGATCGGTCCAAAACGGATCGTCGAGCAGTTCTGGCATCACCGGAAAATAGCGCCCCTGGGCACCCTTCAAATATGCGGCTAAATTGTCGGGTCGGATCAGATAGGCGAGTAGGCTTTTCGCCGCTTCCCGATTCTGAGACTCTTTAAATATAACAACCTTTTTGATGCTGACCACGGAGGACAGGGGCGTGCCGTCGGGTTTGTCGGGCCGGCCGATGGTGGCCAGGGCATCGAAGTAGGTGGCCCGGTCCTGTCGCTGGGAACCGGGGATGGACAGGGACGGGTTGGCGGTCAATACGGCGTCGCGACTCAGGAAGGTGACGTTATTTTCGGCGTTGCCCCAATTGACGGCACTGGGGGGGACGTACCCATCTGTGTAGAAGTCGGTATACTCGGTGAGGGCGGTGATGATTCCCTGGCGGACGTTCGGATCGCTCACCTGGAGTTGTCCGGTGGGGCTGACGACTTGGACGTTGTAGGCTTCCAAAAAGTGTTCAAAAATGAAGTAGGTATCGCTGGCGGCGGTGGACAGGGGAAATGCGAAGGCGTAGATGTCCTCTTGACCTTGTTGCCGCAACCGTTCCTGGGCGGTTTTCCAGAACTGCCAAAATTCGTCCCAGTTTCGGGGGATGGATTCCTCGGCCATTCCCGCTTCCTCTAGGAGGGGTTTCCAGTAGTGGAGGTGGACGGTTTGCTGGCTGAGGGGGACGGCGTAGTAAGCGGTTTTTCCGGTGGCGGCGTTTTCGTAGCGGACGGATTCGAGGGCGGCGGGGTCGTAGCGGTCCAGGACGGGTTCGATGACGTCGGAGACATCCACGAGGCG
This sequence comes from Lyngbya sp. CCY1209, assembly GCF_035615495.1. Classification (GTDB taxonomy): domain Bacteria; phylum Cyanobacteriota; class Cyanobacteriia; order Cyanobacteriales; family Microcoleaceae; genus Limnospira. The sequence continues at coordinate 4,864 of NZ_JAJENU010000523.1, read as the reverse complement.
ATCGTCCCAGGCGAAGCCGGGGATGGCGGGTTCGATCTTGCCGGTACTGAAGAGCATATCCGGGGGGTTGACCGCGGCGATCGCGTTGTTGGTCTCTTTGAGCATATCTTTGTCGCTGTAGAACGTCAGTTCCACCGGGATGCCGTTTTCGCCCTCCCACTCGGCGACCAGACGCCGGATCTCTTGCGTTTCTTCGGGATAGAACCCCTGCTGCCACCAGACTCGGAAGGGTCGGTCGCCGACGCCCGAGTCCACGGAGGAGGGGGAAATATTGCAGGTGGCGATTCCCAACGCCAACCCGAACAGCAACAAGAGGGCGATCGTTCGTCTGCGTATTTTCATGTCGTTCGGTGGGACTCAATTCCCCACATAGCAATTTTCAATCTCACCCGCCACATCTCGAATGAGAGTGTCGGAAAGGGAAAAAGGCTGATGAATCGATCGCTCTCAATTCTCACTTTTTCTCCCCATCTTCAATAAATAAACATTCCCCGCCCGGTGAGGGCAGGGAATGTCAAAAAAGTTTAAAGTTGATCGATGGCGGACTGACCGGTTGCTATCGCGTCGGGCACACTGAAATGTTGTTGGCGTTCAGAAAGATCGTACCGGCGGGCTGTTGGGCGATCAGTACCGGGTTGCCGGTGTCCGTTTTGATGATCAGCGGGTCGAGCCGCAGGCACTCCTGAACCAATTCGCCCCATTCTTCCACCTGGCGGGTGTATTCGGCTCGGAGGCGGGGGATGTCATCCAGGGTGATGCCGTTCGGAATGGGGGTCAGGTTGGCGATGAACACTTCGTCCGTGATCACCGCATCGCTGGTGATGCTGCGATCGACTGCCAATTCGTAAAGGATGGGATAGGTGAAGGCGGCGGGCAAAGTTCTGTTCGGCAATTCCAAATCCGGCAAGGTGTAGTAACGGGGGGGATCGACGCGATCGGGATTCGGATCGTCCTCGCCTTCGTCCTTGGGCTTGTACCTGACGTCGAAATCCGATGGCGTGGTCACGACTCCAATTTGAGCGAGGGCCTGAACCGGCAGGCCGATCGCAATGAGCGCACACAATGCGCCTAAAAGCTTAGACTTCATCGTAATTCATCTCCTCAAAGTCACCAAAATAAACAATTGACAGCCTCCCCGCCCGATCCGACCGGATCAAATCCGGGTGGATATTCCTCAGATCGCCCCGAGAATTCCCGGACTCTGGGACAGTGCCATCTTAACTCGATCGCGACAGAGGTCGGATAGAAACACTTGCGAACTTTATCAAATTTTACCTCATCTATCAATATACCAACTGATATCGCACCCGCGATCCGGACGGATGCCCGCAACAGGCACAAAAGCGTCCTGACTCGATTTCGCCGCCGGAGTAGCCAGTGGAAGGCCATACTCTGGTAGATTAGTGAACTTAGGCAGAAGAGATCGACCCCAATCGCAGCCATGACATCGACCAACCGACAGTTTAACCCATTCAGACAGTTCCGAAGTGCGATCGCCCCGACCCGCCGCATCGATCGCCTCCAGCGACAAATCGGGATCTGGGTGTGCGGCATCCTCCTGGGATTTGTCCTCACCCAAGTCCAGGCCCACTGCGCCGTGGCGGGTGAAAAGATCGCCTCCCGCCTCGATACCCTGGCGCAGGACGTCCGGCAACCGGCGGCGGAAATGAGCTACTATCCCCAAGCCGGACAACCCACCCACCAGCGGGAATTTCGCGGGGTGTGGGTGGCTTCGGTGGTGAACATCGACTGGCCCTCCAAACCGGGCCTGTCCGTCGCCCAGCAGAAATTTGAACTCCTGGCTATCCTCAACCGGATGCAGGAATTGAACCTCAACGCCCTGGTGCTGCAAATCCGGCCCAATGGCGATGCCTTCTATGCCTCCCAAATTGAACCGTGGAGCAGTTGGCTGACGGGCCGCCAGGGCCAACCCCCGGCGCCCTATTACGATCCGCTGCAATTCGCGATCGACGAGGCCCACAAGCGCAACATCGAACTCCACGCCTGGTTGAACCCCTACCGGGCCAAACTGAACGCGGAAAAATCCCCCTTCGCGGCTAACCACATGGCGGCGGTTTATCCCCAGTACGCCTACCGCTACGGGGATTTGATCTGGATGGACCCGGGCGCGAAGGAAATCCAAGATCGCACTTACAATGTGGTGATGGATATCGTCCGGCGCTACGATGTGGACGGCATCCACATGGATGATTATTTCTACCCCTATCCCAAGTCGGGCGTTTCCTTCCCGGACTCCCAAACCTACAATGCCTACCGGGCGGCGGGTGGCACCCTGTCCCTGGCGGACTGGCGGCGGGATAATGTCAATCAGATGATCTGGCGACTGGCCCAGGGGATCAAGGCGATCAAGCCCGATGTAAAATTCGGGATCAGCCCCTTCGGCATTTACCGTCCGGGCAAGGCGCCGGGAATTGTGGGGATGGACCAGTACGACGCCATCTATGCGGACGTGAAATTGTGGATGGAACGGGGATGGGTGGATTACCTGGCGCCCCAACTGTACTGGCGCATCGATCCGCCTCAGCAGAGTTACCCGGTGTTGTTGGATTGGTGGGTGCGAAACAACCCCCAGCGGCGCCACGTCTACGCGGGCAATTATCTGAGCCAGTTGGATAACGGCTGGTCCGTGGGCGAGTTTCAGCGGCAGGTGGCGATTTCCCGCCAAAAGGCGAATCAGTTGTCGTTGGGAAATATCTTTTTCAGCATGAAGATGTTCCGGGACAACCGGGGCGGGGTGAATGATATCTTCAAGTCGGCGGTTTATCCGACTCCGGCGTTACCGCCGGCGATGCCGTGGTTGGATAATGAACCGCCGGAGGCTCCTGCGGGGGTGCAGGGGAGTACGGGGATGATTAGCTGGAATCCCGATACTTCCAATGATGTGCGATCGTGGGCGCTGTATCAGCAGTTTAGCAATGGCTGGCAGTTGGTGCGGGTGCTCGATCGCGATACGACGGCGGTGAGCGTGTCGCCGGGAACCTACGCGGTGCGATCGGTCGATCGCTTGGCCAACGAAAGTTCCGAGCAAATCGTCACGGTGCAGTAACTCCTTTGAGGGAGCAGGGGGGCAGGGGGGCGGAGGAGGCGCAGGGAGTCCCTATCCCCCCATTCCCCATTCCCCATTCCCTACTCCCTATTCCCCGCCCACGGCGCTCTATGACTTTTATTTCCACCCCCTACGCTTTATTTCTCGCCGTTCTGTTCGTCATTTACTGGGTTATTCCTTGGCGATCGGGGCGGCTGGGGGTTTTGTTGGCGGCGAGTTTGCTCTTTTATGCCACCCTGCAAATTCAATATATCCCGCTATTATTACTCTGCATTTTATTCAATTTCGGTTTGGCGCTCTCCATCGGCGAACCGCTGGAAAATTGGCAAATTGCCAACGTCGCCTGGAACCGCCGCCGTTTACTTTTACTGTGGATCGGAATTATCGTCAACGTCCTGCTTTTGTTGGGTTTCAAATACGTTCCATTTCTCCTTTCCATCGCCGGCGGTATATTTGAGATTCCCAATATCGAAGCAGCGGCAGTCTGGGCTGACAGTTACATCGTCCCGCCGCTGGGTTTGAGTTTTTTCTGTTTTGAAATTATCGCCTATTTGATCGATGTCTACCGGGGCGCTCCCGCCACTCCTTCCCTACTCGAATTTACGAGCTACAAATTTCTATTTCCCAAATTTATCTCTGGCCCGATTACCCGCTACCACCACCTTGAAAATCAGTTTAAAAGTCTCAAATTTCCCGTCCCCGAACAAATCGCGGACGGGTTGTGGCTGATGGCGATGGGGGCGATCAAAAAGGGCATTTTTGCCGATCGCATCGGGATTCTCGTTGCCCTCAGTTTCGACAACCTGCAACGGGCCGGAAGTGGGGATTTGTGGCTGGCTGTCGCTGCCTACGGGTTGCAACTCTATTTGGATTTTAGCGGTTATGTGGATTTGGCGCGGGGGACGGCGTTACTGCTGGGATTGAATTTGCCGGAAAACTTCGATGCCCCCTATTTTACCGCCAGCATCGCCGATTTTTGGCGGCGGTGGCACATGACTCTGGGTGACTGGCTGCGAAATTACCTTTATTTTCCCCTGGGGGGTTCGAGGGCGGGATTGTTGCGGACTTGCCTGAATTTATTGATCGTCATGTTGGTGGCGGGAATTTGGCACGGGGCGGCGTGGGGGTTCATCGTTTGGGGGGGGTTGCACGGTGTCGCTTTGGGGGTTCACCGCCTGACGGATGTGGGCTCGAAGTGGTTGTCTTTGCAGTGGATTTGGAGAACGTTTCCGGGAATTATTATATCTTGGTTCTTGACTCAAATGATGGTTTTCGGGGCGTGGATTTTCTTCCGACTTCCGGACTTGAAGGATTCGATGTGGGTGGTGCGACATTTGTGGGGACACACGGCTGATGTTCAGTTCGCCCACAAGGTTTATGTGGAGGCGTTGGGGCTCGAACGGATTCATTTGGTTGTCATCTTGGGGGGGATATTTTTGGGGATGGCGATCGCCACTGGATTTCGCCGGGGGTTGAAGGTTCAATTCAATTGGCCGGTGAAATTGATTTTGGTTCCCCTGTGCTTTTTTGCGGTTTTATTGTTCGCCCCGGAAGGGGGATTGCCCTACATTTATTTTGATTTTTAATTGGATTTTTAATTGTGAACTGTGAAATGCTCAAAATTTGCGATCGAGGGGGTTGACAGGGGGCGCGATTTATGGTATAGTGTTGACATACTTCCGAATAATGCGATGGTTGCAAAAATTTTATTTCAGCCACCACTCCCATTATCTAAAATAATACCGGAAGTCAAGCGCAAAAGCAAGGGTTTCTCAAAAAAAGTCGAAATTTTTAACA
>NZ_JAJENU010000522.1:0-4064 GCF_035615495.1 Lyngbya sp. CCY1209 | reverse complement strand
TCAATTCTCCTCAATTCTCTATCTGTGGGGGCAACCGTCCCGGGTTGCCCAGATTGGGCGGAATTGGATGGGGAAAGCCGGCACGGAGGCCGGCCCCCACGACTTTTTCTATTCCGCGACTTCGGCGACTTCTTCCAACTCCGCCGCCACTTCAGCTTCGTCTCCCTCGGCGGAAATCGGAACCAGGGCCACGGCCGCGATCGCATCTTCGCTGTCCAACCGCTGCACCCGCACCCCCGTGGCACTCCGGGACTGGCTGGGAATGGCGTTCACCACCTGGCGGATGATGATCCCCCGGCCCGTCACCAGCATCAGTTCGTCCATCTCGTGCACCACCTGGAGGGCCACCACGCAATCGTCCGACAGATGCGGCTTGAACTTGGTGGCGATGATCCCCTTTCCAGCGCGATTTTGCAGCCGGAATTGACCCACCGGAACCCGCTTTCCGTAGCCTCCCGTCGTGATCACCAGGACGGAAACGCCGTCGGGGTCGATCGCGGTTTCTTCCGTTTCTTCCCCTTCCTCGGCGACGGTGGTTTCCTCTTCTTCGAGTTCCGCCTCTTCGCCGCCCAACTGGGCGATATTGGCGACGATAAAACTGGGCAAAATATCCATACCGATCAGTTCGTCATCCTTGCGGAGTTTCATCGCCTTCACCCCCCGCGTCGCCCGACCGAGAGGCCGCAATTGCTTGTCGTCGGTGCGGAAATGGATCGCCATCCCCCGCCGGGAACCGATGATGATGCTGTCGTCCACTTTTGCCCGCCGCACCCAGCGCAGTTCGTCCCCTTCGTTCAACGAAATGGCAATTAAACCATTCGATCGGATGTTGGCGAAGGCGGAAAGGGCCGTTTTTTTGATGTAACCGCCCTTGGTCAACATCACCAAATATTCGTCGTTGCTGAATTCGCTCACCGGCACCAAAGAGGTGATCCGTTCCTCCCGGGGGATGGGCAACATCTGCACGATGGGAACCCCCCGCGCCGCCCGGGAACCGATGGGAATTTGATAGGCTTTCAAACAGTAAACCACGCCGCGATCGCTGAACAGCAAAATGCTGTCGTGGTCGCAACAACTCAGGAAATGTTCGATCCCGTCATCTTCCTTCATTTTGGTGCCGGATTTGCCCCGGGTCGCCCGATTTTGGGCGTCGAAGGTGTTGACGGGCATCCGCTTGATGTAGCCCTGTTCGGTCAGCAGGATGATCGCTTTTTCGTTGGCGATCAGATCCGTTTCGTCGAGTTCGCTTTCGGACAGTTCGATTTCCGTGCGCCGGGGCGTGCCGTGCCGTTCTTGCAGTTCCTTGGCTTCCCGCTCGACGATCTCCAAAATCCGCTCCCGCCGATTCAGGATATCGTCGAGATCGGCAATTTTAGCCAGCAGTTCCTCGTGTTCTTGTTGGATCTTCTGGGCTTCCAGGGCGGTCAGGCGCCGCAATTGCATCTGCAAAATGGCGTCGGCCTGGGGTTCGGAGAGGCCGAACCGGTCCATCAATTCCTGCTTGGCGGTGGGGGTGTCGGCCGCGTGGCGAATTAGGGCGATGATCGCGTCGAGATTGTCGAGGGCGATCAATAATCCTTGCAGCAGGTGGTCCCGCTCTTCGGCTTTGCGTTTTTCGTATTCGGTGCGGCGCCGGATCGTGTCGATGCGGAAGTCGAGGAACACCTGGAGGTATTGCTTCAGGGTGAGCAGTTCTGGCTTGCCGTTGACGAGAGCCAACATATTCGCCCCGAAGTTGTTCTGGAGGGGGGTTTGTTTGTAGAGGTTGTTGAGGACGACTCTGGGGTAGGCGTCCCGTCTCAGTTCCACCACGATCCGCATCCCGTCGCGATCGCTCTCGTCCCGGATGTCGGAGATCCCTTCGAGTCGCTTCTCGTTCACCATTTCGGCGATCTTTTCGATCAGGGCTGCCTTGTTGGTTTGGTAGGGGAGTTGGGTGATGATGATCGCTTCGCGATCGGGCCGTCCCCGGTGTTCGATGGTTTCGATCTCGGCGACGCCGCGCATGGTGATGGAACCCCGCCCGGTGGTGTAGGCCTCCCGAATGCCCGATCGCCCCAGAATTTTCGCCCCGGTGGGGAAGTCCGGCCCGGGGATGTACCGCATCAGCTCGGTGTCGGTGATGTCGGGGTTGTGGATGGTGGCGATTAGTCCGTCCACCAGTTCTCCCAGGTTGTGGGGGGGGATGTTGGTGGCCATGCCCACGGCGATGCCGGAGGAGCCGTTGAGCAGGAGTTGGGGGATGCGGGCCGGCAGGACCAGCGGTTCCTGTTGGGAGCCGTCGAAGTTGTCCCCGAAATCCACCGTGTCGGAGTCGATGTCCCGCAACATGGCGTCGCAGGTGAGGGCGTGGAGGCGGCATTCGGTGTATCGCATCGCCGCCGGGGGGTCGTTGTCCACGGAGCCGAAGTTGCCGTGGCCCTGGATCAGGGGCGATCGCATCGAAAAGTTCTGGGCCATCCGCACCAGGGCGTCATATACCGCAGTATCGCCGTGGGGATGGTATTTACCGAGAACCTCCCCCACGACGCGGGCGCACTTCCGGAACGGGCGGTCGGGGGTCAGGCCCAGTTCGTGCATGGCGTAGAGAATGCGGCGGTGTACCGGCTTGAACCCGTCTTTCGCATCTGGCAGCGCCCGACCTACAATGACGCTCATGGCGTATTCTAGATAAGACTGCTGCATCTCGTTCCGCAAATCCGTCGGGATAATTCGCGACTCGGAGGTGCTCATACGATCAAAAACTCCATTAACATCCAAAAAACAGCCGCTTTTTATTTAAACAATTCGATAAAATAATTCTATCCGATGGTTTTGTTTAAAAAGAGACGACTATCTCTTGAAATTATAACATAGTTTCTGGGGTTTTCGGATTTCAAATCCGGCGGCGCGATCGCCCCTTTCAACGATCGCCGTCGCCCCCCATCGCAAAGTGAAAATACCCACCATCTTTTTCGCCAGTTGTCAATCCCCAGTGTTGCCATGTTAAGCGTTATCTACTCCGACGAATTTCTACAGCACAAAACGGGTCTATTTCACCCCGAACGACCGGAACGCCTCGGGGCGATCGTCGAGGCGTTGCGATCGGCTCCCTGGACGCAACAATTGCAGTGGCTCTCCCCCACCCCCGTTGAAAAACGCCGGGAAGCCATCTTGGAAGCGATCGCAGCCCTGCACACCGAGGAACACATCCGCCGGGTCGAAAGCATCGCCAGTTCCGGGGGCGGCTACCTGGACGGCGATACCCCCGTTTCCCCCGACAGCTACGATGTCGCCCTGCTGGCGGTGAGCGCCTGGCTCGACGGCATCGACCGCACCCTGTCCGGCGGCAAACCCTCCTTCGTCCTAGCCCGCCCGCCGGGACACCACGCCGAAGCCGGCCGGGGGATGGGATTTTGCCTGTTTTCCAACGCCGCGATCGCCGCCCGCTACGCCCTCGAACAGCCCGGAGTCAACCGCGTCGCCATCCTCGATTGGGACGTCCACCACGGCAACGGCACCCAAAGCCTCGTCGAAAATCACCCCCGACTCGCCTACTGTTCCCTGCACCAGTCCCCCTGCTACCCCGGAACCGGCTATCCCCAGGAGCGGGGCGCCTACGAAAATGTGTTGAATCTGCCCATGTCCCCGGGAAGCACCTTCGCATTATATCAACCCGCCTTCGAGCAGAAAGTCATCCCCTTCCTGAAGGGGTTTCAACCCGACTTGCTCATCGTCAGCGCCGGATACGACGCCAACCGAGCCGACCCCCTGGCCAGCATTTCCCTCGAACCCGAAAATTTCGGCTGGTTCGCCACCCAATGCCTGCAACTCACCCCAAAGATCGTCTTCGGCTTAGAAGGCGGCTATGACCTGAAAACCCTGGCTCAGTCGGTGGTGGCGACGGTGGAATCCTGTTTGGCTTCCGATTGAGAGAAGTGGGGGCAGGGCAGGCAGGGCAGGTAGAGGGGCACAGGGGCACAGGAGGCAGGGGAGGCAGGGGGGGCACAGGAGGCAGGGGGGGCTCCAGGAGGCAAATTTCTAGTCAGATCTGTACAAATTTCCCAATCATCTTCAGATGATTT
>NZ_JAJENU010000521.1:0-20735 GCF_035615495.1 Lyngbya sp. CCY1209 | reverse complement strand
CTAAAGCCGCACGAGTCGCTTTTCCACCCCGCGCTAAAGCAGCAGGGCTATCAAGCTCCCGACCTATTCACGTATTCCCAAGTGCGATCGGGAAACACCCACAGTTGGACGATGTGGGCGGCGCAACTGTTCAGGACGTCCTGCAACTGCCGCCGGGACTCCCGCAGGGCGGATTCCATCTGTTTGTAGGCGCCGATGTCGGTGTGGGTGCCGATCATCCGCAGGGGCCGGCCGTCCCTGTCCCATTCCACCAATTTGCCGACGGACAGAATCCACTTCCATTCCCCGGTTTTGGTGCGCTGGCGGAATTCGACCCGATAATCCGATCGCCGCCCGGCGATGTAGTCGCCGTAAACTTGATAGGCGGAGGTCAGGTCGTCGGGGTGGAGGCGATCGAGGAAGTCGGAAAAGCTCTCTTGTCCCATTTCGTCGGGGTCGTAACCCTGGATTTCCCAATATCGCGGCGAGACGATCGCCGAGTCCCTCTGACAATCCCAATCCCAGATCCCTTCTCCGATGCCTTGAATCACCAATTGATGGCGTTCTTGAATGTCTAAAAATTCGGTTTCTAGCTGGCGATAGTTGGCGATCGGTTTTAAAATTAACAAATGGCGGTCGGGGGTAAAATTGGCCGCGGCGCGATATTCGACATTTCGGGGGCGACCGTTTTTCCCCATCACCGTTCCCGTCCCTTGAAGGACGTCATTTTCTGCCAGTTTCTCGGCAATTGTCGCCAACTCCTCGGATGGGCTGAAGGCTTCCCAACGGTCGGATAACGGGCGGTCGGGGTCGATCCCCAGCAGTTCGCAGGCTGCCGGATTGGCCGCCGCCAGCCGTCCCCTTTGATCGACCAAGAGCATCGCGTCAAATGCGTTTAGAAATAGACATCGAACCTGGGGATCGGAGATGCTGTCGGATGGGGGGCGATCGGATAGATTGAGAAAACCGTCAAAATGATTCATGGGACTGAGAGATGGTTAAAAATAGGTGAATCGATGTTTATAAAATCGTAAAACTTCCTTACATTGGATGATTTTTGCTGCAATTTAGATGGATTATACCCGTCTAAAATTCCGGTTTTTTATGGCAAAGAATTGGCTTTATCAATTTTTTTTTATTAATTTAAAGTTAATTTTTGACATCAACATTTTCTGATTTTACCATATTCTTATATCCGATAAAAACGATCGCCTCAGCAATTGTTCCTGTCAATTTTGACACCACACCGGTTGCCACCGAGCGATCGCGGATGGATCGGCAAGCAGAACCCCAACCGCCGAGTCCGAGTCCGCCGCAGTCTGTGACTCTCGGAAAAATCGCGTCACAATAGTTAACAACAGAATTCAGGAGTTCTTCTACCGTGACTGCGACACCCACCGTTTCTACCCTCGGACAGACGGGAATTGAAGTCCCGCCCCTGTGTATCGGCACCTGGTCCTGGGGCGACGGTTTATTTTGGAATTACGGCAAAGACTACGGGGAGGCGGAGGTTGAGGCGGCTTTCCACGCGGCGATCGAGGCCGGTGTCGGCTTTTTCGACACGGCAGAAGTCTACGGAAACGGGACATCCGAGGAACTGCTGGGGCGGTTCATGCAGAAAATCGATCGCCCCGTTTTAATTGCCACCAAATACGGTCCGGTGCCCTGGCGAATTTGGGGACAGTCCGTGGCGGATGCCGTGACGGATAGTTTGCGGCGGTTGCAGTTGGGGCAGATCGACCTGTATCAGGTCCACTGGCCGTTTACGTTTTTTATGAGCCAAGAAACGTTGATGAATGCCCTGGCGGACGAGGTGAGAAAGGGCAGAATTCGGGCGATCGGCGTGAGCAATTATTCAGCCGAGGAAATGCGGACCGCCCACCAAATTTTGCAGTCCCGGGGCATCCCCCTGGCGACGAATCAAGTCCGCTATTCTCTTTTGACCCGCAAAGTTGAAAAGGTCGGAATTCTGGATGCCGCCCGGGAATTGGGGGTGACGATTCTCGCCTACAGCCCCCTCGCCCAGGGATTGTTGACGGGTAAATACACCCCGGAAAATCCCCCGGAAGGGGCGCGAAAATTTGACTCGCGCTTCAAAGAATCGGGGTTGAAAAAAATTGAACCCGTCCTCAAAAAAATGTACGAAATCGGTCAGAATTACGGCAAAACCCCCGCCCAAGTCGCGTTAAATTGGGTGAATGCCCAACCGGGTGTAATCGCGATCGCGGGGGCGAAAACGACCACTCAAGTATGGGACAATGCGGGTGCGATCGGTTGGCAGATGAGCCCGGAGGAAATCGCCAGTTTGGAGGAAATGACCCGGCCCTGGCTGGATAAATAGGGTCTTTTTATTGACCTTTGCAAGGGGGCGGAGGAGGCGGAGGGAGGGGAGTCGGGAGTCGGGAGTCGGGAGTCGGGAGGGAGGCAACGGTCAAGCGGAGGGAGTCCAGAAACGGGTTGAACATCTGGACCGCTTGGGAATCAATTCCCGAGGGCGCAAGCCAGGGGCCCCTACCAGCTCAAATCATCTAAAGATGATTGGGGAATTTTTAGGGTTCAAAAACTGAATTTGATCTGAACTTGCCTCCTCTGCCTCCCCACACCCCAAACCCTACACCCCACACCCTACACCCTACACCCTAAAATAAATTGACCCGTCGCAAATCCAAATTTAGGGGATATTCGGGGCTCAAATTGGGGGGCGAAATCTCGACTTTTCCGGGCGTGTGCCCCATCGGAACGAACCGTTCCAACATCCGGGATTCCGCCTCCCGTTCGTTGACGGGGAATGTTTTGTGAATGATGCCGTTGGGGGGGTTGACGTGGTAGGTGCAGCCGCCGAGCGATCGCATCGTCCAAGTGTCGATAATGTCGAATAACAGGGGACTGTGAGACTCGATGGAGGGGTGTAATAACGCCGCATACTGTCGCGCCCGGAACCGCACCCCGCCGACATATTCCCCCATGTTTCCGGTCGATTTTAACGGCACTGGATAGCCGTTACAGGTGACGACATAGCGGCTGGAAAATCCGTCCAAACCGGGGGAATTGCCCACCGCGCCCCGCAGCATTACCTGCAATCTTTCCATCGAGGAATCCACATAGCGGGCGGTGCCGTCGCTGCCGGTTTCTTCCCCCAAGACGTGCCAGGGTTCGATCGCGTGTCTCAACTCCAGCGTCACGCCGTCGCGGGTGATTTCTCCGTAGGGGGGAAACCGAAATTCGACGAAGGGTTTGAACCAACTTAATTCAAACGGATAACCCGCCGCGTTCAACTCTTGTAAAACTGCCCCCAAATCTTCCTCAATAAAATAGGGCAGAAGGAAGCGATCGTGAAGCGTCGTACCCCAGCGAATCAACGGCTGGGTGTAGGGATGTTCCCAGAACCACGCCACGAGCGATCGGATTAACAGCATTTGCAATAATCCCATGCGGGGGTGGGGGGGCATGGCGAAGGCGCGAAACTCCAACAATCCCAACTGGTTGCGGTAGTTTTCCACCGGATAAAGTTTGTCGATGCAAAAGGCGGAACGGTGGGTATTTCCGGTGACATCAATTAACAGATTTCGCAATAGGCGATCGACCAATTCCGGCGGCACTTCTCGCCCCGGCTGCAACTCTTGAAAGGCGATTTCCAATTCATACAAACTCTCGTGCCGCGCCTCGTCCACCCGGGGCGATTGGCTGGTCGGCCCCACAAATAACCCCGAAAACAGATAGGATAAACTGGGGTGATTTTGCCAGTAGGAAATCAGACTCCGCAACAAGTCCGGACGGCGCAACAGGGGACTTTCTTCGGCCGTTTTGCCGCCGATGGTGATGTGCGCCCCGCCGCCGGTGCTGATGCGGCGTCCGTCGATCGCATATTTTTCCGTCCCCAGCCGGCACAGTCGCGCCTCTTCGTACAAACTGGCGGTAATTTTCACCAATTCTTCCCAATTTTTTGCCGGGTGAATGTTGACTTCGATCACCCCCGGATCGGGCGTAATTTGAAAGCCGACGATGCCATCATTTCCGGGGGGGGTATAGCCTTCAATTAAAACCGGAATATCGACCGTTTTGGCGGTATTTTCAATCGCTGTAATTAAATCCAAAAAACACCGCGCCGAGGTGATGGGCGGCAGAAAAACGTGAATGCAGCCGCCCCGAACTTCCACCGCCATCGCCACCCGCACAGAATTGTCCGGCAAATTGATGGGTTCGGAACCGACGACGGCGGGTTTATGAGTGAGGGGAACCCGCGCTTCCGGGTGCAATTCTTCCGCCCAGGCGATCGCATTTAAAGGCAGGCGGAACCCCAGCGGCGAATCTCCTTTTAATAAAATTAATTTCTCGTCCGGCAATTTCCAATCGCAGCTACTCCACCGCAATTCCCCTTCCCACAAAACCGGCAGAATCGGCAACGCGAACCCCGCCAACTCCTCCGTTTCCAATTCGTAGGTGGGAATGATGGAGTTCTGATTAATTCCCAACTGTTTTGTCAATTCCCGAATCACCGTTTCCGCCTGGGGGACGGTGTAGCCGTAATCCTTGCCGTCAACCGCCATCAAATTGCGATCGCGCCAAATCGGCGTCCCGTCCTCCCGCCAGTAACAGCCCAGCGCCCACCGGGGCAGTATTTCGCCGGGATACCATTTTCCCATCCCGTAGTGCAGCAACCCGCCGCCGGAGGAAAATTTATCTTTCAGACGGTGCAATAACTGCCCCGCCAATTGCCGTTTTTCCTCGCCCAAAGCCTGCACCTGCCACTGGGGAGACTCGAAATCGTCGATGGAGACAAATGTGGGTTCGCCCCCCATTGTCAACCCCACGTTTAACTGTTGTAATTTATCCTCCACCAACCGTCCGAGGCGATCGATATTTTCCCACTGAATTTCGCTGTAAGGTTTGCTGACTCGGGGCTGTTCTTCGTGGCGAGAAACCGTCATTGAAAAATCCAGGTGGGACTCGCAGGGTTCCGCCGTCCCCTGGACGGGCGCGGCGGCTTCGGGCTCGGCGGTGCACACCAGAGGAATGTGTCCTTCTGCAGCCAAAAAACCGGACGTGGGGTCCAAACCGATCCACCCGGCGCCGGGGATGTAAACTTCCGCCCAGGCGTGTAAATCGGCGTTATCGGCTTCGGGTCCCGGCGGTCCGTCGAGGGAGGGAACGTCTTCTTTGAGTTGAATTAAATAACCGGAAACGAAGCGGGCGGCGAGTCCGTAGTGCCGCAGAATTTGCACCAGCAGCCATCCGGTATCGCGGCACGATCCGATTTTCTTTTGCAGGGTTTCTTCGCAGGTTTGAATGCCGGGTTCGAGGCGGACGGTGTATTCGATTTCTCGGGAAAGTTGTTGATTGATGTTGAGGATAAATTCGGGGGTGTAGATGTCCGATGCGCGGTTTTTTTCGACCCAGTTTTCGACGAGTTCTCCGGAATCGGCTATTTCTAAAAATGGAATCAGTTCTTTGGCGAGTTGTTTTTCGTAGTTGAATGGATAGCGTTCGGCGTAGCTTTCCATCACGAAATCGAAGGGGTTGATGGGGTGGAGATCGGCGATCAAATCCACTGTGACGGTGAGGCGATCGCTTTTTTGGGGAAAGTTCACCCGCGCCAGATAGTTGCCGTAGGGATCTTGTTGCCAGGTGATACTGTAATCTCGCGGTTCGATGTTGAGGGAATAGCTGTTAATGGGGGTGCGGCAGTGGGGAGAGGGCCGCAGTCCGATGGTGTGGGGGCCGAGAATAACCGGGCGTTCAAATTGATAGGAAAGCTGGTGGTTGAGGCTGACTTTAATGGACATGATTAAGAAGGGTGTGGGGTGTGGTGTGGGGTGTGGAGTGTGGGGGCAGTGCCTCCGTGCCTGCCTCTGGCAGAAACCTTCCACACGACATCGCAGGCATTGCATCGGGCGCAAGCTTTGCGCCCCTACAATTTTGGGCGGATTCTCGAATATCTTTTAATGGGATATCTGGCGAAATCCGCCCTTTTTTTATTTCCCCTTTGTCGCGTTAATTGAGTTGGTGGCCGCAACTGCCGCAGAAGCGATCGTCGGGTTTGACACTGGCACCGCAGTTGTTACAAAAGCGCCGGGTTCCCCCCGAGGAAGATGAGGAAGATGAGGAAGAAGATCCCCCCATTTTCATCTCCATATTGCCCATCCGCATTTGCATCGGGTTGGTGCCCATTTCCATGTCTCCCATTTTCATGGGTTGCATGGGTTGCATGGGTTGCATGGGTTCCATCTGCATGGGTTCCATCGGTTTCATCGGTTCCATCGATGGCGAGGATGCGGGGGTGCTGGAAACCTGTTGGACGGACATCTGCTGGGCGCTTCCGAGGGAGGGGGTCTGACCCATGACGCTCATGCTGCTTCCCTGGAGTTGGACGAAGTGTTCGCCCTGGGCGGTTTCAATTTTTAAAATTATTCCATTTCCCGTCCGGTAAATTGAGGGCGGGGAAGTCCAATTTCCAGTTTGAAAGCCGCTGCTTGATTGTTGTTGCTGTCCGGGAGCACCGCTGGCGGTCGTGATCAGGGTTTGCCCTCCCTGATTGTCTAAGTAAACTCTTTGGCCGGTGCCTAGCTCGCATACATAAGGCATAATGGCCTCTTCCTACCATAAGAAACATCTAACCCTAACATTGTAGGATTGTCGCTTCGCAGACTTGGACTTCTTAACATTTGTGTTAGAAGTGGCGCGAAAATGGTGTATATTGTCAGGTTTTCGCCGCCATTACTCCGACGGTGGAAAGTGGCCCCGGGGGTTCCGGTGCGATTCTGCTGCGGAGATGTCAGGCGATCGCGTATCATAATGTTGAATAGGTGTTCAAGCCGTTCGTATACCGTTTCACTTCGATCAACAATGTCTCACCCAACCACTCGTCCCATCGGTATCGATCTGTTCGCAGGTGCGGGGGGATTCAGCCTGGGGTTTGAACAGGCGGGATTCGATGTCGTGGCGGCGGTGGAAGTCGATCCGATCCATGCTGCGGTACATTATTATAACTTTCCCGACTGTGCCATTTTGCCGCGATCGGTGTCCGACATTTCCGGAGATGAAATCCGCAAAATTTCCGGCATCGGCGATCGATCCGTTGATGTCGTTTTCGGCGGTGCCCCCTGCCAGGGATTTTCTCTGATCGGACAGCGCATTCTCGACGATCCGCGAAACGCTTTGGTGCGGGACTTCGTGCGACTCGTCACCGAACTGGAAACCGATTATTTTGTCTTCGAGAATGTCAAAGGATTGACAGTCGGAAAACATCGCAAGTTTTTGGACGAACTGATCGAGACATTTGAATCGAACGGATATCGGGTCGCCCAACCGTGGCGGGTTTTAAATGCGGCAAATTTTGGCGTTCCCCAAAACCGAGAGCGCCTGATTCTACTCGGTGCGCGTCAGGGTTTGCCGATTCCCGAATATCCCCAACCCATCACCCGTCCGGCGGGAAGTAAAAGAGGGAAACAAGAAGAATTGCCGGAAAGTCCAAATTGCCGAGATGCATTGGACGATCTCCCGGATATCGAAAAATTTAAAAGTTTAAAAAAAATTGATTTTGTCGCAACGGAAAAGTGGGGAAAGCCGAGTCAATACGCCGAATTCATGCGTTGCTTGAGTGATGATGCCTGGGAATACGGTTATCGAAGAATTTTTAATTCCCGGCTGCTCACTTCCAGCCTCAGAAGCAATCATACTGATACTTCCCGACGGCGTTTTGACGAAACAGAACCGGGTAAAACAGAACCCATTTCCCGATTTTTTAAACTCCCCCCCGACGGCGTTTCCAATACTTTGAGAGCCGGGACGGATTCCGCCAGGGGCGCGTTTACCAGTCCCCGTCCCATCCACTACGCTTATCCCCGCTGTATCACAGTCAGAGAAATGGCGCGTTTGCACAGTTTCCCCGACTGGTTCCGATTCCACGAAACCAAATGGCACGGAGCCCGCCAGATCGGAAATGCGGTGCCGCCGTTGTTGGCGCGTGCGATCGCATCTTCCCTTCTCGATACAATGGAAATCACACCTCAGCGTCCAGATCGGGTGATTGATTTGGGTTCTGAGAAGTTATTAAAAATGAATATGGCTGAAGCATCGAAATATTGGAAAATTGACGTGCCGATTCGGAGCCGCGATCGCACCGATAGACTTCACAAACGAAGGCGAGAATAAATTCAACTATAATGAACATATAAAATGGGAGGAAAGAATGACTCTAGCAAAAGATATAGAAGAAATGCGATCGACCATCGAGGGAATTGAATTTCCCCCCGGAGATATAGAAAGTCAGGAGCCGCCATTGGAAAGCTATCTACACCTTCAACAAATCATCCTTCTCTTAAAATGTCTGGAATGGCTTTGGAAAGATCGTCAGGATTATTTTGCCGCCGGAAATCTGACAATTTACTACAGTCCCAACCAGAAAAAGTCCGAGTATTTCCGAGGGCCGGATTTCTTCTTGGTACGGGATACGGAACGGAAACCGCGAAAAAGTTGGGTGGTGTGGCAGGAAGATGGCAAATATCCCAATGTCATCGTCGAATTATTATCGGATTCGACCGCAACAACAGATCGCGGCGTGAAAAAACGCATCTATCAAGACGTTTTCCGAACCCCGGAATATTTCTGGTTTTCTCCCCATACCCTGGAGTTTAAAGGATTTGCTTTGACTCGCGGAACCTATGAAGCGATGCAACCCAACGAACGGGGATGGTTGTGGAGCGAAGAAATGCAACTGTTCTTGGGTGTGGAAAACGAACAACTGCGATTTTTCACCCCCGAGGGGCAACTCGTTCCGACTCCGGAGGAAGTGGCGGAAATGGCACAAAAGCAAAACGAAAAAATGGCTGCAAAGTTGCGAGAATTGGGAATCGATCCCGAGCAATTGTGAGGGGAACACTGAATGAATTAAAAGTCCCCCTTTTTAAGGGGGATTTAGGGGGATCTCGATCCTCGTTCAAAGTGGAGATCCCCCCCAACCCCCCTTATGAAGGGGGGAGAATTGTTTTGACAGTCCTCCTTGTTAACCGAGTTTTACGTTAAGTGTCCCGTGGATTTGTTATCCGTCCAGTCCTGCTCTTGCTCCCAAGTTTCTTGAGTTCGATCTAAATTGGCGTTAATTTCGGCGGCAACTTGGTCGAGTTTGTCTGGGGAGAGTCCCACCTGTTTGGGAGGCAAGTTTCCCGCATCTAAGCCGACACTCACTTCATCTAGAGATTGATTTTTTTCGTTCTGATTTTCCGGTGTTTTTTCGGTGTTAGTCATCAATTATTCTCCTTGATAATTCAATTAAAATGGGATGTCCTCATCCAGTTCCCAGTTGTGGGCTTCAACTGTCGGCGAGGTTTCTATTTTATCCGATCGCGGGTCGGGTGTTTCGGGACGTTCCAGAGTTTGTTTCGCCTGTTTGATTTTCTCAAATAGCGTCGATCGCGATCGCGGGGATTTTCCCGTCAGCCGATCGAGCCCGTATTTGGCTTTCAGGCGATCGCGAAATTCCTTCGTTGGCGGTTCTTTCGACTGTTGAAAATCCGCCGCCGTGTAGACCGGAAGCCGCGATCCCAACCGTTCCACCGGCATATCCGGCAACCGAACCAGAAAATATTCCCTCGGCCTGCGAATACTTTCCGCCCGATTTTCAATTTCCGTGAGAATTCCCATCACCTGAGACAGGTCGTGAGATGCGATCGCCACCTGCACTTCAATATCGCCCAGAGGAATTCCCGACGCCTCCGCCCGTTCTAACACATCCGGCGGCAAATGTTCCAAATTCGGGGGTGCGATCGCCGCTTCCAGACTCGCCAAAGCCTCCCGAATTGCGGCTTGCATCTCCCGAACTCGGTGAATTTTTGCCCGTTCTGGGGGAACCGTTTCCACCCAGTCCTTTAGTTGGTTAGTGGTGGTTTCTAATTGTGCGATCGCTTGTTTGATGTACTCGTAATCCATTTTGTTGTATAATAGGAGGAAATAAAACCACAGAGGCACAGAGAACACGCCAGATGGAGTTGAATGAGATATCGGGGCGGGTGATTGGGGCTGCAATAACAGTACATCGGGAGTTAGGGCCGGGGTTGCTTGAATCAGCTTACGAGAAATGTTTGGCTTATGAATTGCGACAGCGAGGGTTGACAGTCGAGGAACAAATTCCAGTACCCGTAGTTTATAAAGGCATCAAATTAGAGTGCGGGTATCGCCTAGATTTGTTGGTTGAAAAGCGCATCATTGTCGAATTAAAAGCGGTCGATGCACTCCTACCCATTCACGATGCCCAACTTCTCACCTACCTCAAACTTTGCAAACTCCGCCTCGGACTCCTCATCAACTTTAACGTCCCCATCCTCAAAAACGGCATCAAACGCCTCCTCAACAATTAACCCCTCTCTCTTCTCTCTGTGTCCTCTGTGCCTGGAGTGGTTCAAAAATCATTAAATCTCCTCAAGTTCCTGAGTAGATTGCCATCCCGGTTCCCAAAGTCTCCGATCTTTGAGTTGTTTGGCATTCAACCAAAAGCGAACCGTCGGGTCGCAGGACGCCACCAGTTCGGCAAACACCCACTGGCCCTCATTTTTGCGGTTGACAACCTGAAAATGTCGCCAACCCCAGGTTTTTCGAGTCGCCGTCCACTTGGAACCGACGAGATGGGGGAATTTTTGCTTTTTCGGCATGGCAATTGTGGATCTTCTCAATTCTTAATTGTGCCAGAACGGCGATCGCGGGAAAATAGGCGAGTAGTCAAGCATTGAGTTCCAAAACGATTTTATGACCATCAACGACACCCACCGCATCATCCCCCCCCAGTTGAACGTACCGCCCCGACTGCTACTCGGCCCGGGACCCTCCAACGCCCATCCCCGAGTCCTGCAGGCGATGGCGATGCCCCCCATCGGACACCTCGACCCGAAATTTTTGGAACTGATGGATCAAGTTCAAACCCTGCTGCGCTATGCTTGGCAGACGGATAACGCCATGACCATCCCCGTGAGCGGGACGGGAAGCGCCGCGATGGAAGCCACCCTCGCCAACGTCGTCGAACCGGGCGACGTGGTACTCGTGGGGGTGATGGGCTATTTCGGAAACCGCCTCGTTGATATGGCGGGACGCTACGGCGGCGACGTCCGCAAATTGACGAAACCTTGGGGTGAAGTCTTCAGTTTGGAAGAATTACGAAAAGGCTTGGAAGAACACCGCCCCGCCGTGCTGGCATTGGTGCACGCCGAAACCTCCACCGGGGCGCGTCAACCCTTGGAAGGGGTGGGAGAATTGTGTCGGGAATTCAACTGTTTATTATTACTCGATACCGTCACCAGTTTGGGCGGCGTCCCCCTATTTTTGGACGAATGGGGTGTCGATTTGGCTTACAGTTGCAGTCAAAAAGGGCTGGGCTGTCCGCCGGGAGTTTCGCCCTTTACCATGAGTCCTCGGGCGGTGGAAAAGTTAAATAAACGCCGCACTCCGGTGACGAATTGGTATTTGGATATGTCGTTATTATGTCGGTATTGGGGGAGCGATCGCGTCTACCACCACACCGCCCCCGTCAACATGAATTACGGCATCCGGGAAGCGTTGAAAATTTTGGCGGAAGAGGGGCTCGAAGCCAGTTGGAAGCGCCACCAAAGCACCGCAGAATTATTCTGGAACGGGTTGGAGGATGTGGGGTTAACCTGCCACGTCGATCGCGAATTTCGACTGCCCACCCTGACGACGGTTCGCATTCCGGATGGGGTGGATGGGAAAGCGATCGCGCGTCAATTATTGCTCGAATATAATATCGAAATCGGCGGCGGTTTGGGGGAACTCGCCGGGAAAGTTTGGCGGGTCGGCTTGATGGGTTATAATTCTCGCCCTGAAAATGTGCTGCTGTTGTTGGCGGCGTTGCAGCGGGTGTTGTAAGGCGATCGGAAAAGAAACCGGGTTTCTATGATGATTTTTTTGTCCTAACCGCAACATTGCTGAAGAAACCCGGTTTCTAATCTCTAGCCGATCGCCCCAAAATTAGTATTATCAGCAAATATGTCGGTATCTGCCACGCCTTGAACGATCGCTAAATAATCGCCATTAAGCTGAATGGCAGTAGAAGCCACGGGCGATGCTCCATCAATTTGTAAGTTAACGGGTTCAAAGGTCAGTTGGCTCAATACTAAATTGTTAGTCAAACCGATTATGTCTGCTCCGGGTTGAAAGTCTGTGATGACATCCGCCTGTTCCAGTGGGGTTGCTACAGTTCCATTAATTGCGATGACAAATACATCGTTGCCTGCGCCTCCAACAAGGATGTCTTGGCCGAAATCGCCCCACAGCCAATCGCCACCCAAGCCTCCTGAAACAACATCGTTTTCGCTACCCCCTTGCAAGAGATCGTTGCCGTCTCCGCCATTGAGATGATCGTTATCTGTACCTCCCAAAATTAGGTCGTCGCCGGTATCGCCGTAAATTAGATCGGATGCTTCCCCGCCGAATAAAGAGTCATTGCCAGCGAGTCCGTTGAGGGTGTCGCTGCCTTGGTTGCCATCAATATAATTTGCTCTTTGAGTGCCGGTGAGATTGTCGTTGCCGTTTAAGGCGAGAATGGGAGTTTCTGCAAATTCCGGGGGTATGGCGGTGTCATCGTTTTCTGTTAAGTAATAGAAGCCGTTGCTAAAGGTATTTTGGAGCGTGCCGAGGTTGTTGGGTACGGGGGTGGCGATGGAGACGGTGTTGAGTGTGGGGGGTACAACGCCACCCTCGCCTGGTGATGTGCCGCTACCGTTGATGGTGAAGGATGCTTGGTCGTCTTCATCGGGGTTATTATTGTTCGGGGCGGAGTCGGTATCAAGTTCCTCAATTCTGGTGACTTCGGCACTGTTGGTTAGGGGACCTCCGGCGTTGACTTGGGCGATTATATCTAGGGTGCGATCGAGATTATCTCTCATGTTGCCCACATCCCAGATGCCGGTGTTGGCATCGTATTCTCCCTGTTCGGGTAAGCCGGATATGTAAGTTAGTCCGGGTGGTAACAGGTCGATGACTTGAACCCTACTTGCCACTCCAGGACCGTTGTTAGTGAGGGTGAGGGTGAATGTAACTTGGCCTCCGATTTGGGGCGTGGGGTTGTCTGCAGTTTTGGTGAGTTCGAGGTCAACGGGTTCTGGAAATACGGGGTTGACAAAGACTGATTGGGTGAAGGTGTCGTTGTTGGGGTTGGGGTCGGTTTCGTCGCTGGTAACGGTTATTTCGCTGTCGAGGACATCGGCTACTAATGCGGTTCTGGTAATGGTAACGGTGGCACTTTGTCCGACATTCAGAGTACCAAGGTTGGCTTTGACGGCGGTGTTGGTTGTTTCGGTTGTTCCTTGGCTGGATGTGATCTCATCAACGGTTGCTTTGAAGGGTAGGCGATCGCGAAAGGTGACATCGGTGGCTTGGCTGGGGCCGTTGTTGGTGATCGTGTAGTTGTAGGTGAGTTGGTCTCCCAGGTTGGCGGCAGGTGGGGTGACGTTGGCAATGACGGATAGATCGCTGGTGTCTCCTACTGCGTTGGTGGTTCTGGTTTCTTGAGTTTCTGTTGTTAGTGGGTTGGTCATGGGTTGGGTTTGGCTCAGGATGTTTTTGGGGAGAGCGATCGCTTTTTCCAGGGTTTGAGGAGGGCGATCGCTTTTCTGCGGTTGGCATCAAACAGATCTTTGGCTATTTCGATTATGAACGAGGAATGTTTAGTGTCTCTCCTGGGAAAATCAGGTCGGGATTACCACTGCGAATATCGTTGTTGTTGTAGAGATCGGGATATCGGTAAGGATCGCCGTAAACCTCTTCTGCAATATCCCATAAAGTATCTCCATCTTTAACTTCGTAGGTTTCATCCGGTGTTGTGGGAGGTGCGGGTGGCTCTGGATTAGCTGGCGGCGGATTATCGAAATAGTCTGGAGGCAGTTTACAAGCATCTCCATCAGTTGGTTCTGGCGGTGGTTCAGGCTGATTGGGAGGTTCATTTGTTGGTTCTGGCGGTGGTTCAGGCTGCTTGCGGGGTTGATTGGTTGGTTCTGGCGGTGGTTCAGGCTGATTGGGAGGTTCATTTGTTGGTTCGGGTGATGAGTCAGGTTGATTGGGAGGTTCATTTGTTGGTTGCGGTGGTGATTCAGGTTGATTGGGTGGGTTAAGCAAAGCATCTTTTGCTACAGATTTAATTTGTGACTCTACAGTATCTTTGAGTACCTCTTCTCCCGTTTGTTTTAAAGTCTCAGGTAGATCTTTGAAAGAACGAGGCAATTTACCAGGGCCAGTAGCAGCCGAAAATGCAGTATCACCTAGGATCTTATCAGCGTCAAAAGATTCGCCACGATTCGTGACATCAAAGACTTCTTCTGTAGTACTGCTGATCAATCCTCCTGCTCCTCCTGCTCCTATTGCTGTTATTATTGTACCCGCTCCGAGTGCTGGGAGCGTTGTTGCAACAGCGAGACCAGCCCCTGTTCCTAAACTACCTGCAACGAATCCTTCTCCAAAACTTTTACCCTGCAATGCATTAATTCCACCTCCCACTAAACCACCAGCAACAATAAGACCACCAACAACAACAAGTGGTGCGATTTCACCAGTTGGATCGCTAAAAGAAACAGGATTATTGAAAACATATCGATATAAATTGGCATCCCCCGCACCAAATCCCAGAGGGTCTTCACTCAAAAACCTTCCTATTGCTGAGTCATAGTATCGCGAGCGATAATAATACAATCCCGTTTCCCCATCAAACTCCCGACCCGTGAACAAATAGCGATTGTCAACTGTCGGATCGGTCTGAGAGAGAACATTACCAAAGGAATCGTAAGCAATATGGTTGACCAAAGCACCGCTATTATCAACCAAATCTCGAACAGTTCCCAAATGATCTGCTAAATGCCAGAAAGTATTGCCAGCAGCATCTTCTTGCGCCAATATTCCATCAACTAACGGCCCGTGCAGATACCGCTTATTCAACGCTGGTGGATTTCCCGCAGTCACGCCATCATTATCTACGAACTCCAACAGCACATCATCTCCGTCGTAAACGAAATGAGTAACTACAGCAGCCACAGCATCTTGAGGATTGCGATCCACCGCCTTAGCAATGCGCCGATTTAAAGCATCGTAGGTGTAATCAACCCGTTGAGTTTCATTACCCGTCGCATCCTGATCTACAACGGCAACCAGACGATTGCGGTAATCCCATTCATACTCGCGAACGGCACCGGTGGCAATTTCAGTTTGGCGGATGAGATTGCCTTCATTATCATAGTCGTAGCTGTAATTATCATCCGACAGAAAACGGTTTGCTCGATCGATCTCGTTATCATTGCTCGCTTGAGACGCGATCCGGTTGCCGTTAGCATCGTAACGGTAGAACTCATCTGAATTGCTCCTATTAGCACGATTGACAGCAACGAGCTGACTGCGATCGTCGTAGGTGTAGTTAGTCGTGCCATCACTATTTTCTACCTGGGTAATCTGACTGCCAGCGTCAAAGCTGTAATTGTGGAACGCTACTGGGGATGTATCATTACTATGAGTAATTTCAGTCAAGCGATTGATGTCATCATAAACATAATTGCTGCCCGTTACAAATTGATTGCCATTGGCATCGGAAAAACGATTGGTGTTGGTCAACTGACTGATTGCATCGTAATCAAAATCAACCAACTTGTCGCTGACACCATTTCCTTCCTGAGAAATTGATTTAACTTGGTCTAGAGCATTGTAGGTGTAGCGGTTAGTACCTCCTGCTTGTCCGTTAATACTATCGGCAACCGAGAGGAGATTATCTACAGGATCGTAGGTATAGTTGAGAACAACGTTGGGAGTACCTAGCGTACCTGCATTATCGATTGCAACCAGACGATCCAGTTCATCATAGCTGTAACCGTAGCGCGAGTTGGAATCGCGGATTGCAGTCAGTCGATTTACCGAATCATAGGTAAAATTGGTGGTTTCAATCGGGTTTCCAGCCTCATCTAGCCAGATTTCTGTCATTGGCCGATTTAAGTCATCGTAAGTAAAATTGCGAACTCGGTTATTGGCATCAACAGTCGCAATTAAATTACCAACTTCATCGTAGTTAAAATTACGAGATGCACTCAGAGAATTGGTCTCAGATATCTGACGATTGAGGGCATCATAGGTAAAGCCAGTCACGTTGCCAACTGGATCGGTAATCGCCAGCAAGTTGCCTGTAGCATCGTAGGTATTGGTAATGGTATTGCCAAGAGGATCGGTAATCCCAATCGTCCGATTTAACTCATCGTAGGTAAAAGAATTCTTGCGCCCGAGTGGATCTGTAATTTCAGTAACATTGCCTATGGCATCATAGGCTGTAGTGACGGTATTTCCTGAAGCATCTACAATATTGGTTTGTCGATCTAAGTCGTCATAGACCAAAGACATAGTGCGACCCAATGCGTCGGTTGTTGCGGTGAGATTACCATTGGCATCATAAGTAAAATTCGTAGTATTGCCCAAAGCATTGGTAGTCGCTATTAGCTGATTGAGGGGATCGTAATCAAAGGAAGTCGTTCGACCGAGCGCATCAGTCACAGCGGTTAGGTTGCCCACGGAATCATAAACTGATGTGGTCGTATTACCTTGAACGTCGATGGTGCTAGTTTGGCGATTGAGGTTGTCGTAAGTAAACGAGGTTGTCCGATTGAGGGCATCAGCAATATTCGTGAGATTAGATACAGCATCATAGGTGAGGCTGGTGGTTTTACCCAGGGCATCAGTGATATTTGTTTGCCGATCTAAATCATCATAAGTAAAAGCTGTTGTGCGACCCAATGCGTCGGTTATTGCGGTGAGATTACCATTGGCATCATAAGTAAAATTCGTAGTATTACCCAAAGCATCGGTAGTTGCGATTTGCTGATTGAGGGGATCGTAATCAAAGGAAGTCGTTCGACCGAGTGCATCAGTTACAGCTACTAGGTTGCCCACTGAATCGTAAGCTGATGTGGTCGTATTACCTTGAGCATCGATCATGCCGGTTGGACGATTGAGATTGTCGTAGGTAAAGAAGGTGGTGCGATTTAAGGCATCAGTAATGCTGGTTAGGTTGGCGGCTGAATCATAAGTGAAGGCTGTCGTGTTACCCAGGGCATCGGTAATTCCGGTTTGTCGGTTTAAATCATCATAAACAAAGGAGGTGGTACGACCCAGCTTATCGATTTCTGCGATAACGTTATTCACTAAATCGTATGCAGTAGAGCTAACATTACCCAAGGCATCAGTGGTAGTCGTCAAGCGATTTCGGGCATCATAAATATATGCAGTGGTATCGCCACGAGCATCAACAAATGAAGTCAAATTATTGTCGATGTCATAGTCAAATAAGGTTGTTTTTCCCTCAGCATTTACAATTGAAGTTTGACGATTTCGAGCATCATAATTGTATTCAGTTTCACGACCCAAAGGATCTACAAACGATACAATATTACCTTCACCATCAAATTCAAAGGTGGTTTCTTGATTGAGGGGATCAATGATTTTTGTTTGACGATTTAAAGGGTCGTATTCATATTGAGTAATATTGCCCGAGCGATCGCTGGCAGATATCAAATTCCCTGCCAAGTCATATTCGTAACGAGCTTCTTGATCCAAAGTATTGCGAACCCGGCTCAAGCGACCCATAGCATCGTATTCAAATTCAGTGCGGTTGCCGTTTTCATCAATACTTACAGTTCTGTTACCCAAAATATTGTATTCAAACCTTCGTGTCGCCTCATTAGGGGTTCCCACCGCAACAGTAATTTCAGCTAAATTCCCAAAGGAATCGTAATCATTATCCGTCACCCGTACCAAAGCATCGGTAATCGTATCTACCAACCCCTGGGGCGTATAGGTAAAGCGAGTGATCAAATCGTCATCGCCACCCACTTGCCCCACGACCTCAGTTATAGTCAGCAAATTGCCGTTGTCGGGGTCAACTTCATAGAGAGTTTGCCGACCCAACTCATCCGTCACGCTGGTGACTTGATTGAATGTGGGGTCATAAGTAAAAGACTGTTGGGTATTGGCAGCACTTGCGATCGCATCAACAACCGACAGCAAATTGCCCCGTTCGTCATAGCTAACAGCGGTGACATTACCACGAGCATCGGTTTGACTGGCAATCAAATTATCCTCATTTCGAGTCACCGTCGGTAACGCCCCCACCTCGTCAAACGACGCAACAATTTGCCCCATTTGGTCGAGTACGTTATTGATAACCTTGCCGTTAGCATCTACATAGGTTGCCACCGGGTCGGCATCTAAAACAAATGCGGATGGTGCGTTCGTGGGGTCAACGGTAGCAGTCGGTGCGTACAAACCCTGCAACTGCACCGGACTATAATCAATTTCCCGACCATCTTTTAAAATCGCGCGATCGGCTCGACCTGCCAAGCCATAAATCATCTGTTCGCGATTCCCCCGTTGGTCGGTTTCACCCGTCATCCGATGCTCTCCATCATAGTCCCAAGTTCGCTGGGAACCATCGGGGTCAGTCACTTGAATCAAATTACCCGCTTGGTCATATCTCAACTGAGTCACCCGCCCTGCCGGATCGGTAATTGTGCTAACCTTGCCGTTAGTGTAAGCCAGAGTCGTGGTCAACCCCACAGGGTCAACAATTTCGGTTAACTGATTCGCACTGTCATAAACGTAGCGGGTCTGATTGCCATTCCGGTCTTCCATCAATTCAAGTTTATTTTCGCTGTTATAGCGATAAATTGTCTGATTTTTAAGCGTGCGTTGGAACGTGCCATCCGCCAATTTAACCAATGTAGAAAAGTCACCCGGAGGAGAAACATAAGCCTCGCCGGGATTGGCTGGCGGTTCATATAACAATTCACTGCCATCGCCATCAACCAGCAATACCGAACCGTCGGAACTTTCTACCAACTCCTGCCATCCTGCCACTCCCCAACCGCTACCGAAGGGACTGTCAATACTGTTGACCACCAAAAAATCGCCCGTTGTGGTATTAGAATTTCCTGTAAAAACGTCGTCAACTAATTCTCTCAATCCACTGGTCAAGTCGTAACTATACTCGCCGGTTGGGGCATCGCTCATATCCACTTCCAAAGAAGCGGTAACATCATTCGCTGCCCCCGAACCATCATCAGGAATAGACCAGAGGTGTTCCCCCCCATCCAGTCCAAAATCACTGCCCTGATAACCCGGTAGTTGGACGTTAAAATTATCACCATTAACCGCCAACTCGGCAACCAAACGGGTATCCGAATCGGGAACTACATTATCAAAACCAAAATAGACAATTTGATTGGGATCTGCCCGCATCGAGTCGTATGTCAGCACAAACCCTCGATTAGCACTTAAAGACTGATAAGGTACTAATTCGTGGGTTTCCAAAACAGCCCCAGAATGCAATTCGACTTCCGAAGTTCCCGGCGCCGTCCCCTTACAATCTTCGTTGCCATCCTCCTCATTTCGTTTTTCTTCTTCAGGATCTCGCTCCTCCGGCCCATCAGGTCCGTCCGAGTCTAAATCGTCCTCATCAGGAAGTATACTCAAATCAGTGGTTACTGTGTAATCCCACTGAGTGCCTTCATCGTTAGTGGCTAAGATGATTTGTACTTGATTAGAATTTCCTTCAGGAACATCAACTTGTAAGAAGCTACTGCCCGATATGAACCCTGTATCTAGTATATTTTGGCCTCCATAACGCAGGATTAAGCGATCGGGTATGGAAAACATTTCATATTGAATTGCCAAGGGAACAGCACCAGGAGTTTCCAATACTAGAGTTTGATTGCTACCTTCAAAACCACCACTATCTGAAACTGCTGCTTGTTCGATTTCAATAACTAGCCCATCTATATTAAGAGTTGCCCAGTCGTCCTCGGCTTTTAACTGCTGTAACTGCTGGGGATCTAAAATTCGTTCTTGCACGAGATTGGCAAATATTTCTCCCTCATCTCCCGTCGCATCAAAACCATTAATTTCTTCGTCGATATAATGGCCGAACTCCTCAATAATTACAGAAGCTATCGCCCCCGCATCCCCCGAATTTTCCGACAAAAATTCCCGAGCCAAATAAATCGTTTCCGTCTCTCCAGCAAAAGCACCATTCGCCCCATCAATCAAATCGCGATTGACAATCTCAATTTCTGGCAGAACCTCCAAGTCTCCCCCAGATAAAGTCATTTTAAAAACATCAAGTTTTTTCTCATCGTAACGATTGCCAAAAGCCAACTCCATCCCCGACTCAAATTCGGGGCGATCGGCAAACCCTTGCAGCAACTCCCGAACCTTTAGTAGCGCCTCATCAACCATTCTATCGACAGCAAAGTTACCATCTATAAGCAAATCTTCGCCATCTTTTTGTAGCAGTTCTCCAGTATTGCCTGTCAGTAAATCTCCTGCGTCATCCGTGTCAATAAAGCTTGAAAACCCCAATGAAAAGCCATTTTCTGTCGCTTCATTTTGTTGATTTAAAAGCAAGCTGTCCTGCCCTTCCTCTATATATTCCGTGGGCAGTCCCAAAGTCAAAGTCCCAGCCTGATGAGAGTTGGAAATGAAAGAGCGATCGCCTCCTAAACCAAAACTTTCTTTCTCAACCGGGCTGATGCCCAGAATCTCTGTTTCTGGCATGAAAGAAGTTGTTTCCGAGTTGAAAATGCTATTCATTTTTCTTGCCTGATAATTGTTTTTGCCGTGGAATTCATCAATTCTCTTATTTCCAAATCAAATTTACTACAACCACCGTCTTTCGCCTCAATTATCGTATCAGTTTTTCCACTAAAAGTTTTGACTCCTGACAAATCCAATTGGCTGTT
>NZ_JAJENU010000520.1:0-473 GCF_035615495.1 Lyngbya sp. CCY1209 | reverse complement strand
TCGCCGACACCGAAACCGCACCCCCCCAAATGGATGAGTCCCCCGCAGGGGAACCGACACCCGCCACCGCCGAAACCGCGATCGCCGCCGAAGTTGTCGCAGATGATGAAGGGCCGAACATTCAATGTACATTGAAAAAAACGACGGTTGACCGGCCCGACAACCACCACATCATCCTGGTTTCCGGCGCCTGTGACGGCATTGAAGAACCCGTCGGCCACGCCCCCGACTACCGCGAAGCGCGACGGATCGCCGACGGGGTGAAACTGGCATTCGGACAGCGGGTCATGATCCGCCACTGGACCGGCGACGACTCGGAAATCTGGCGCCGCCACGAAGACGAAATTGACCCCGACACCCTGCCGGAACTGAAACAGACCGACGATCGCTTCGAGCCCTGGACGCCCTGGATGAAAGCCGGCGCCAAATTCACCACCCCACGGGGCACCCGATTCACCATCGTCGGCTTTGAC
>NZ_JAJENU010000519.1:0-9301 GCF_035615495.1 Lyngbya sp. CCY1209 | reverse complement strand
GAAAATCCTAAAGTTGTTGCTACTTTTTTGAGGAGATTAGCTGCACCATTGATATCGGCATTAACTAATCAACCATGGTAAAGGGTTTGGGGCAGTCGAAACGTGAAGCTCGAACCCCGGCCGACTTCACTTTCAACCCAGAGATCTCCGCCCATCATCTGACACAATTTCCGGGTGATGGTCAGTCCCAGTCCCGTCCCCCCGTACTTGCGGGTCGTACTTTCGTCCGCCTGGGTAAACGGATTGAAAATGGTGGCAATTTGCTCGGGACTCATGCCGATGCCGGTATCGCGCACTTGAAAAAAGATAAAATCCACCTCCGATCCCGCCGTGAGCGGAGATTGATCTTCGGAGGCTTCCGAACTGCCGTTGGCCTTGGAAACCGGCAAGTTGGGAGAGTGGGTAAGCGTCCCGGGTTCCCGCCAGACCCGCAAGATGACCTGCCCGTTGTCGGTGAACTTGCAGGCGTTACTTAACAAATTTAGCAGGGATTGCCGGACTTTGGTGACATCGGTGTGCATGAGGCCGATATCTTCGGTCACTTCCAAGGTGAATTGGTTGGAATTTTTTTCAGCCAGGGGCGCGATGGTGGTTTCCACTTCCCACAATAGGGTGTCAATTTTGCAGGTTTCCAAGTGAAAGTTCATGCGGCCCGCTTCGATCTTGGAGAAATCGAGAATGTCGCTGATCAACGTCAGCAAATGCTGGCCGGCGACGTGGATATTTTTCAAATCCGCCACGAATTCATCCTGGCCGAGGTCTTGGGCGTCTTCCTGGAGCAGTTCGCTGTAGCCGAGAATGGCGTTGAGGGGGGTGCGGAGTTCGTGGCTCATGTTGGCCAGGAACAGGCTTTTGGCGTGGTTGGCCTGTTCGGCGGCTTCCTTGGCGCGGCGGAGTTCTTCGGCCTGTTTGCGTTCGGTGATGTCGCTGGCGAGGGTGAGCAGGCAGGGTGTGTCTCCCAGGAGTATGGGTTCGACGGCCAGCAGCCAGTTTCGGAATTGGCCGGATTTATTCCGCACCCGGACTTCCAAATTGCTGACGCGCTCCTGGGTCTCGAACCGGGCCAGGAGTTGGCTGCGCCACTCGGGTTCCCAGATCCCCAACTCCGCCGAGGTGCGGTCGATGACCTCTTCCCGAGTCCAGCCCAGTTGCTTGAGGAAACTCTCGTTCACGTCCAAAAACCGCCCTTCCGCGAAGGTGCTGATGCTGATCCCCACCGGACTGGCGTTGAACGCCCGAGAAAACCGCTCTTCGCTGGCCCTGAGGGCGAGTTCGGCCCGCTTGCGCTCCGTCACGTCCTGCACCGTGCTGGTGATGTGGGTGGGGGTGACGATCGCCTGTTCGGTGACGATACGCTCCCGGCCGTCGGGGGTGACGATGCGGTAGTCGATGCTGTAGGGGATCTGCTCCGAAATCCCGGCCGTGATCACCTGTTCCACGCGATCGCGATCGTCGGGATGGACGTGGCTCAAATATTCCGCCACACTGGGGGCGGCCGTTTTAGGGTTCGCCCCCAGGATGTCGTACAGCTCGTCGGACCAGTGGCAATCGTCCCGCCGGACATCCAACTCCCAGTGTCCCAACTTGGCGATCCGCTGGGCGTTGGCCAAACTCGCCTCCTTGGAGCGCAGGGAGGCTTCCGCCCGCTGCCGTTCTTCCACGGAGGCGGCCAAAAATAACCCCGTCAGGGCGATCGCCAGAATGAAGGCTTGCAGGGAAAAAACCCGGGGTATTCCGGTGATGGTGTTGACGAACGGGCCGCTGTCCCGCACGACGCCCCAAATGGCGAATCCGGCGATCAGCAGGTTAGCCAGGGACGTCCCCCGCAGCCCGAAGCGCAGGGAAGCCCACACCAACAAGGGAAAGGGCAGATATTCCAGGGGGTAGTCGATGGTCGCCGTCCGGGTTCTCGAACAAAAGACGAACCAGTTCAACGGCAGCAGCAGCGACAGCCAGACCCCGATTTCCAGGACGTAGAGCACTTGGGCCAGCAAATGCGATCGCCGGGACGGTTTCAACACCTGCAACTCTTCCGGCAACAGCCAGCGCCAATTCCGCTGCGTCGGGTCGCCGGGGTCCCGACCCTGCCGATATTTGTCCTGCAACCGAGTGCCCCAGGACAGCAGTGCCGGGACGACGATCAAAATTCCGATCGCGTCCCCGAGCCACCACGTCATCCAAATATCCCCGAACTGGCCGCCGTCCAATTCCCCGGACAACAGCAGGGCCAGCGGCGTCAGGGTGGAATTGATCAGGGTCGAGACTCCCGCCCCCAAAACCGTCAGTCCCAAGATATCTTTCACCCGGCGGAGGCTGGGAGAAAACCCGATCTGCCGCAGCATCCAGTACCCGGCGCTGGCCTGCCCGACGGCCCCCACCGCCCAGATCAGGGCCGGGGCCGAACTGCCGGGGAGTAGGGGGGCCGATAGCACGGCGCCGAGGGCAATTCCCGGCCAGCACCCCCACCCCCACCAGAGCAAAACGACTAAAGACCACCCGGCAACCGGCCAAAAAATGGCTTCCGTCGCATTGAGCATCAGCTTGTCAACGGTAAACCAGACGATTGCCAGGTAGAGGAGAACCGTCAGACTGTTGAAGGTGAAATAGCGTCCAGTTTTGGATTTGAGGATGGTATGGAGCTCAAACATATTGGCGACCGGGTATCATTAGCGCAGGGCGCGGTATTGGGGAGTTGGTATGAGGGAGGATCAAACCCTCTTTCAATCGAGGTTTGGGAGTTTTTGGGGTTCGCTCGTTTCAAGGCGCGAGTGCGATACTTGCGATCGATTTGGGTTGACCCCCCGATTGTCGAGCTATCCGCTCGGTTGGCCGACCGTCCGGACCCCTCGGAGATTGTATCCGGCGATCGCGATTCGGGCGACGACTTGCCGAATCAATTTCAGGGGGAGTGGATGCCGGATCGGGATCGATAGACATCCGGTGAAATCGGGCGGGTCCCCCCGGGAAAATTGGTCGTGACTTCACCCTCGAAGCGCGATCGAAGTTGAGTTGTCCCCGACCCCATTCAGTTTATCAAAAAAAATGGGTTCAATCCGCCCAGCGATCGCGACATCGCCCGCCCCACCCCCCCCTGAGACCCCCCCCGACTTGTCCCGAAGAAAAATCGAGGGCGGGGGCGCTTCAAAGCGATCGCCCTCACCCCGTTTTGTTCCCCAAAATTTCGTAAATTTTAAACTTCGGGTCGCCGTAGATTTCCCGGGTCTGGCCGCAGGCGATCGCGTCCCCTAACTCCGTAATGACATGGGTGATCCCGTAAGTTTCGACGATTTCTCGCAATCCCCGACAGCGGGTATCGCGGAATTCCGGGGCGTAAAACCGCTGCGACATCATCATGCGATCGTGCCATTCGACCACCTCTCGATCTTTGTAAGGATGCGTTTTGTAGTTCACCAAAATCGGCACCCCGGTTTCCAGACGAAAAGACACAAAATTTCCGGAAATGTGGGGAATTAAATATAAATGATCGGCTTTTCTATTGTTTTTAACAAACGCCATCATCGGCTGGTAATCCGGTGTCCGATTGAGTTCTTTAATTTGCTCCTGCACTCCGACAACAAAAAAAATTGAAATCGTGGTCAATGTCATCCAATAAATCGGCTGCTTTAAGGCTACAAAAAATTGTGGATATCGCTGCAAAACCACCGTTATTAAATCAGCGACAATCATCGCCATCGAAAGCGGAACTAGCCATGCAGAAACTCGCCAGGGAGTCATAAATGCCAAAGTTTTACTGTCGGATATCACTTGCACTGCCGTTAAAGTGGATGCGATGATAAAGGCAACAGACATGATCCAAAATAGCGGAGATTTTCGGACGAAATAAATTCCCGCAACCATCACCAAAATCTGCACCCAAGCCACCGAATCCAACCACAATTCTGGAAAGGAATGATGGGGGATGCGGTGGACGATCAAACGGCGGGCGAGGGAGGCGATTTCCGGAGAGGTGGGCTGAAACATGACGGTCATATAGAGGGTGACGGGCAGTATTAAAAGAGCAGATAAAATCCCCAAAGATAAAATTGACAATAATTTTTCTTTTTGTCGGTAGAGAACGACCATATATCCCAAGGTAATTAGGGGGACACTTGGCAGGTAGGCGGGGTGAACCGTCGCCGCGATCGCCAGCGGTAAGATCGACCCGAAATGATCCCCCCGCAGAAATAAATAAATTGACAGCAGGATGAAAACCCCGAAATTGCTCGTCTGAAAATAGGAACCCAAAATATACTGTTCCGCCAAACCGTAGTGCAAATGGACGTGGGTTTCCAACGCAAACATATCGATTTCCACGCAGTGGACGGCGATTAAAAATAGGAAATAGACGCTTTTTTTAAATTTCGTGTCGATTTTGAAAATCATCGATGCGATGCCCATTAAGCTGTAGGCATAAATCCCAAATAATATCAAATAGTAAACATAAAAAAATGCCGGATGCAGGTGGGAAACCGTGAACTCCACCAGGGCGGTAAAAACGGGGAGGGGATTCAACGTGTTCGCCTGCCAGTCATTTTGTAAATAGCCGTACCCCGCCCGCGCCATCCCGTGCAGAAATTTGGTATTCTGATTGGAAGTGTAGAGGGGATCTTGGACGTAGGAAATGCCGAAGACGAACCCCAAAATCAAAATTTCGACAATCGAATCGAACCCAGATCGGAGTGGTTTGACAGCGGCTTTCAAATCAGTACACCTCACATACATAGGGAGTCGGGAGTCGGGAGTAGAGAGTCGGGAGTAGAGAGATTGATCATTCCCGGCGTGGTTACACGCCAGCGCTCGTTACTATAAAATCTAAAATTGTAAGAGACAGTCGGTTGAAAGGACGAGCGATCGCTCGGTTTCCAATACAGAACACGCCCCCAGACTGTCCGTGATCGCGGGTTGAATGCCCTGTTGATAGAGTGATCGAATGTCCTTCCCGTGGGAATGATACCACTGCCGCAGCCAGCGGTTATCGAAAACGTAATCCAGGGTAAAAGAATCGCGATCGAGGAGAATATAATCGATACCCTCCTCAGCGATCAACTCCCGCATCCGATCGCGATCAGGGGAATACACCGCCCGAATCAGAGCGATCGCCCGTTCCTGTAGGGGAAGATAATAACCTAAATGGTAGGGAATCGCATATTCCCACCCCACCCAGATCGATCGCCGGGAAAACGTCGGGATATTGTCCGCTTCCGCAGCGATGGAGGCGATGACAATATCTTTGGGTTGCCGAGCGAAAAACTCATAGAGAGCCGGTTCCCTGCCCTTCACATAGCCCGTTTTCGGAAATTTCCCCAAAAACCAAGTTCCCGACACGATCGCCAGTCCCAGCGAGCCCGTAACCGCGATCGCCACCAACCGCCGCCGGGGGCAATTTTTCCCCCACCGCCACACCGCATCGAAGAGCACCCACAGGGAAATCCCCGCCGCCAGGGCGATTATCATGCGGAAACTGTGGATGGTGTAGCGGTTGGGGAGGTGGAGGCGGAACAGCAGCAGGTGGGCGATCGCGAATAATCCTATCGCCGACAGCAGCCACTCCCCCAAAATTGTAATCTGGGGGGAAATTTGGGCGATCGCCGGAAACCGTCTCGGAAACCGCAACAGCAGCGGCAAAGCCAACCCCATCCCCAGCAGCGGAGGGCGAAACGGATGTTCGGGAAACAAGCCGCTGCGGGGACTCGCCACGAAAAACCGCCAGGGATTGTTATCGAAAAACGCACTATTTCCCGCCCCGCCAAATTCGGAGAAGGTTTTCGCCTCCGCCGCCGAAATCACCGGCCCGAACTCTCCCGAACCGGAGGCATAATAGAGAATCACGATCGCACTCACTCCCAACCCGATGCCACACAGACGGCGATCGCGATCCGTCCCCGTCCACAATCGGAGAAACAGGATACCCGTCGCCACCAGGACATATTGAGGGTAGAACAGTCCCAAGAATGCGATCGCGAGTCCGCAAACTATCGGTTTTCGCCGCAACAGAAAATAGAGAAAAGCCAGAAACAGCGGATAGACAAACGCCCTCGGCGTCGCCGACACCAGATCCTCATTCAGCCAGATTTGCTGATTTAACAGAGTTGCCGCCATAAACCCGGCGGCGGGCACCGTTCGCAATTCCAGACACACCCCGAAACAGAAAACCGTCGTCACCCATCCCAAAATCAGGGGTAAAATTTTGCTGAGGATAACCGGATCGACGCCCAAAATCGCGAATACTCGATACAGCGTCGCGTAACCGGGGGGGCGACGGATTGAAAATAGTCCGCGATCGCATCATTGGGGAACAGATCCGGATCGAGAAACCGTCGCATCCAGAAAACGTGCTGTCTAGCATCGTCCTGGATGACGTAATCTTGACTGAACGCTTCCGCGATCGCCAGTCCGCCGTAAATCGTCGCGAAAACCAAACTGAGTCCCAGCCAGAGAAGAAGGGTGTGGGGTGTACTCGGTGGGGATAATTGATAATCCGTGGGGGCAGTGCCTCCGTGCCTGCCCGATCGCTCTTTCATCTCTCCTCTTTCTTCCAAAACCGTCAGGGCGGTTCCCTTGCCCACCCCGACAGTTTTAGCGAATCAAATTAAGCGTCATCCAACGCCACGATGCCGGGAAGTTCTTTCCCTTCGAGCAATTCCAGACTCGCCCCGCCTCCGGTGGAGATGTGGCTCATCTTTTCGCCCAGGTGCAACTGTTCCACCGCCGCAACGGAGTCGCCGCCGCCGATAATCGTGGTGGCGCCGGTGCCCGTCAGTTCAGCCAACGTTTGTGCGATCGCCTTAGTGCCCGCCGCGAACTTCTCGAACTCGAACACCCCCATCGGACCGTTCCAAATCACCGTCTTGCAGTCCGCCAGGGCTTCCTGGAACACCTTCACGGAATCCGGACCGATATCCAATCCCATCCAACCGTCGGGGATGGACTCGACAGCCACCGTCTGGGAGTTGGCATCCTTGTCGAACTTGTCGGCGATGATCACATCCGTCGGCAGCAACATGGCGACGCCCTTCTCCTTCGCCTTCGCTTCCAGGGATTTGGCCAACTCCAGCTTGTCCTCTTCCACCAGGGAGTTACCGACGCTGATGCCCCGAGCCTTGTAGAACGTGAAAATCATCCCGCCGCCGAGCAGCAGCTTGTCGCACTTGTCCAACAACGCCTCGATCACGCCGATTTTACTCGACACCTTCGAGCCGCCGACGATCGCCGCCAGGGGACGCTGGGGATTGTCGATCGCCCCCTTGAGGAACTGCAATTCCTTCTCAATCAGATAACCCGCCACGCTGGGACTCAGGTACTTCGTCACCCCTTCCGTGGAAACGTGGGCCCGGTGGGCCGTCCCGAAGGCGTCGTTCACATACAGATCGGCGATCGAAGCCAATTTCTGGGCGAATTCCGGGTCGTTCTTCTCTTCTTCGGCGTAGAAGCGGACATTTTCCAACAACACCACGTCGCCGTCACTCATGGCCGCGACGGTTCCGGCCACTTCCTCGCCGATGCAATCGTCACATTTTTTAACGGTTTTGCCCAACAATTCCGACAGACGCTCCGCCACGGGGGTCAGACGCATGGATTCCACCACTTTCCCCTTGGGACGGCCGAAGTGGCTCGTCAGGATCACCTTCGCCCCCTTGGAGGTCAGATCTTGAATGGTCGGCAGAGCCGCCCGAATCCTGGTATCATCGGTAATGGAGCCGTTGTCGATCGGCACGTTGAAGTCCGCCCGTACCAGCACTTTTTTGCCGGATAGGTCTGATGCCGATAAATTTGCTACAGTTTTCTTAGCCACAGGATTAACCTCCTAAATCGTTTCTTCTGCTTTAATCGAATTGAATGGGGGCGGTACGGGTGATTGGCCAGACAGCCCCGGAGCTGTGGCCAACTCGATGGCACCTCAGCCATCCGAACGTTCACCGTAAACATTCTACCGAAGTCCGCGTCTTGGAGATGCGCGATTATGTTTAAGACCGTTTTATTTGCGATCGATCAGAGTCGAGAAGCCCGCGAGGCCGCCGAAAAGGTTGTCAATATCGTTCAAACCTATCAGGCTAACCTCTATGTTCTCGCCGTAGTCGAACCCAAGGAACCGGAGGGGGAACAGCCCCACTCCGAACCAATGGCTTCCCCCGAGGCTGTCAACCTGCTTTTGAAGGAAGCCCACACCATGTTTACCAACTTCGGCATCGATGCTAAACCCATCGAACGCGAAGGAAAACCCGCTTTCACCATCTGCGACGTCGCCGACGAGATCGACGCCGATCTGATCGTGATGGGATCTCGGGGCATGGGACTCACTGAAGAAGGTGTTGCCGACAGCATCACTAACCGCGTGATCAATCTTTCCCCCTGTCCCGTTCTCGTTGTACCGTGAGATTAGGGTGTAGGGTGTAGGGTGTAGGGTGTAGGGGGAATTAATAATTATTAATTATTAATTGATTGTCCTCCTCCGCCCCTCGACTCCCTCATCATTTGTTATCGTTTCATGACAATTCAATGGTATCCCGGTCACATTGCCAAGGCGGAACGCACCCTCAAAGAACAGCTCAAACGGGTTGATGTGGTGCTTGAAGTGCGGGATGCCCGCATTCCTTTGGCGACTCACCATCCCCAGGTGCCGGACTGGGTATCCGGGAAAACACGGTTGTTGGTGATCAACCGTCTGGATATGATTCCGCCCCACTTGCGGGAACAGTGGCAGCGGTGGTTCGAGGAAAGGGAGGAGACGCCCTATTTCACCAACGCCCAAAAGGGTCAGGGGGTGGAAGCGGTGGTGAAGGCTACCCGACAGGCGGGGGATAAGGTGAATGAGAAACGGCGGACGCGGGGGATGTTGCCCCGGCCGGTTCGGGCTGTGGTGATCGGATTTCCGAATGTGGGGAAATCTGCTTTAATTAACCGCCTGCTGAAACGGCGGGTGGTGGAGAGTGCTCGGCGGGCGGGGGTGACTCGGAAGTTGCAGTGGGTGCGAATT
Source organism: Lyngbya sp. CCY1209 (assembly GCF_035615495.1). Taxonomy (GTDB): domain Bacteria; phylum Cyanobacteriota; class Cyanobacteriia; order Cyanobacteriales; family Microcoleaceae; genus Limnospira. The sequence goes on along the minus strand of NZ_JAJENU010000519.1, from coordinate 327 downwards.
TCCAATCAAATTGAATTATTGGATGCCCCGGGGGTGATTCCGAGCCGGATCGAGAATCAGGAAGATGCCCTGAAATTGGCGATTTGCGAGGATATCGGGGAAGCCGCCTACGACAATCAGCGGGTGGCGGCGGGGATGGTGGAGTTGTTCGCCGATCTGGGATTGCAAGATAAATTGCACGATCGCTACTCTGTAGACGTGGGTTCGCAAACGGGGGAATCCTACTTGCAAAGTTTAGCCGACGATCGCTATCAGGGCGATCGCGAACGGGCTGCCCGTCAATTACTCAACGATTTTCGCAAAGGCTTGTTGGGTGCGATCGCTTTA
>NZ_JAJENU010000518.1:0-6086 GCF_035615495.1 Lyngbya sp. CCY1209 | reverse complement strand
ATCCGATCTGAATCCACAGGCAAGATGCCTGTGCTACGTTTTGAATTTTGCCTCATTTTAGCCGAAACGGTCTACTAGGATGCAATTCGCGTCGGCGGTGCCAGCCGACATCCATTTTATGAAACCAGTCGTTTTTTGTGACTTCGACGGCACGATCACGGCCGAAGAAACCTTCGTGGCGATGATGAAACGCTTCGCGCCGGAGGTTTCCGGCGAGATTATCCCCAAACTGTACACCCGGGAGATAACGTTGCGGGAGGGGGTGCGGCAGATCTTAGAATCCATAGATGCCGCGGCTTACCCGGAGATCGTGGAATTTTCCCGCACGAAATCGATCCGCCCGGGACTGGTGGAATTGCTCGACTTTCTCGATCGCCGCGGCGTCCCTTTTGTTGTCGTGTCGGGGGGCATCCGGATCATGGTGGAGACGGTCCTCGGGGAGTTGACGGAGCGGGTGGAAGCCATCTACGCCGTGGACGTGGAGGCGGGGGAGAGCAATTTGCGCGTCCATTCCGACTTCGAGGGGGGGACGGAACTGATGGCGAAGGTGCGGGTGATGGAGTTGTACGAGGGGGACGAGAAGATCGCCATCGGGGATTCGGTGACGGATCTGAATCTGGCGATCGCCGCCCCGGTGGTGTTCGCCCGCGATCGCCTCGCCGCATATCTGGACGAACGTCAAAAATCCTACATTCCCTGGGGCGATTTTTTTGACGTCCGCGATCGCCTCGCCCAAATGTGGAATAATGCTGAATTGAGCGAGAATGGGAAGGAGTGGTAGAGATGGCAGAATTTACCCGGATTCTATCTCTAGATGGGGGCGGTTTGCGAGGGTTGATACCAGCCGAGATTTTGGTCGAGGTCGAACATAAAATACAGAAAAAAACGGGCAATCCCGAGGCAAGATTGGTTGATTATTTTGATTTATTTGCCGGGACGAGCGCCGGCGGAATCTTGACCTGTCTCTACCTGTGTCCCGACCTTCGAGATCCGAGCCGGCCGCGATGTTCCGCAGCAGAAGCCCGCAATTTCTTCTACGACAATAGCCGACAGATTTTTGCGATGCCATTCATGCACGCCATCAAAAACTTTTGGGGGATTTTGAACGCCAAGTATTCCCACAGAAAGTTAGAACTGATGATGGCTAACTTTTTCGGCGATGTCCGGTTGAGCGACCTGTTGAAACCCTGTCTGATTTCGACCTACGATATCGAACGGCGAAAAACTCACTTTTTTACCCAACATGACAGCCGAAGCAGACCCGAATGCGATTATTACGTCCGAGATGTCATTCGCTCGACATCCGCCGCGCCCACCTTTTTTGAAGTGTCCAAAATTAACTCATTAAATCGGGCTATTTACAACTGCGTTGATGGTGGCGTTTTTGCTAACAATCCGGCCCTGTGTGCCTACGCGGAAGCCCGCAGCAAAATGCCCAGTCATCCGACAGCAAAAAACATGGTCATTTTATCTCTCGGAACCGGCGACGTCAAAAAGGGATATCCCTACGACCAGGCGAAGAACTGGGGAAAGTTTGAATGGTTACTGCCGCTGTTGGACATTATCATGACCGGGGTGGCGGAAACCGTAGACTATCAGATGAGGCAGATCTATGATGCGGTTGAAGCGCCACAACAATACTTGAGAATCAATCCGGAACTGACGAGTAAAACGATGCTTCCCATCGACGATTGTTCGGAACACAATTTGCAGGCTATCCGGCGTTTGGGTCGGCAACAGGCCCAGGAGTACGACCGAGAAATTGACGAATTTATCGATTTATTGCTGAGATAATCGGGGGTGGGGAAAATAACGATGCCGGCGGGAGTTCAAAATGGTCGGGAAAAAGAGCAACTTTAATGTCGGGGAACACAACCCCCTTATTTTAAACCCAACTTTTGCAGGACGTCTGCGATCGCATCCATCCGCCGGGACTGGTCGGCTTCGATGCAGGATTTGGGTTCCATATCGTAGGGGCAGATCGGGGGGTGGGCCAAGGTCGTGTCTTCGTAGTGTCCTTCCGTCTTGAATGTTTCTACCCTCGCCCACAGGATCGCCTCAGACCCCTCCTTTTCTTGGCGGAGTGCGGTGGCATATAATTGGGGAAATTTGTCTCCAAAATAGGGACTTTGATTCCACAAATCGATCGCGTTGATGAATCCTTCCAAGTGATACTCGGGATTGATTCCCGCATCCTTAAATTCTTGATCGATGGCAAAAGACTGCGATCGCAACCGCCGCAGACACCATTTGTTGGCATCCTTCAGCGTCCCCCCCCGGCCGTGGTTGCTGCAAAATCCCTTATTCAACAGCCCCGTTGCCGGATCTAAATGCCCTTCGATCAGGGAAGTGTAAGTTCCGTCCGTCTCGCAGTTTCCCTCCGCCGCACAGACGGCGATGACACCCGGACTTTTTAAATCCAAAAATAGGGATTTGACGGGGACCTGGGGGCGGAACGACTGACCCACCCACCAGCGATCGCCTTTCGACTGGTAATTCACCGGCGTCAGTGTCGCTTCCGTTTTCGGGAGTTCGAGACTCACCACAGATCGCACCACTGTTTGAATTCCCAAGGCGACACAATACAGCGCAAAAATGGAAAATGCACCCAAGAGCAACCGTCTTCGATACAGAATGCGCTTTCTGTGTTGTTTCATCAAAGAACGGAGATCGTTGCTTTGCAGTTCGGACTGATGCCAGCCCGACCGCCGTTTTTTCTTTCGATACACGGTGTTCAATTGGTTATTTAAAAAAGTGGAAAGTTTGCCGATGATTTTCCGAGCCACAGCCCGAAAAATCGTCCAATTAGAAACGGCCCTGCCGCGGTTTCTGGGGGCGAGTTCCCGAACCTTGGAACGCCGGACAATTTCACTGCGAGTCCGTCCCGGGGGAACGAACCTTTTTCTCCTCACTTTTTGATCGAACATATTCAATCTCGATGGTAATCCGAGGGGGAATTCCCCCTGCGATGGGACGTGATAATGGACGACGACTGAAACAGCTTTTACACTATATCACCTGTTTTCAAGTGTCGTAAGACGATCTTTCCTTGATCCCCCCCAACTCCGGGGTCTGAATCTCCCCTAAATTTAAGAATTTTCGGCGATCGCATCCCCGTGCCGAACCCCTCAAAATCTCTGTCGGGGGGAACAGTTTCCCCGGGGGTCTGTGACCGGGGTTTGGGTATTGGCAGAAGTGCGAAATTGCGCTTTGATAATGGAACTCCCCACAACGACAGAAGCGAGTGAGAGCATGGGAACCGAGCGCACCTACAAAAGCTTGCCTTTCTACTGGCATCGGGATACGGTGGAAAACGATCGCCGTTGGTTGGAATCCGTCATCCGCAACGCCGCCCCGTTTTCCGACTGGTGGACGAAGGCGCGGATCGTGCAACTCGCCTATTCAGACCCCCCCAAGACCGGGGCGAAAACCGTCGCCGGACTCCCCACCTACGGCGGGTATACCTCCGAATCGGCGATCGCCGAGGCCCTGCGGTCCTGCTGCGATCTTGCGGAACACCCCGCTTTCGCGGGACAAGTGGATGAGGAATACGTGGTTCGCGCCCTCAACAGTTGGCACGAACGAGAATTCACCCAGGCCATCGCTCGCAACTTCGAGGTCTACGCCGACCGCGACCACCCCAACATTTTTTTGGTCGTCAGCACCGCCCCCTGTTCCCTCAACACCGATCGCCTGTTGCCCCCCCCGGATCGGTTCCGACCCCTGTTCAACATCGCCGAATTGGGCGAGATCCTGCGGTCGGACAATTTCAACCGCCTCACCCTCCGCACCCACGGCTACGCCAACCCGGCGGAGCGGTTCTACCGTTCCTTCATCCGCGAAGCCGAATCCCTCGTCCTCAAGGGGCCGATCAACCAAATCGGGACGTTGGAAGACAAAAGCGCCTACATCGGCTATCACTGGCCCGGAGAACGGCCGCTCCTGAGCCGCAGCCTCTGGCTCGACCCCCTGCAACAGTGGGGCATTTCCCTGAGATTTCTGGTGGTGGTGGCCCTCCTGGCTTGGCTGGCCGGGACGGGACTCTATTTGATCCTGGCTCTCCTCGGCGCCCCCCTATTGCAATTTTTGGGCGTCCGACCCGTCGTCGCTCCCCCGTGGGGGGGGGACGGACTCGGGGATTTATTCGCCCAGTGGCAGTGGGTGTGCCTCAGCGTCTTTGGGTTGTGGCTGCTGTTGATGCACCTGTTGCGGGTGGTGGTCTACCAGCGCGATCGCTATCGGGCCATCCACTACGGCGCCCCGGACCTGGCGGAATTTTTCTGGCGCCTCGACAAAGTGTTGGGCGAGAACCCCTATTCTTCGATGCCCTTTGCCCCGGAGGAAAGCCCCCCACGACCCCCCGATTTGAAAGTCCACCTGGTCGGCCACAGCATGGGGGGGTTGCTGCTGGTGAACGTGCTGCGAATTTTGTCCGATCGCTTCGGGAAAGAAGATCGCCTGGCCGAAGAGGGCCACGACATGGGGGAACACCTGCAACTCGACCGCCTGATCTTGTCCTCCCCCGACATCCCCCTGGAATTTCTGCGGGAGGGACGCAACAATTACGTCCGGTCGGCGATCTTGCGCTGCCGGGAAATTTACCTGTTTTCGAGCGATCGCGATATCGTCCTCCGCTACCTGTCCATTTTGGCGAACTGGTTCAGCGAACCCAGCGTCGAAATGTCCGGCCTGCGGTTGGGAAATGTCTACCTCAAACGGGCGGGAGACAGCCCGGACTATCGCCCCCACATCCGCGTGATGGTGACATCGCAACCCGCCGTCCAACCCACCTCCGCCTACGATTTATTTGAAAAATTTAACTATCTCGACTGTTCGGAAATGCGGGGAACCAACGGCGTCAAATGGGAGTTAAATCCCCGGACGGCCCTGGCGATCGATCTGGTAAATTTGGTTTTGTACCTGACCCAAAAAATCGACGTCCACGGCGGCTATCACTGGGTCCATACCCCCGGTTTTGACGTGCTGCAATTTTTAATTACCCGGGATGGACTGTCGCGATCGGACACGATCGCAGAAATCGAAACGCTGATCGCCGACAGCCCCATCCGCTTCCGCCCCAGTCGAACAATTAATAATTAATAATTAATCAATTAACAATTAATTGTTGGGGTTGAAAGCTTCTTTATACGAGGCGAACGGGGATAGAACCCGAAACCCTACGGGAGGAGTGAGGAGCGAGGAGTCATATCAAATCCGGTTGAATGCTCGGAACAAAACGGGTTGGAGATCGAGACCGCTTGGGAATCAATTCCCCGAGGGCGCAAGCCCGGGGCCCCTACGAGCTAAAATCATCTGTTGTCTGACTTCTTTTTTCTCCCTACACCCTACACTCCAACTTTTCTCATTGCCTTCTTCTTGAATTTTAGCAACACTTTAAACCACTTTTGGGCGGGTTTGTCGTAGAATGTGAAAATGTCGCCGAAGGCGATGCGGGAATTGCGATGATGTTGCCAGTGGCGTTCGGGGGTGGTGATGTATAAAACGTTGCAAAGCCGTTCTAAAATTGGCGGGGTCGTCCAGTGATTCAGAGGTAAATGCCGCCATTCCACATGGCACTCCGCCAAAATTAAACCCAGAATGGTTCCCGCCGGGGAAATGATCCAAAAGAGGGGCAGAAACATCAAATAGGGAAACGCCCCCAAAAAGCCGGCGATCAGAACTTTGGGATTTTTGTGGGCGATCGCATAGCGGATAAAACTGCGGTTCGGACTGTGGTGGACGGCGCAGTGGAATTTGCCAAAAATATGTTCGGGAACGTGATAGAAGAAGGTCGAGATAAAGTCTCCACTCAGCAGCAGTCCGAGTGCGACCGAGACGATCTTGATAACAGTCACTATTTCACCCTCACGAGCTACTGCGACTGTAATCACCGAAGATTAAATTCAATTAATATTTGGGTTAAAAATTGGGCGGAAGTCTCATCTCTCAATATCTGTGGGGGCAACCGTCCCGGGTTGCCCCAATTGGGCGGAATTGGATGGGGGAAGCCGGCTGTCTGTCTCAATTCTCCTCAATTCTCTATCTGTGGGGGCAACCGTCCCGGGTTGCCCAGATTGGGCGGAATT
>NZ_JAJENU010000517.1:0-70909 GCF_035615495.1 Lyngbya sp. CCY1209 | reverse complement strand
CGGATCTGAATCCACAGGCAAGATGCCCGATGCTCCGTTTTGAATTTTGCCTCATTTGAGCCGAAACGGTCTACTACTGAACTGGGGGAAGAAACCGGGTTTCTAGGCTTTGACAATCCGAACCCGGGCATATTTGAGGCCGTGGACGCCCGGAAGCGGCGCCACCCGTCCGAACTCCAATTTCGGTTCGACCCACCCTTCCCGCATCAAATAACGCAGGTATTGCTCGTATTCTTGCCACTCTGCATCGGTGGAATAAACCACCGTCAACATTCCGGGTTGGGTGATGCGATCGCCCCTTTCCCAATCCACTCCCTTATCAATCCGTTTTTTGACGATTTCATAACGGATATCCCGCGTTCCGCGCACGTCAAAGACTTTTTCGGTATTCTCATCGTGGAAAATATCTATGGTTGTGTGCTGCACCAAAACCACGTGGGCGAGTTCCAAATCAATCTGAGATTCGGCTTTCAAAGTCATCAGCTTCCGGCCGCAGTCGCACATTGCTCGCAACTGTTCGTAACGCAAACTTTTGAGGTGAAAGGGACTGAAGTCGGGGTGGATCGACTTGCCGGCATAAATCATGTGATCCATGCCGTCGCTGCACTCTACATCGCAATAGTGGGGGACGATCGCCTGCATTTTCTGCTGCCAAACTGCCCAATTTTCCTGGAGGGAATTGGTGATCGAATGCAGCGTTTCGTCGTAGCGCGATCGCGCCTTGTAAACGCAACCTTCCTCATTATCGCAGGCGGTTTTATAGGCATCCACCGCCGCCCGCGCTTCCTCGGAACAGCGACAAAAATAGTCGAAATAAACCTCCAATTGGGTTTGCAGGTACTCCGTTGCCCGCACTTCCACATCGACGGTGACACCCTGTTTGAGTTGGGCGATATATTCGAGCAAATCCTCCCGAAGTTGTCGCCCGAGGGCGGTTTCCTGACAGTTACACACCGCGTCAACCACAGCCAAACCCAACTGAAATTGCTCCAACAAATCCGCCTGGATCGCCCGATTTCGCTCGTCGGACGAGCCGCGAATGTCGGACATTCCGAACAGGGGAACCACGCCTTCAAACAGGATGATTTCCGGAGGCAAACCCCAACTGCGGCGTTCGGCTTCTTCCAGAAACCGCCACTCTACCGCCGGATGGATGCCGCGAAGGTTGGAAAATCGTTTTTGGTTGGTGTAGGAGACGGCGGCAATCAAAGCCGGGATCAAGTTTTCGGCCCGATCGCGGTCTTTTGAACCGAACCCGTCGGGGCGATCGCGACCTAGGACGACGACTCCGAGAAGCTGTTCACGACTCGACGGATTGACGGCCGACTGGACCTTTAACGGAATCAACAATAGCGATCGCAAGGACAGATCGAGAAGTTGTTTTTCCAACTCCGTCGATTGCACGTCGCTCAGATCCGAAACCCCCGTCACTTTATGCTCCAAAATGGCTTGATAGAGGGGAGAATCTTCCACCCCGTCCCGGGAATAAACCGTCGGCTGGCGGGGGGCCGTATCCAGGTGGGTGAAAACGTGTACTTCCTCCCCCCAGAGGCGAAGGAACAGACAGCGGGTGGCATCGAACAGCGATCGCATCTGCCGTTCCACCCCATCCCAACCCTTCGGTTGCAACATGGCATCGCGATCAATCAGCCGGCGGATCAGGCGGTTTTCCCGTTCCGACTCCGTAACCTCCATCCCTTCGAGAAGCAACACCCCGCCGAGGCGGTAATTTTCCAACCGCAGGTTTTGCGCCCGCTCTTCGATCATTTCGGGGGAAAAGGGGTTATTCTCGAGATCGGCAAATTCGTCCGCATCGGGATCGACGCGATCGACCCGCACGAAATCCGCATTCAGCCAAAATCGGATTAGTCGTCCCCGGTTCGGGCCGCGGGCGATCGCCGATCGGTGGCGGAGTTCCAGGTGGCGGAGGTCGATCTGGCGGTATTGCCACAAGATCCGCTCCAATAATTGTTGGCGATATAATTCCTCAAGCGTCACCGTCTCCCATTCGGGCAGTAAATCGAGCAATTTGACCGGGGCGGGGCGATCGCGGATATCGCAGCGATCGCAAAAGGCCCGATTTCCGTACCGCAGCACCCATGTCGCGGGATCGATCGCGGCCATCAGAAATCGACTTTCCCCAAATAAAGAAAGCAAACCGTCCGAGTCCACCTGTTTCATCCACAGCAGATCCGGACAAGACTCGGTGGCGGGGGTAGCTGCAATTTTCCCTGAAATGGATTTGGATCGGGGCATGGGGTGACTCGGGATAAAAGACGGGGGATGGCAGTTGGGGGTCGTTCCCCTCCTCATGGTATCTATGCTAACTCCCCCGACCAGTTCGCGATCGCCGCGAAGCCCGGTATGAATCTTGGTAGGATCAAGATCAAGAAAGTATGTAGTGATACATCACACCGTTCAGAGGAGAACAGAACATGGATCTGGTTGGACTCCAGAATGGGTTGGATAACGCATCATTTGCGGTCCTCCTGGTAACAATGTTGATTTATTGGGTGGGGGCGGCATTTCCCAACCTTCCCACCCTGCAGGTATTGGGAACCACGGGGATGGCCGTCGCCAACCTCTGCATGGCAGCCCTGTTGGGGGCGAGATGGATGGAGGCCGGGTATTTCCCCATCAGCAATCTCTACGAATCCCTATTTTTCCTGGCCTGGGGAATTACGACGATCCACCTGATCGCCGAAAACATGAGCGGCAGCCGCCTGGTGGGGGTGGTTACGGCCCCCGTCGCGATGGGGATCGCGGCCTTTGCGGCCCTGAAGTTGCCCGCCCCGATGCAGGTGTCCGAACCTCTGGTTCCCGCCCTCAAATCTAACTGGCTGATGATGCACGTCAGCGTCATGATGCTCAGTTACGCGACGCTGATGGTGGGTTCGCTGCTGGCGATCGCATTTTTGATCCTGACTCGCGGACAAAACGTGCACTTGAGCGGCAGTTCCCTCGGAACCCGCATTTCTCGCAACTCCCACTCCGCTTCGGCGCCGGCGGAGGCCGAGGAAATTTTGGCTTCCCCCTCCCCCGCTTTTTCGGAATTTCAAAGCACCAACAACGGCAGCGGCAACACCGCCGTCCTGGAATTGGTCGCCCCGTCGGAAAGCCGGGACGTCGCACCCGTCGCCCTCTCCCCCCAGCGGTTGAGTCTGGCGGAAACCATCGACAATATCAGCTACCGGATCATCGGTTTGGGCTTCCCCCTACTCACCATCGGCATTATCGCCGGGGCGGTTTGGGCCAACGAAGCCTGGGGCTCCTACTGGAGTTGGGACCCGAAAGAAACCTGGGCCCTGATCACCTGGCTGGTGTTCGCCGCCTACCTGCACGCCCGCATCACCCGGGGCTGGCAGGGCCGCAAACCCGCCATTTTGGCATCCGTGGGATTTTTTGTGGTTTGGATCTGCTACTTGGGCGTTAACCTGTTAGGAAAAGGTCTGCATTCCTACGGCTGGTTCTTCTGAGGGCCGGCGCGATATTTCGGATAGAAGGGGCGAGGGGTGCGACGAGAATTCGCTCTCACCCCGTTGTCCTTTCTTTCCCGTCCCGAGTTTTTCAAACCGTTCGGAGTTGGGGCGGGGGCAACCGAAAACGAAACTCGGGGAAGCCTGAAACTCGGACAAAGTGAGGAAATGGCCCCGAAACAATTGAGATCGAGGATTGCCAATGAATGTATTTCCCAATATCAACGATCGCACTCGAATTTTAGATGATGACGATGTGATTCACACCGGTGCGAGCGCGCTGATGTTTCAATGTACGTTTAAAGTCAGCGAATTTCTCACCATCATGCAGTCCAAGTTGGAGGAAGAGCACATTTTTGGTGAGGGGATCGAGTGCGAACTCCTGAGCCCGGGCCGGGACTGGCAGAAGGGCAAGTTTCGCCTGTGTCTGGAGTTTTTGGGAGAGGGTGCGATCGACGACGGCGGCGCCGTTCCGTCCCTTCCCTACAATCCGGGACAACCCCCGGAAACCCTGCCGCCTCCCCTGAGACGGCAAGCTGGACGGGTGGGTATGTGGAGTTAATACTGAATAATTGATAATTGATAATTGATAATTTTCGATGATCTCCCTCACTTGAATTCGGAAATGGGGGATGAATTCATAATTGTCAATTGTCAATTGTCAATTGTCAATTGCTCTCGGACTTGCGATCGCGGCGATCGATGAGTCAAAATGGCGGGTGAGATGTTAAGTTTCTTGAAGAACTCGTCGGCCCAATCCCAAAAGGTTTCACACGCTATGCAGGCATCCGTCGTTATGACTTCGCGCTTACCCGTCGTCCGCCAGCCCCTGAGACTCGTGGCGCTGGGGGACAGCCTGATCTACGGCTACGGCGACCCGGAGGGGGGTGGCTGGGTCGAACGGCTGCGAAAACAGTGGATGTCCCCCGACACCCCCGGCCACGTCCTCTACAATTTGGGGGTGCGGGGCAACCGGACGATGCAGGTGCGCGATCGCCTCGAACATGAATTTCAACACCGGGGAGAACTCAAAAACCGCCTCCCGGATGCCGTCATCCTCTCCGTCGGCGTCAACGACTCCGCCAAAGTGCAGTCCCCCCACGGCCGCAACTACACCAATTTTGAACGCTTCCAAACCCTATTAGAAGATCTCCTCGATCGCGCCGGAAGCCTCTGTCCGGTGCTGTTCGTGGGCATGGTCCCCGTGGACGAGGAAAAAATGCCCTTCAGCGGTTGCCTCTACTACGACCACTTCAACCAATACCGCTACAAAGAAGCCACCCGGACCGCCTGTTTGGAGCGAGAGATTCCCTATTTAGATATCTTTCAACTGTGGTTAAATCGGGGCGAGGACTGGTGGCGATCGCGCCTTTGTGCCGACGGCATCCACCCCAATGTTGCCGGTTATCAATCACTATTGGAAGATGTACTGAATTGGGATGCCATGAAGCAGTTGATCAACCATGAGAATTCTACTCGTCGAGGATGACGATCGCATCACCCGGGGCCTCTCCGAAGCCCTCGCCGACCAAAACTATGTCGTCGATATCGCCCACGACGGCGAAGCCGGGTGGGACTTCATCGAAGCCGCCCCCTACGACCTGATCCTCTTGGACGTGATGCTGCCCAAACTCGACGGCATCGCCCTGTGCCGGAAACTGCGACAAAACGGCCACCGCACCCCCGTCCTGATGCTCACCGCCCGGGACACCAGCCCGGACAAGGTGCTCGGTTTGGATGTCGGCGCCGACGATTACGTTGTCAAACCCTTCGACCTGCAAGAACTCATGGCCCGGGTGCGGGCGCTGCTGCGGCGGGGGGACACCGGAATGCCTCCCATTTTGGAATGGGGATCTTTGCAATTCGACCCCAACACCTGCGAAGTCACCTACGGGGAAAATTTCCTCCACCTCACCCCCAAGGAATATGGTTTACTGGAATTGTTTCTCCGCAGCAACCCCCGCGTCCTCAGCCGCGACGCCATCCTCGATCACCTGTGGTCCTTTGAAGATACCCCCGGCGAGGATACGGTGAAAACCCACCTGCGACGGTTGCGGCAGAAACTCAAAGCGGCGGGGGCACCCTCCAATTTTATCGAAACCGTCTATGGCCTGGGCTATCGGCTCCACCAAAACCCCTTCTAACCCGCAGTTTAGGGCGCTGCGGTGGCGGTTGCTGCTGTCTTATCTGGCCGTGATGGTGGCGATTTTGAGCCTGTTCACCGCCGCCGTCTACCGGTTTTTCGCCCTCAGTTTGTACCGCCAGTTGGACAACCGCCTGCTGACCCTAGCCGACGCCGCCACCCACAGCCTGGAAGCGATCGCCCGACAGTATCCCCGGGGACGGCAAACCGCCGACGTCGGCAATTTCTCCCGCCACACCCACCCCTTCACTTACGAAGCCCTACTGCCCCGCCTCGACAACGACGGCGATCTGGACCTGCCCTGGCAAAGCATCCGCCAACCGGATCAGGGGGTGGAGTGGTTCGACGAAAATCGGCAACTGCTGGCCAAGGCGGGGCGAATTTTCCCCAAGGCCCCCCTGCCGGAAGATGCCCCCGAGGGCGCCTGGGGCCACACCGTCGATGGGGGGAAAATTCGCACGCTGACGCTGCGGGTTTACGACAACAGCGAACCCCAGTCCCAATTGATCGGCTACGTTCGGATCGGGGAGTCCACGGCGGAGGTGCGGGAGATTTTGGGGCAGTTGCGGTGGGGGCTGGTGTTGGGGGGCGCGATCGCATCCGGTTTGACGGCGGCTGGGGGAATGTGGCTGACGCGGGAATCCCTCCAACCCATCGAACAAAGTTTCCGGCAACTGAAGCAATTCACCGCCGACGCCTCCCACGAATTGCGGAATCCCCTGGCGGGGATCAAAACCTGCGTGGAGGTGATGCAGAGTCACCCGGAACGCCTGCAACCGACGGATTTGGAAAAAGTGGGGGCGATCGCCAGTGCCACCGGCCAGATGACTCGGTTGGTGGATGACCTGCTGCTGCTGGCCCGCAGCGAGGGGGCGGTGCCCCAGACGGTGGCTTGGGTGGCGGTTCCCCTGGAGGAACTGTTGGAAGATTTGGCGGAGTTTTTGCAACTGCGGGCCGCGGACGAGGGGATCGCGATCGCGACGCAACTGAAACCGGGAATTTCCGTGCGGGGGGACGGCGCCCAACTGTGGCGGGTGTTCGCCAATTTGCTGGAAAATGCCATCAACTATACCGACGCCCCCGGAAATGTGACGATTTCCCTCGATCGCTCCGAACAGTGGATCGTCGTCCGGGTCGAGGATACCGGCATCGGCATCGCGCCGGAACACCTGCCCCGGGTTTTCGATCGCCTCTGGAGGGCCGATCGGGCGCGATCGCGTCGGGAAGGGGGTTCGGGACTCGGGCTGGCGATCGCCCAAACCATCGTCCGGCAGCACGGCGGGGAAATTGCCGTCACCAGCCAATTGGGCGTCGGAACCTGTTTCCACGTCCGCCTCCCCGCTTTGAATGGGGAGTCGGGAGTCGGGAGTCGGGAGTCGGGAACTGAAGGGGAGTGGGCAAATAGCCGGATCTGATATCAGTCCGCGATCGCTCCGTATTAATACTTAAAAAAATTTTTTTCGCTTCGATTCGGCGATCGTTCCGAGTTTGTCACTTTTTGTCTTTATTCTTCAAAACTGAGGCAAGGAAATAGAGGGCAGGCAACAGCTCTAGAAGGCAACAGGCAATAGGCAACAGGCAATAGAGATAGAGCCGGTCGCCGTCCGGGATGTCTTTCTGCAACTGCGATCGAAACTTGTCTATCTACACCATTCAATACAGCGATCGAAAACCCCATTTATAAGGAGTATCCTGTTATGAAACGTTTCGGCATCAACAAACCCACAGCCACTTTACTCTCCCTTTTAACCCTCGGCTTTTTCACCCTGTTGGGCGGTTGTTCCCAAAACCAACCCCCGACGGCGACGGTCGAATCCGAATCCCAAAACACCGAGACGGTATCCAACCAAGAATCCGCCACCCTCAAGAATCTCCAGGCGGCTTACAATGGCGAATCAAACGCCCACGCCCGCTACCTCGCCTTCTCCAAAAAAGCCGAGGAAGAAGGTTATTTACAGGTCGCGACGTTATTCCAGGCGGCCGCAGATGCCGAAGCCATTCACGCGGCAAACCACGCCGCAATTATCCGCAAAATGGGGGCGAAACCCGAGGCGACAATCGCAACTCCCGAGGTGAAATCCACCCTCGAAAATCTGGAAGAGGGAATTAGCGGGGAATCCTACGAACGGGATACGATGTACCCGGAATTTATCGAACAAGCCCGCAAAGATGGGAATCAGGATGCGGTGGTCACGTTCACTTATGCCGTAGAAGCCGAAACCGAACACGCCAAATATTACGCCCAGGCGAAAGACAATTTGGACGACTGGCGGGAAAATACCATGACATTCTACGTCTGCCCCGAATGCGGCTACACCACCAACGATCCCAATTTGGCAGTTTGTCCGGAATGCGGCACCGCGAACAACTTATTTTTGAGCGTTTCTTAAATCGAATTCGGATTCGACACCCGGGGAAATCGATCGCACCCTTTTTGACTCGCATTTCCCCGTTTTATGACCCCCTATAACTCCGGAAAAAATACGATGAATCGTCGCAATTTTATCACTTGGATGGGCGTGGGTGGTTTGGCGAGTTATTTGCCCGTCGCCTTGGTCGCCTGTTCTTCCACCGACAACGAAACGGCTTCGGAATTGGTCAGATCCGACGGATTTCAAGCGATCGGTACGGTTGAAAACTTCGACGAAAACGGCGTTTTACTGAACGCCAATATCCCGGCTGTGGTGATTAAAAATATCGGTCAAAATGATGGCTTTTCTGCCTTCAATCCGACTTGCACTCACCTGGATTGTACCGTCGAATGGCAGGGCGACAAAAAAGAGTTTTTCTGTCCCTGCCACGATTCCAGATTTGCCGCCGACGGCCAAGCCTTGGAGGGGCCGGCAGACCAACCCCTCGCCGTTTACGAAGTCAAACAGGAAGGGGATGTAATTTTGGTCAAAAAATCGTAGCACGGGCATCCTGCCTGTGAGCCAATCATCGAGAGGAACGAACATGAACTATGCAGTTAAATTCCGCAAAATTCATCGCAAAATTGCGCCAATTTTATTTATTCCACTGCTGCTTTCTGCCCTGACGGGCGTGATTTACCGATTGGGAAAAAGCTGGTTTGGAATGCCCGGAGAAGTCAGCAAAATTGTGATGAGCATCCACCAGGGAACCTACTTGGGGAAAGACCTGCGGCCGTTCTATATTTTACTCGTCGGTTTGGGCTTGCTCGGTTTGATTGTCACCGGAATTACCATGAGCAGGCTGGGGAAAAAATCGTCGCCCCCCACGGCTCAAAAAATGAGCGATCGCACCCTGCACCGGATCTTGGCTCCCATCGTCTGTTTGCCCCTATTTCTGAGTGCAATTAGTGGCATCGCTTATCGCATCGGGCGCACCTGGTTCGGGATGTCGTCGGATTTCGGAGAACTGATGATGGTCATCCACCAGGGAGAGTATTTGGGCGATTTCTTGAAACCAATTTACGTCCTGCTCGTCGGTGTCGGCCTGTTATTTATGTTGGCGACCGGAATTCGGATGACGGGCATTTTCCGCAAACATCGAACTCCACAGGTGTAACAATGAACGGATTGAGAATCAGAATTATGATTCCGAACAATTAGTATTTCATCGCGATCGGATTTTGTGAGATGGGGTTGCCGGCGGGGCGACCCCTATTTTTTGGGAGGTGATTTGAATTGGCAAATGTATCTCATTGACTTTAAAATTGCTGAGTCCGGTGCGTTCCCCCCCCGTTACTGACGGACTTCACGGCTTGGGAATTGCGGGGGAACACACCCTACAAAACTCTGGCTCCCCCCTTGTTAATGATCCAGCCGTTTCATTCTCGGTTAAAAATGGTCGGGGGCGACGATGAAAACGGTTGGGGGGAGCCAGGAACCCGTTTTTTTCCGGTTCAAAATACCTTTTGATTCCGAAAAATTTCCCTCTTCCCCCTCTGCTTCCTCTGCTTCCTCTGCTCCCTCTGCTATTTTTCGGGGGAGAATGAAACGGCCCTGCTTGTTAAGGGGGGCGGGGGGGGATCTGCGATTTTCGGTTAACGATAAATCTCCCGGTTCACCTCGTCAATTTTGGCGGTAAAATAGTCCTCCTTATATTTCAACTGTTCGGCGAGTTGCAGTCCGCTTTGAAAGGCTTGCAATGCCTGGGGATAGGCTTCCTGTTCCCGGTAGATTTCGCCGATGTTGTCGTAGGCGTTCATCATGCCATAGAAGTTGTAAGATTGCTGGTTGACGAGGACTTGGGCTTGGTAGAGTTCCAAGGCTGTTTGAATTTGGTTTTGGGCGCGGTACAGTTTCGCCAATTTCTCTAAAGCGAGACTGGCGTTGTCGAACTGTTGGATGGTCGTGGCGACTTGGTAGGCTTCTTGATAGGCTTGACCGGCTTGTTGGAATTTTCCCAGTTGTTCGTAGTGGGCCGCGATCGCCAATTTTTGCTCGGGGACGGGGATCAAATTCTGCTGGCTGATATAATATCCGATCAGCCGTTCTCTGGCCGCGATAGCCGGCAACAATTCCCCCATTTGTTCGTAAATAAATGCCAATTCCCGCAACGATTCAATTTGAGAGGGGGGGGCGGTTTCTGTTTCTCCCGGCGGCGGGGGCGGCGGGGGCGCCAGTTCCCCCGCATTTCGCAGGTTTTGAATTTGCAGTTGCAGTTCCAACAATTCTTCGTAGGCGACGGCGGCGTTGGGATAGTCCAGCCAGTTCAGATAAATTCGGGCAATTTCGCCGGCCCACCGTTCCCGCCGTAAAATCTCATCCCGTCCGTCCGCATTTTCCAGCAAAATCTGATAGGTTTCCACGGCTGGTTCTTTAGCCCGCACGGTTTGAAATGCCGTTCCCAGGGCTGCCAAAACGGTTTCGGATTGGCTTTGGGAGCGTTCTTGTTCTAAAATTTCTTGGAGTCGTTCAGTGATAAATTCTAGGTAGAGGCGCTGGCTATTATTCCAGGCGATCGCCCCCACCCGCTGCAGGGCCGTCATTTCTTCCAACACCCCGAAATAGCGACGCAGGCGCAGTTCCCGCGTCCACAGTTCAAAGGCCCCGATCGCATCCCCGGCGGCGAGGCGTTCGTTGGCTTCCACATTGAGGCGATCGAGTTCCGGTGCGAGGGTCTCTCGCTGTCCGGCGCCGAGGATGGTGCCCGGTGCGGGGGGGTTGGGCAACAGGGGGTCGGGTTCCCGATTCAGCAGGGGGTTGGGCGCGAAGGGATCGAGGACGCCGAGATCTTCCGGGGGGGCATCCCCGTCTTCCTGGGCGATGGCGATCGCGGAAAAACCCGAACCCACGACCGCCAGCAACAGGGCGATCGCCGTATTTTGAATCCGATTGAAAACCCGAACCATAGCTGTTTGATTGATGTCGAGACGGTCGATTTTTTCCATTTTTAGCACGTTCGCGATCGGGGAGGATCACGCAGCCCAACTTAATATCATATCACTTTTTTGGCAGTTTGGAATGGTCGCGAGCGGGCGACCGGGATTCATTTGAATAACGAAATCCCCCGGAATTTAAACCTATTATGCCGAAAAATTCCGCCTTAAATTTGAGTCAAAAAATTGACAAAAATCCGGGGTTCGCGAGAAAATGACCCCCAGGGTCGCCGTCGAAAGGGACAGGGAGCGGATTTCTGCGATCGCAAGTCGGGCGATCGCCCAATCCCGACAATGTGAAATCGAATTGTCGGTTCATTTGACCCACAACCAGGAGGAAATTTCATGTCAGATCGTCAAATTCAAGCGGACTTTTGGCTCAACGATTACATGACGCCGTGGGATATGTACGCCCACGGCATCACCCGCTATCTCACCTCCCAGAAGACCAATTATCAACAGATGGATATCGTCGAAACCGGCCTTTACGGTCGGGCGCTGGTTTTGGACGGAAAATGGCAGTCCTGCACGGGGGACGAATTTCTCTACCACGAACCCCTCGTCCATCCGCCCTTAATTTGCCACGGCAATCCCCGCAGCGTGCTGATCCTCGGTGGCGGGGAAGGGGCGACATTGCGGGAAGTTTTGCGCTGGAAAACCGTCGAAGAAGCCGTCATGGTCGATCTGGATGAAGCGGTGGTGGAAGCCTGCCGGAAACACCTGCCGGAGATGGCGGCCGGCGTCTTTGAAGATCCCCGAGTCACCGTCCACATCGACAACGCCATCAACTTCCTGGACACCACATCCCGACAGTGGGATATCATCATTTCCGACCTCTCCGAACCCGTCGAATACGGCCCTTCTTTTCCCCTGTTTACCCGCGAATATTTCCAAAAGATGGCGAAGCTTCTCCAACCCGACGGATGCCTCGTCGTCCAAGCCGGATCGACCTCCCCGGTGCGACTCGACTTTCACGCCAAGATCGCCAACACGATCGCCCAAATTTTTCCCAACATCCAATCTTACAGCAGCAGCGTTCCCAGCTTTGGAGAACCCTGGGGGTTCATATTAGCTTCCGCCGAACCCATCCCGTCCCGCCCCGACCCCAAGGAAGTCGATCGCTTGCTGGCCGAAAAGACGACCGGGGGATTTCGGATGTTGGACGGCAGCACCCTGCTGGGATTATTTCAGATTCCGATTTACCTGCGGGAGGCGATCGCGGCCGAAACCGGAATTTACACCCTCAGCGATCCCCCCAAAGAAGTCGGCCAGGGCATCCTCAAAGACTCCCCGACATCGAACCCCTGAGCCGGTTTTACCCAATCTTTACAATAGCTTCAAAGAAGTTTGTCAAAATCGAGTCCGACGGATGAGCCACAAAAATTGTGCCAAAATTATTGAAAGCCGCGGCGTTGCCACCGCAATTGGCGATCGCATCTCAACCCTTGGATTTGCATCGGGGAACCTCGGCCCCCTAGTATAGATCCAAATCTATCCTCTGACCCAAAGATTCTATCCGTCTCCTTATGAAAAGTGCATTTCTTGATCGCCTCCACAGCCCCGAGAGCCCCGTCATCGTCTTCGACGGCGCGATGGGCACCAACCTGCAAGTCCAGAACCTCACCGCCGAGGACTTCGGCGGCAAAGAATACGAGGGCTGCAACGAATACCTTGTCAAAACCAAACCCGAGGCCGTCGCCACCGTCCACCGGCAATTCCTCGAAGCCGGCGCCGACGTGATCGAAACCGACACCTTCGGTGGCACCGGCGTGGTTCTGGCCGAATATGATTTGGCGGACCAAGCCTACGACCTCAACAAAACCGCCGCCGAACTCGCCAAAAGCGTCGCCGCCGAATTCTCCACCCCCGAAAAACCCCGGTTCGTCGCCGGGTCGATGGGGCCCGGCACCAAACTTCCCACCCTCGGACACATCGACTTCGACACCCTCCAGCGGGCCTTCGCGGAACAGGCCGAAGGCCTCTATGACGGCGGTGTAGACCTATTTATCGTCGAAACCTGCCAGGACGTCCTGCAAATCAAAGCCGCCCTCAACGGCATCGAGGACGTCTTCAAAAAGAAAGGCGCGCGGCGCCCGATCATGGTGTCCGTCACCGTGGAAGCCTTCGGAACCATGCTGGTGGGCTCGGAAATCAGCGCCGCCCTCACCATCCTCGAACCCTACCCCATCGACATCCTCGGCCTCAACTGCGCCACGGGTCCGGACCTGATGAAAGAACACATCAGCTACCTGTCCGAACATTCCCCCTTCGTGGTGTCCTGCGTCCCCAACGCCGGACTGCCCGAAAACGTCGGCGGCCAGGCCCACTACAAACTCACGCCGCTGGAACTGAAAATGGCCCTGATGCACTTCATCGAAGACCTGGGGGTGCAAGTGATCGGCGGTTGCTGCGGCACCCGCCCCGACCACATCAAGGCGCTATCAGAAATCGCCGGGACTCTCAAACCCAAACAGCGCCAACCCCAAATCACCCCCTCGGCGGCGTCCATTTACAGTACCATGACCTACGAACAGGAAAACTCATTCCTGATCGTCGGGGAACGCCTCAACGCCAGCGGGTCGAAAAAATGCCGGGATCTGCTGAATGCGGAAGATTGGGACGGGTTGGTGGCCCTGGCGAAGGCTCAGGTCAAGGAAGGGGCACAAATTCTCGATGTCAACGTCGATTACGTCGGCCGGGACGGGGTGAAGGATATGCGCGAGTTGGTGTCCCGCCTGGTGACCAACGTGAATCTCCCCTTGATGCTGGACTCCACCGAATGGCAGAAAATGGAGGCCGGTTTGAAGGTGGCGGGGGGGAAATGTCTGCTCAACTCCACCAACTACGAAGACGGCGAACCGCGATTTTATCAGGTTTTGGAATTGGCAAAACGCTACGGCACCGGGGTGGTGGTGGGCACCATCGATGAAGACGGCATGGCCCGGACGGCGGACAAGAAATTTGAAATTGCCAAACGGGCTTATAATGATGCGATCGCCTATGGAATTCCGGCCACGGAGATCTTTTTCGACCCCCTCGCCCTCCCCATCTCCACCGGTATTGAGGAGGACCGGGAAAATGGCAAGGCCAGCGTCGAGGCCATCCGCCGCATCCGGGAGGAACTTCCGGGGTGTCACATTCTGCTGGGGGTGTCGAATATTTCTTTCGGCTTGAACCCGGCAGCGCGACAGGTGTTGAACTCGGTGTTTTTGCATGAATCGATGGCCGTGGGGTTGGATTCGGCGATCGTCAGCGCCAGCAAGATTTTGCCCCTGGCGAAAATTGACCCGGAACACCAGGAAGTCTGCCGCGATTTGATTTACGATCGCCGGCAGTTTGAAGGGGACGTCTGCGTTTACGACCCCCTGACGAAATTGACCACTTTATTTGAGGGGAAAACCACCAAGCGCGATCGCTCCGCCGACGCCAACCTCCCCGTCGAAGAACGCTTGAAGCGACATATTATCGACGGGGAACGCATCGGGTTGGAAGACGCCCTCGAAGAAGCCCTCAAACAGCATCCGCCCCTGGATATCATCAACGTTTTCCTCCTCGACGGCATGAAAGTGGTGGGGGAACTGTTCGGTTCCGGCCAGATGCAGCTTCCGTTCGTGTTGCAGTCCGCCCAAACCATGAAGGCGGCGGTGGCTTACTTGGAACCCCACATGGAAAAATCCGAGTCGGGGAATAACGCCAAGGGCACGTTTGTCATCGCCACGGTGAAGGGCGACGTGCATGATATCGGCAAAAACTTGGTGGATATCATCCTTTCCAATAACGGTTACAAGGTGGTCAATTTGGGCATCAAACAGCCCGTCGATAGCATCATCAACGCCTACCGGGAACACCAGGCCGACTGCATCGCCATGAGCGGTTTGCTGGTGAAGTCCACGGCGTTCATGAAGGATAATTTGGAGACGTTCAACCAGGAGGGAATTACCGTTCCCGTCATCCTCGGCGGCGCGGCACTGACCTCCAAATTCGTCTATGAGGACTGTCAGAACGCCTACAAAGGCCGGGTGATTTACGGCAAAGATGCCTTTTCCGACCTCACCTTCATGGATAAGTTGATGCCGGCCAAAACGGCGGGCAAGTGGGACGATTTGAAGGGCTTTTTGGACGAGTTTGCCGAAGGGGAACCCGACACCGGCAACGGCCACCGGGAACGGAAGGCGAAGAAGGAAAAAGCCCAACCCGCCGAACCGAAAGAAGTGGACACCCGGCGATCGGAGGCTGTGGATGTGGATATCGATCGCCCCACTCCACCTTTCTGGGGAACGAAGGTTCTCGAACCCGCCGACATTCCTCTGGATGAGGTGTTCTGGTATTTGGATTTGCAGGCTTTGATCGCCGGACAGTGGCAGTTCCGCAAGCCGCAGGGACAGCCTCGGGAAGAGTACGACGCCTTTTTGGAAGAGAAAGTTTATCCGATTTTGGCGGAGTGGAAAGGGCGGATTCTCGCCGAGAATTTGCTCCATCCTCGGGCGGTCTACGGCTATTTCCCCTGTCAGGCGGAGGGGAATACGCTGTTGATTTACGACCCGGAAAAAGTGCAGGCCGGAGAACATCCCACCGAACCCATCGAAACCTTTGAATTTCCCCGCCAGCGATCGGGACGGCGGCTGTGTATCGCCGACTTTTTCGCCCCCAAAGATAGCGGCAAATTCGACGTGTTCCCCATGCACGCGGTGACGGTGGGACAGGTCGCCACGGACTACGCCCAGAAGCTGTTCGCGGCGGACGACTACACCAACTATCTCTATTTCCACGGCATGGCGGTGCAGACAGCCGAGGCGATGGCGGAATGGCTGCACGCTCGCATCCGCCGGGAGTTGGGTTTCGGTGCCGAGGATGCCGACAACATCCGGGATATCTTGAGGCAGCGCTATCAGGGATCTCGGTATAGTTTCGGCTATCCGGCTTGTCCGAATATGCAGGATCAGTACAAGCAATTGGACCTGTTGAAGAGCGATCGCATCGAGTTGTACATGGATGAGAGCGAACAGCTTTATCCGGAACAGTCAACGACCGCGATCGTCACTTATCATCCCGTTGCTAAATACTTTAGCGCCTAACCGACAATCAATCCGATCTCCGTGAGGGGATCGGATTGTTTTTGTCCTGTTTTGAAGGTTTTTAAAGGTGCGATCGCGCAGACGATCCGGTGCTTCATCGCCCCTCCAATGAGTAAGGCAACTAAAACAGATGTATCGATTAAAATTGACTGACTCATGCTTCCCCCAATCCCTCCAGGTAGTCCTTGTTAACCGACAAGTCGGACGGTAAACCTTCTAAAGAGCCGATCAAGTCAGCGGTTGCAGCCAAAAATGAGTCTTCAGGTGGGTTCGCTTCTGGTTCTTCGTAGAGCGGCGATTCATCAATCACCAAAACAACCTTAAAGCGCCCCACGGGTACATTTTCACAATTCGCAAGCTGTACTTCTCCACTGGGACTAATGGTCGCGATCGTTTCAATCGTTTTCATGTTTGTCACTCCGGCTTTGATAATGACGACTGGGGTTCAAATCATCCGAATTCCTGCAACGACACTTTGGACAGACTCCCGACGCTCACCTGCGGTAGAGTGCGGGCCTTCTGTTCGTATTCTAGTTAAGATGTTCCGAAATTCCTCCCATCCGTTATAAATTGAGGATGACCATTCAGAAAATTAACCCGTGACCGTGCTCCAGTCTATTTTACAAATCTTTACGATCGCCCTCCTGTTCGCCTTGACGCTATTTGTGAATCCCAGTTGGGCCGACAATCTCCAACTCAGTCTCGCCGACGCCTACCAAATCATCAAAAGCCGGGAATTCGTCGATCTCACCCACAGCTTTGAACCGGGAATTCCCCACTGGAAAGGCTTTCCCGACCAAAAAGTTGAAACCGCCTACTGGTACGAACCGGGCATCGGAACCCGGGGTTCCGGCTTTTTCGCCCAATATTATTCCCTCATCGGCCAGTGGGGGACCCACGCCGACCCCCCGGCCCACTTTGTCCGGGGTTTGCGGACCCTCGACGAAATTTCCCCCAAAGAAATGATCCTGCCGTTGGTCGTCATCGACGTCCACGAAAAAGCCGCCCGCGACCCCGACTACACCATCCAAATGGCCGACGTGGAAGCCTGGGAAGCCGAACACGGCCCCATCCCGGCCGGCGCCTTCGTGGCGATGCGGACCGACTGGTCGAAACGCTGGCCCGACCCCGAGGCGATGGCGAATCGGGACGCGGCCGGAGTCGCCCACTATCCAGGTTGGAGTTTGGAGGTTTTACAGTATCTCTACGAAGACCGCCAAATCACCGCTTCCGGCCACGAACCCACCGACACCGACCCCGGCGTCGCCACCAGTCGGGACGACTACAGTTGCGAAGTCTACGTTTTGGGCCAAAACCACTACCAAATCGAATTGCTTGCCAACTTAGATCGAGTCCCGGAAGCCGGCGCCCTGGCCGTGGCGACATTTCCCAAACCCAAAGGCGGCTCCGGCTTCCCCGCCCGAGTTTTCGCCATTCTGCCGTGAGGGGAGCCATCAATCAACAATTGTTAATTGTTAATTGTTAATTGTTAATTGTTAATAACCCCAACGCGACTCCGGCTTCCCCGCCCGAGTTTTCGCCATTCTACCGTGAGGGGAGCCATCAATCAACCATTATTAATGGTTAATTATTAATGGTTAATTATTAATGGTTAATTATTCCTTCACCCGCACATCGATGACGCTGGTGTTGAAGTTGTAGGCTTTGCCCTCGAGTTCCACCGTGCCGCCGATCTTAATTTTGGAATTGCCCAAAACCGGGCCGTCGTCGGTGATCTGTCCCCTTCCTTCCAGGGTCAGCAGGACATTGTTACTGAAAGTCGTGTCAGCCGTCGGGTCGGGGAGTGCCTTTACACTGCCGTCCGGTTGGGTGACGGGAACCGTGCGGGGGAGAAATTCGACCGCCTTGATATCCACCTGGCCGTAGGGTTGATTGCGGATGATCAGGTTGGTTTTGTCTCCGACTTTAAATAAACTCTCCGGGTTACGTCCCCTCAACCCCAAGGCGATGACATCCACTTCCACGGGTTTGGTCGTGACTCCGACTTGGGCGACCGAACCGGACGTTCCGGGGAAAAAGAAAATCCCCACGATCGCCAGGGCGATCACCGCCGCGGCACCGAGATCGAGCAAACTCACTTTACCAAACAGGCGACCTTTAGAATCCAAAATAACCATAGAACGCGATCGAGCAGTTTTTCACTGATTGATAATGGTACAATCCCAGACCTCAAATCCGCCGGTTGAGGGGAATTTCGGAGGGATTTTGAATGGGGGCGGATATTGTCGAGCATACCATCCGGCCGATTCGATCGGGAATGGGCGATCGCCCATTTGTGGGGAGATCGCAGCTTGGGTTCAAAATAGGAATAGGGTTTTTCTTTTTGTCGGCGAGGTTGCGGACGGGTCGGCCGCTGCGATCCCTGCACCCGGCATTGCGGCGGGAAAGCCGAGACCCGCTCCCGGGCCGGAAACGGTGGGGGTCGGATGAATCCTCAGCGGAGCCAATCCGGGTGCGATCGCAGTTGTATCGCTCCTGTCTGGCGGAGAGTCGGAGTTCGCGAGAAAATTGAAGCGGACATCTGCTCACATTGCCAATTATCCTGGAGGTAGTAATGGGTCAAACCCCCCAGGTATGAAAGCCACTTTTATGTTAAAGCCGCGACCTCACCCCCAGCGCCGACTTCTCCAACCCGAACCCACCAGTTGCCCCTCCCATGTTTATTTCCTCCATCGGTCAAGCCATCAACCGCAACCCTCTGACGACGACACCGGACACCCCCGTGGAAGATGTCATCCTGCTGATGAGCAGCACCCGCTCGAGCTACGCGCTGATCGTCGAGAAGCGGGAAGCCGCCACAGGTGAGGGGGAAACAACGCTTCAGGACCCCCCGAAGGTGTTGGCGGGCATTTTTACAGCCCACGACATCATCCAACTCTGCTCGATCAACGATCGCCTTTCGGGATTCCCCATTTCCCGGATCATGATCCGCTCCGTGGTAGTCGCCAAAGAATCGGAACTCACCGACATTTTCGCGCTGTTCGCCTGTTTTGAACGCCACCAGATCCGCCACCTGCCCGTCATCAACGACGAAGGCGAACTCGTCGGGATCGTCCGCCCCCAATATTTTTTACCCGGCCATCCCAACCCGTCCCGGACGACACCGATGCCCGAGCGCCTCAACTCCCGCAACGGGGCTCTCGCCGCGGGCGGCCCAACCCTGATTCCCGAGCGCCTGATTCAACTCAACCCGATCGCCCCCCTGCCCGCCTCCCGGATGATCCACGCTCCCTCGCGGTCGTCCATCTACCACCTGACGCAGTTAATGTGCAAATACCGGGCCTCCTGCGTGGTGCTAACGGAAACCCTGTCGCCCCCGTGCAAAACCGCCGACAAACCGGCGAGTCGGCTGGTGGGGACGATCACGAGCCAGGATATCATCCAACTCCTCGCCCTCGGCCTCGACTTCGAGAAAACCGCCGCCGAGTCCGTCCGGAACGCGCCCCCCGTCCTGGTGCGATCGCGGGCCACCCTGGGGGTGGCGGTGCAGTTGATGAACCGGTACTACAACCAACTGCCCCTGATCGTCCTGGACGAAGCCGCACCCCGCGATCGCCCCCACCCCATGCGCGTCCTCACCCCCGACACGATCCTGCTCCTGGCGTTGCGGCCCCAATCCATGCACGCCACCCTGCTGAGTTGCCAAGATCGGGGCGACGCGGCCGCCGCCCCCGCCGGGACGCCGACAGCCGCCCCCGAACCCCCCACCCCGGAAACCGACGAACTCCGGGAGCGCACCGAGGCGATGGCCCGACTCTACGAGGCCACCATCGGATCGGACGCCGACTTTGAAACCCGCGTCGCCCGACTGCTATTGATGGGGTGCGATCGCTTCAACTTGGAAATCGGCCTGGTCGGGCGCGTCTGGGCCGGACGCTACGAAGTCATCGCCGCCCGCGTCCCCGACGACTTCGCCTTCGGCTTCGCCCCGGGCGACACCCTCGCCCTCGACCAGACCTTCGAGGGGGAAGCCGCCCGCTCCCCGGAAGTGGTGGACATTCCCTCGGTCGCAGACTCCCGCTGGAAAAACCACCCCGCCCGCACCGTCCGCCACTTTGAAGCCTACCTCGGCGCCCAAATCGCCGTCGGGGGGCGGGACTACGGCACCGTCAGCTTCCAGAGCCACCGGCCGCGATCGCCCTTCCGCCCCGTCGAGCGGGAAATCGTCAAACTCATGGCCACCTACATCGGCGGCGAAATCGCCCGGGAACAGGCCCGGGAAGCCCTGGAACGGCAAAATCAACACCTGCTGCTGCTCAAACAGATCACCCACAGAGTCCGCTCCAAACTCGAAACCCAGGAAGTCTTCCAGACCACCGCCACCCAAATCGGCCGGGTGTTCGGCGTCAACCGCTGCTCCATCTACACCTACATCCCCGAACCCTACCCCCACCTCGCCTGCGTCGCCGAATACCTGGAGGCGGGCTACGAATCCACCCTGAAACTGGAAATCTCCGTCGCCTACAACCCCTACATCGAAGCCCTTTTAGCCGAAGATCGTGCGATCGCTTCCACCGACGTCTTCTCCGAACCCCTGCTCGAATCCTCCGTCCCCCTGTGCCGCAACATGGGACTCAAATCCATGCTGGCCGTCCGCACCTCCTACCAGGACGAACCCAACGGCATCATCATGCTCCACCAGTGCAAGCAGATGCGGGAATGGAACCGAGAAGAAATCGAATTCCTCGAAGACGTCGCCTCCCAAGTCGGCATCACCATCGCCCAGGCCAAACTCCTGGAGGCGGAAGTCAAAAGCCACCGCGCCCTCGAAGCCAAAAACCAGGCCTTGGAGGAGGCCAAACTCGCGGCCGAAATCGCCAGCCGCGCCAAGAGCGAATTTCTCGCCACCATGAGCCACGAAATCCGCACCCCCATGAACGCCGTCATCGGCATGACCGGCCTGCTGCTGGACATGGAGCTGAGCCCGGAACAGCGGGATTTCGTGGAAACCATCCGCACCAGCGGCGACGCCCTGCTGACCATCATCAACGATATTTTGGATTTCTCCAAGATCGAATCGGGCAAGCTGGAACTCGAACGCCACCCCTTCAAGCTGCGGACCTGCGTCGAAGAGTCCCTGGAACTCCTCTCCACCCGCGCCGCCGAAAAGAACCTGGAACTGGCCTACATCATCGACCCCGACACCCCGGAAACCGTCCTCGGAGACGTGACCCGCCTGCGGCAGGTGATCGTCAACCTCGCCAACAACGCCATCAAGTTCACCGCCGATGGAGAAGTGGTGGTCGCCGTCAAGGCCACCCCCATCCCCGGAGACGGGGGGACGGCCGACGCCGAAACCCCCACGGGAGAGGAAACCCACCCGACCGCCAGCCGACGCTACATCCTGCAATTTGAAGTCAGGGACACCGGCATCGGCATCCCCCCCGATCGCATGGACCGCCTGTTCAAAGCCTTTTCCCAGGTGGACGCCTCCACCACCCGCCAGTACGGCGGCACGGGCCTGGGGCTGGCCATCTCCCAGCGGTTGAGCGAACTGATGGGGGGACAAATGTGGGTGGTCAGTTGGGTGAATTTGCTCGACAAAACCCACGACATCGACGACGAGGACTCCCACTCCATCGTCTCGAGCATCTCGGGCTACCCCCCCAAAGACTTCGTGCGGCCGGCCTTCGGGCGCACCGGCTCGACCTTTTACTTCACCATCCAAACCGCCGCCGTCGTCACCCCCGAGTTGGACGAGTTCGGCGACGATTTCCTCAGCGGAAAGCGGGTCCTCATCGTCGAGCATCACGAAATCAACCAGACGGTCCTCGCCCGCCAGGTGAAATCCTGGGGGATGGTCCCCACCTGCGTCAAAACGGCCGGCGACGCCCTGAATATACTCCAGGGCAATCCGGAACTGGATTTGATCCTAGTGGGCATCAATTTGCCCGACATGGAGGAGAGCGAACTCGCCTATCGGATTCGCAAGTTGGAGCGGGAGATGCTCAAAACGGAGCGCCGCCAGAAACCTTTCAATGTGGTGATGTTTAACTACGCCAGCAATACGGAGGTGGTGCGACGGTTGGAGCGCAAGCGCGTCGAGGTGGCGGGATTCGTGAACAAGCCCCTGAAGCAGTCCCAGTTTTACAATACCCTGATGCAGATTTTCGCCGACAACGACATCATCAACGAGCGCTACAAGATGAAAATGGCGGACGGCGCCTGGGTGAAGGACGGCCCGCCGTCGAGTTTGCGGATTTTGTTGGCTGAGGATAATGTCACCAACCAAAAGGTGGCGCTCAAGGTGTTGCAGCGCTTGGGATACCGGGCGGACGTGGCCGGCAACGGGTTGGAGGTGTTGGATGCCCTGAACCGACAGAATTATGATGTGGTGTTGATGGACGTGCAGATGCCGGAGATGGACGGGTTGGAAACCTCCCGACACATCTGCGCGGCCTTCGGCGACGGGACGGACGTCCGCCCCCGCAAGCCCTGGATCATCGCCATGACGGCGAACGCGATGCAGGGCGATCGCGAAATGTGCTTGAATGCCGGGATGGACGACTACCTCACCAAACCCATCCACCGGGAGGCCCTCGCCCAAGCTCTGGCGAGGTGTCAGCCCCTGTGCGAGGCGGTTTCTGAGGGTGCGGCACCAGTCGAAAATGGATTCTGTCCGGCGTCGGCGACGGTGGCTTCCCGGACGGAAGCCGTGGGGGGTGAAAATGGACGGGGGGTGGCCGTCGTCGTCGGCGAGACGAACGGACATCAAGTTTTGGATACTGATACCGACGAGGAGGAATTGATGAGCGGCAGCCCTTTGGATTACCAAGTTTTGGGCAATTTGAGGGAATATGACGATGAGGACGATCCGTTTGTGGATTTGTTGATCGCCACTTATTTGCAGGAGGCACCCCAGCATATTGATGGCATCCGAAATGCGATCGCCGCCCGGGATGCCAAGGGGTTGAAGGAGTCGGCCCACACCCTCAAGTCCAGCAGCGCCCAGTTGGGGGCGCTCCGGTTTTCGGAACTGTGCAAGGAACTCGAATATATGGGCCGCGCCGGCATGGAAAATGAGGATGAAATCGCAGCCTGTTTTGTCGCCGGAACGGCCGCGGAGCGGTTCGCCGCGGCGGAGGCGGAATGGGCGCGGGTGGAAGAGTCTCTCAAGGCGGAGATTAATGAGATCAAATCCGGATAATTCACCGCCATTGTCAGGGGTTGGGAATTGTGGATTTTATGGCAACTGACAGAATGGTTAGGACTTTGCTATTGTAGAAAGGGAATGGGGAATGGGTTTTTCCCACACCCTCAACCCCACTCCCGACTCCCGACTCCCGACTCAGAAGCGCCCATCGCTATACCCGTCAAATTGGGCAGATTTTTGGCGATTCTATCCGCCCAAAATTCGTGGTCTTCCCGGGTGAGGACGATCCGTTTAAAATAGTCGTCCGCGACGGTCAAAACGAGAAAATCCCGCGATCGCGTCGCGTACCAAAATTCTCGCCCCCTTTCGGTATAATACGTTCCGGCGGCGATCGCGCCCGGGACAAATGTGCCGGGGGCGCGGATGACCCGATACCAGTCGATCGCGGGTTTTTCGGTGGAAACGCTCCGGATGCGATCGAGGCGGATTTCGATCGCCGAACCCCAATAAAATGCCAGCAGGTGTTCGACACCTTCGAGTTCGATTCTCAGACGGTTGTCGGTGATTTGAAGTTGCATCGATCGCCCCCAATTTTTCCAAGTTTAACCGTTCAATTATACGCAATGGTGATGCGGCAATCCGGTCGTTTATTCCCGAAAACAAAACCGACCCAAATCTGGAAAAATATGGCGACTATCGCCCGTATTTTTACCGTTTCGGAAAGGCAGAAAAACCTGGAAAGCCCGATGCTTGCGATCTCGAGTCATGAGCGAGGCAAGTGGTTGCGGTAAAATGAGGTAAACAAGGGGCTCCATCCCCTTGTTAAAACCCCGATCGAAAAGCAGTTTGAGTTCCCCATTCCCCATTCCCAACTCCCGACTCCCGACTCCCGACTCCCCACTTCTGCGATCGCATCATGACATTTTCGGCCCGGGATGGCGCTTAAAAAGACTTAACGTACACACCCCTGACTAATAATCTGTATCGCCATATACTGAAAATAGAGGGTTCGGTAGTGCGATCGCCGCGATCGCCCGAAATGCTTTCCACTCCCTAACTTACAGAACCCTACCGCACCCGAATTTGGGTGTTGCGCCTCGGTGCGGGGCCAACGCTGACACCCACAGCTTGACAAACTTTGGCTGTTTCATTCACCCGAATTGCCCATCCATTCAAGGCTGTATGACCCCCAGGCAAACACTCACAAGGATAGAATCATGCTGTACGATGCGATCGTTATCGGCGGTGGCGTGACCGGATGTGCCATCGTCCGAGAACTGATACGATATTCCCTCCGAGTCGCCCTCCTCGAATCGGAAGTCGAGGTCGGTTTCGGAACCTCCAAAGCCAATAGCGGCATCATCCACGGCGGACACCACAGTTCCCCCGACACCCTCAAAGGCAAGCTGGAATGGGAGGGAAACCAGATGTGGGACCCCCTCTGCGACGAACTCGGATTCGGTTTCAAACGCATCGGGGAGCTCACCGTCGCCCTCGAAGACGACCAACTTCCCACCTTAGAAAAACTGCAAAAACAGGGGCAAGAAAAAGGCGTTACCGGCTTGGAAATGTGGGATTCTGACCGCATTAAAACCGAAGAACCCCACATTTCCTCCGAAGCGATCGCCGCCCTGCACGCCCCCACCACCGGAGTCGTCAACCCCTACGAAGCCTGCTTTTCTTTAATTGAAAATGCCGTTTTGAACGGCTTGGATTTATTTACAAACTGCCCCGTCACGGGACTGCGAGAAACCGCCGATAGTACCTGGGCGATCGACACCCCCAGGGGCGAATTCAACACTTGTTTCGTCATCAACGCCGCCGGACTCTACGCCGACGCGATCGCGGAATTTGCCGGAGTCCGAAACTTTACCATCAAACCCAGAAAAGGCGAAGAATACCTCCTCGACAAACGCTTGGTGGGACTGGTGAAGCGGGTGATTTTCCCCTGTCCGACGCCCGTTTCTAAAGGTATCTTGGTCATCCCCACCTACGACGGGACATTGATGGTCGGCCCCACCGCCGAAATGGTGGACGACAAAACCGATCTGACCACCACCCAGGAAGGCGGCCAAAAAGTATTTTCCTCCGTCACCCGCACCGTCCCCGGCATCAGTCCGAGGGATTGTATCGCCGAATTTGCCGGACTGCGGGCCGTGGCGGAAGGGGAAGATTTTATCATCGGAACCACCGGCAAAAAAGGATTTATCAACGTCGCCGGCATCCAATCTCCCGGACTCACCGCCGCCCCCGCGATCGCCACAATGGTCGCCGATATTTTGCGGGAAGAAGGTCTATCTCTCGACCCCAAAGATAACTTCATTCCTTCCGTTCCCAAACCCGTCCATTTCGCCTCCCTCTCCACCGAAGAACAAATTAAACTGGTCGAAAAAAATCCCAGTTACGGCCGCATCATCTGCCGCTGCGAATTGATTACCGAAGGGGAAATCATCGACGCCATCCGCCGCGGTGCCCGCACGTTGGACGGCATTAAATTCCGCACCCGGGCCGGCATGGGCCGCTGTCAGGGCGGCTTTTGTACCGGACGCTGCATGGAATTGATCTCGCAAGAATGCAATCTGTCCATGACGGAAGTCACCAAACGCGGCGGCGAAACGTGGGTGATCCGCGAACCGGTTCATTAGGGTGTGGGGTGTAGGGTGTAGGGTGTAGGCAAAAAGATCAAAAAAACGCCGTAGGGGCAACCTTATAGGGTTGCCACCTCATTCCCGAAACCCGATTCTCCCTTCCCAATTCCATTTGATATTTTTGTCGAAATTTGTAATGAGAACACATCATGATTACCGAAACTGTTACCCACTTAAAACGGGACTATGACGTGGTGGTGGTCGGCGGCGGGCCAGCCGGGATGGCGGCGGCATTAGGGGCGAAAGAATCCGGCGCCGAAAAGGTTTTGATCGTCGATCGCGAAAAGGAGGCGGGCGGCATTTTGCTGCAATGTATCCACCCCGGTTTCGGCCTCCAACACTTCAAAGAAGAGCTCACCGGACCGGAATACGCCCAGCGATTTTTGGAAAAGACGATTTCGGAAGATATCGACATCGCGGCGGATACCTACGTTTTGGATATCGATCGCGATCGCCGGGTGAAATTGATGTCCGGAACCCGCGGCGTACAGGTCGTTTCCGCCAAGGCAACCGTCTTGGCGATGGGTGCGAGGGAACGGACTCGGGGGGCGATTCGCACGCCGGGAACCCGCTGTTCCGGAGTGTTGACGGCGGGGCTCGCCCAACGATTCGTAAATATGCTGGGATTTCTACCCGGAAATCGGGCGGTGATTCTCGGTTCCGGCGATATCGGTTTGATCATGGCCAGACGGCTGACTCTCGAAGGCGTGGAAGTGGCGGGGGTGTTTGAAATTATGCCCCACGCCAACGGGTTGAACCGGAATATCGTCCAGTGTTTGCAGGACTTTGATATTCCCCTTTACCTGTCCACGACGGTGGCGGAAATTCACGGACGCGATCGCATCGAGGGTGTCACCGTCGCCCCGGTGGACGGCTTCAAACCCATTCCCGAAAAAGGCTGGTATATCCCCTGCGATACCCTGCTTTTGTCCATCGGTTTGATACCGGAAAATGAGTTGTCCCGACAGTTGCGGTTGCGGATCGATCCCATCACCAACGGGCCCGTCGTCAGCAGCACGATGGAGACGTCGATGGACGGGGTTTTCGCCTGCGGAAATGTGGTCCACATCCACGATCTGGTGGATTTCGTCAGCCAGGAAGCGTTACTCGCAGGACGGAATGCGGGACTGTACGCCACCCAAAACCGGCCGCCGGCGGACAATATCCGTTTGATTCCCGGGGAAAATGTCGCCTACTGCGTGCCGCAAACGATTTCGAGCGATCGCGACCACACCGTTTATATGCGGGTTCGCAAACCCCTCAAACAGAGCGTTTTGAAATTGGGGGATGTCTACGAGAAAAAACTGCGGTACGTCTTCCCGGCGGAGATGGTGAACCTGAAAGTCAAACCGCGATTTTTGCAGAATTTCCACGGGGATGCGTTGAAGGTTGACGTTTTGCCCGTCGAGTAGTAGACCGTTTCGGCTCAAATGAGGCAAAATTCCAAACGGAGCATCGGGCATCTTGCCTGTGGATTCAGATCCAGTCCAGTCGGGTGGGTTAGGCAGCTTAAACCTAGGCTGTGAGAGCCATCTAGAAATCCGCCGTCACCCACCGTTTAAGATGAAACAGTCCAGTCGTGCGATCGCCAATTTTATGGAGGAAAAAAAATGAGTTCAGCGACTCAGAACGAAGATAAAATTTACCATTATTTGTGCATCGGCTGTCCGATGGGCTGTCGCCTGGAAGTCGAGGAGGAAGACGGGCACATTGTGGAAGTTCGCGGCTTCACCTGCAAGCGGGGCGAAGAATACGCCAAACAGGAACACGTCGAACCCCGCCGCATGGTGACGACGACGGTTCGCGTGCAGAACGGACGCTGGGCTAAATTGCCCGTTAAAACGACGGAAGCCATCCCCAAAGAACGGATGATGGAATTGTGCGAACGGCTGCGAAAAGTGAAGGTGACGGCGCCAATTCACATGGGAGATACCATCCTTTCCAACGCCCTGGATACGGGTATCGACGTGGTGGCATCCCGCGATATGCCCGTCGCCTGAGAGTTCGATAAAATTTGTAGGGGTAATTCGCGAATTACCCCTACTTATAGCGGTTGTCTATGCACCACGATACGCTCCGATCCGCCATTATCCCCCTTGATCTCCCCCCTTACAAAGGGGGGGTAGGGGGGGATGGGGACTTTAAGTCAGTCCTCGTACCTCACTGATTTGAAAATGGCTGTATCCGGGCTGATTGCTGATACCTGAAAGCTGACCGCTATCTTACCGAATTTCGCGCAAGTAAATGTAAGTGATGTCGCCCGGTTCTTCGGCGGGGGAAATGTCGGTGACTTCGTAGCGGGTTCCCCGGGGCGCCAAGACTTCGTGTTCGACGTACATGGCCGCAAATTCTTCGATCGCAACTCCCGAGTTGTTGTCCCGCACTTCCAAAACGACGGGATATCGGGAGACGGAATAGCTTTCGGCGACTAGCAAATCGCTGGTAAAGCTGCTCATCGCGTCCAAAGTTAAAATGCGATCGCGCTTTAAATTCTCGATAAATTCCCGAAATTTTTCTTCTTTAAAAAATCGGAGTCCGCGATAGATTTTGCCTTGGAAGTAGGGCATCCGGCGGATCAGTTGATTGATGAGGAGGATTTTGGAATTGGTTTGTCCGTGGCTTTCGAGGTGGCGAATGGAATTGTATTCGGAACGGGTAAATCCTGAAATGGCGTTTAAGGCTTGTTCGACATCTCCATCGCTCATTCCCGTCAAATCGTGGACGTGCCGGACTAAGCTGGGATCGAGTTCGAGTTCAACTTCGACTTCATTCATGGTTGGGAGCCTGACGTTTGTTTAAATTATCGATTGATTTCAACCCTAAAATCTTCGTACCGTCGGGTTTTTAGATGTCACCCGGTCGGGCGAACCCGACCTTTTGTAGTCTCTACTACAAAGCTAACGACTGGTGGTCTGGTTTCCAAAGGGTATTTTTACGGAATTTTATTTATTTTTTGGGAAAGCAATAAAAAATGTCCCGGGGAAAATACGGAGAGATCCGCCCCGATCTCAAGATTCATAGCGGTTGTGGCGAAAAGATTGCCGGCCGGATAGGGGGGATCGGCCGCGATCGCCGACGGGGCGGAGGTCGAAACGGCTGAGTGCCTTTAACCGCAAGCATTTGGGGCGATCAGGGTGCGATCGCCACCGGAGGACAATGGAAAAAATTGCTCACAGACATTCAAGTTTCGTAACATTTGACGCGAGTTTTATGAAGTTTTAAATCCCAATGCACGAACGTTACAATTTGTATGAAAACGAGGTAGAAGCGCCACTTTTCTGCCAGAATAGACTTGAGGCAGGCCCGATTTGATTCTAAAGCAGAATCGGACCAACGGTTTTGGAGATCCAGTAATGGCTAAAATCTTAATCGTTGATGATTCCAGTCTCTCCCGTAAGATTATGCGTAGCATCCTAGAAACGGAAGGACACGAAGTCTTGGAAGCCAACGGGGGACTCGCAGCCCTGGAACGTTACTTTATCGACCACCCCGACCTGGTTTTGATCGACCTAGCCATGCCGGATATGCAAGGAACCGAAGTGTTGACAAAACTGCGGGAAATGGACGAAAAGGCACGGGTAATTATTGCCAGTGCCGATGCTCAAGACCTGACTCAAAGGGCCGTCAAAGCCGCCGGAGCCCTGGGTTACATCACCAAACCCTTCGCCCCTGAAGCGGTTCTGGAACAGGTCAATCAGGTCCTCGTCACCGGACCACAGCTCTGAGGAGGTATTGCGATGATCCTGACTGAAAAGCAAAATGACGCATTGACTGAATTGATCAACATCGGTTTTGCCCGGACTGCCACTTCTCTTTCTCAGTTGACCGGTCATCGCGTTCTGCTTGACGTCCCCGAAGTTTCCATCCACCCCATCCGGGAACTGGGTTCCAAACTGGCCAGTTTCGTGAGCGGTGAAATTGCCACCGTCCAGCAGATTTTTACCGGTCCGGTGTCCGGCAACGCCTTGCTGTTGTTGAACTACGAAGGTGCGATGATGTTGTCCCAGTTGGTGGCGCCCGAGGGGAGTCCGGCCAGCGATCGCATCGACGTCCCCACCGGAGAAGTGCTCACCGAAATCGGCAACATCCTCCTCAACTCCTGTCTGAGTGTCTTTGGCAACCTCCTGCAAATCCAAATTTCCTTTTCCGTCCCCCGCCTCTACCTCGAAGCCCTCGACGGACTGATTCATTCTTTAATGATCGGAAAAGAAGAAGTGCGCTATGCGATGGTGATGTACACCTCATTCAAAATGCGCGAAAATTCGATCAGCGGGTATCTCGTCATGGTTTTAGGAGTGGTTTCCTTAGAGAAATTATTGGAACTGATCGATGACTGGGCCGATCTGGCGACTCAACCTTCAAGTTACAGTTAAAGCCCGATGTGATTGACTAATTCTGGGATGTTTATTGCCGACGATCATGAACGACCACAACATCAACCGCTCCCACACTCGAGCCCTTCTCAAATGGCTGAATGATTTTGCGGAGCAAGGAATTTTTACGACGGATATCGACCTGAATCTTCTCAGTTGGAATCATTGGTTGGAACTCCAGAGCGGACATCGGGCGAAAGATTTGGTCGGACATCAGTTGTTCGCCGTCTATCCCGACCTGAAACGGCGGGGACTCGACCGGATTTACCAACAGGCGCTGCAAGGTCAAGTCGTCTTTTTATCCCAACGCCTGCACTCTCATTTGATCGAACTGCCGCCGAGTATCAGCAGCCCGTCTTTGTCGCAGATGCAGCAGAGCGTCAGGGTCGCGCCGCTGATCGAAAAGGGGGAAATTTTCGGAACCATCACGGTGATCGAAGATGTGACCGAACGGGTTTTGCGGGAAATGGAACTGCAACAAAAAATCAGAAAATTGGAGCAAACGGAGACGAGATTGAGTTTGACGCAAGCCCAACTCGAACATCTTTTGGCATCGAGTCCGGCGATCATTTACACCTGCCATCCCCGGGGAAATTATCCCCATAAATTTGTCAGCGACAACCTCACGACCCAACTGGGATATCAGGCGGCGGAGTGGGTGGAGCACCCCGACCTGTGGCGCGATCGCATCCACCCCGACGACTTGCAAAAAACCTGGAATCGGCGATCGCAGATCCGGCAATTTAAGCAC
The DNA here is from genome assembly GCF_035615495.1 of Lyngbya sp. CCY1209. Classification (GTDB taxonomy): domain Bacteria; phylum Cyanobacteriota; class Cyanobacteriia; order Cyanobacteriales; family Microcoleaceae; genus Limnospira. The sequence continues at coordinate 39,985 of NZ_JAJENU010000517.1, read as the reverse complement.
CTCATTTTAGAATACCGCTTTCAACATAAAAACGGCACCTATCGCTGGCTGCGAGATGAGATGAAACTCGCCTGCGATGCCGAGGGAAAACCGGAAGAAATCGTCGGCGTCCTGTTGGATATCACCGACAAGAAAAAACTGGAAACGCAACTGCTGCGGGCCCAACGTCTGGAAAGTATCGGCACCCTCGCCAGCGGCATCGCCCACGACCTCAACAACATCCTCACCCCCATCCTCGCCTCGGTGCAGATGTTCCAATTGGGTGTCTCCCAAGAGAAGCAAAATAAAATGTTGAAATTGATCGAAATGAATACCAAGCGGGGGGCGAATTTGATCAAGCAAGTCCTCTCCTTCGCCCGGGGTTTTGAAGGGAAATTGGAGATTTTTCAGGTCAAACATTTAATTAGTGAAGTGGCGGAAGTGGCCCGGGAAACCTTTCCCAAATCCATCGAAATTAGCAGTCGGGTTCCCAAGGACCTGTGGACGATTCAGGGCGACCCGACCCAACTGCACCAAATTTTGATGAATCTGTGCGTGAATGCCCGGGATGCGATGCCGGAGGGCGGTGAGCTAGTTCTCTCGGCCGAAAACGTCGAATTGGACGAACGGGAAGCGGGTTTCAATCTGGACGCCAGGGAAGGGTGTTATGTCGCGATCGCGGTCGCCGACACGGGGACGGGTATCGAACCGGAGGTCGCCGACCGGATGTTCGAGCCCTTTTTCACCACCAAGGAATTCGCCAAGGGGAGCGGTTTGGGCCTCTCGACGGTGATGGGGATCGTCAAGGGACACAACGGTTTTATCGACGTGGACACCCAGCTCGGCCGGGGAACCCGTTTCCGGGTCTACCTCCCCGCCTCCAAAGATACCGAACCGATCGCGGACGAAGGTTTGGAATTGAGTGGGGGACGGGGCGAGTTAATTTTGGTGGTTGACGACGAAGAACCGATCCGGGAAATCACCCAAACCACTCTCGAAAATTTCGGCTACCGGGTCGCGGTGGCGGGTAACGGTCTGGAGGCGGTCGAGCTGTACGAGAAATCGCCCGATCCCATCGACTGCGTGCTGTTGGACATGATGATGCCCGTCATGGGGGGCAAGGATGCGATCGTCGCCCTCCAGTCCCTCAATCCCAGAGTGCGGATTGTCGCGGTGAGCGGCTACTGTTCCGCCTCCGTCGCGGCGGAGGTGGCGGAGTTGGGGGTGACGACGTTTCTGGCGAAACCCTACACCACGCCGCAGTTATTGCAGGTACTCCGGGAGTTCCTGAATCGGCGGGCGAATTTCCCCTCGATGGGATATCCCTCCGAGATCTCAATCTAGGAAGGATGGTCAACATTTGGCCCTCGGAGTCGAGTCCCGATCAAGCGTTTCCCAAGCTGGGGAACTCCACCGGAGCGGATGTCCCCGGTTGGAAGCTGGGCAAATCCAGACCGCTGGGACGGCGGCTCTTTTGGGCCAGACGGTAACTGACGCTCTGGAGTTCGGCGTGCAGTTGGCGGTTTTCCCGCTGCAATTTTTCCACCTTTTCCATCACTTCTTCGAGGCGTTCGGAGAATTTCTGGCGGTAGACGCCGGGGAGTTCCTGAACCACCTGTTCGAGCATCCGGGAGCGATCGGTCAGTTCTTGGACGGACTGTCGGAGTTGGTACACCTCAGAATCGCGATCGGCGATCTGCTCTTGATAAAACTTAACCTGTTCTTCGACCTGCTGCAATTGGTCGCGCAGGGACTTCATCTGGGCCTGGTGGCGCTCCGTGAGTTCCGGGTCGGGCATCAATGAGGTGTTGCCCTTGACCAGACGGAACAACTCCTGGGAGAGTTGCTGCACCAGTTGATCGCGCATTTTCAACTCTTCGCTCAGGCGGGTGACTTCAGCTTGAAGCTCTTGTTGGCTTCCATGATTTGTCTGACTCACGATAACCGATCGCTCCTATAACCTCAAACATATGTTTTCAAAATACTCTCAACCCGGCGCGATCGGCAAGTGAGGGACCCTCGGAACGCGGTACGGGTTGAGAGGCTGCGATCGCCGGGGGACTAAACTCCCTGGGCTTCCGGTTCCGGTTCGGCTTGAACCGCGGCGACATCTTCTTTCAACGTCAGATAGCGAATCACGTCATCACTGATCCGCATCGCCCGTTCCATGACCGCGATCTGCTTGCTGTCGCCCCCTTCGTAGTTCATCTGGATGTAGATGCCCTCGCGGTGGTTGGCGATTTCGTAAGCCAGACGGCGCTTGCCGAGGTGTTGGACTTCCAAATTTTGGGCGCCGTGTTCCCGGAGGATATCCTGATATTTGCCGATCGCAGCTTCGACCTGCTCCTCATTCAAGTCGGGGCGCAGGATGTACATGGTTTCGTAGACGAACGATTTCATACAATGATTCTCCTTGTGGACCATTCAGGCTTCCGCACGGAAGCAAGGAACTATCCATTGTACACCAATTCGGTGGGGAAATTTTCAATCGTAGGGGCCCCTGGCTTGCGCCCTGATTGCAGATTCCCCGTTGAGGGCGGAGTGAGCAGCAAGGAGTACCCCTATTCTCTGTTCTCTGTTCTCTGTTCTCTCTATTACCTATTCCCTATTCCCTATTCCCTATTCCCTATTCCCTATTCCCTATTCCCTATTCCCCACTCCAACTACCGTTTCGGCTGCACCCAAACCTTGATCCCCTCGACCCGGAGCGATTGACCTCGGGTGCCGCAGTATTGGCCGTTGGCGCAGACGGGGACATCGCCTTTATTTTGGATGTGGGCGTTGTAGCAGATATCGTAATTGGCGGCTTGGGGGCCGGCGAGTTCGATGCCAAATCCCTCGATCTGGCGATTTTTGCCCGGTTCCCCGACCCGCTGGCCGCCGGAGACTTTGGGGGTATCTCCCACTCCGGAAATGTAGGCCATGTACCGCACCTCCAAGCCGGGTACGGGGGGATCGATCGCGATTTGGAAGGCTTCCAGGCGCCGCCCCTGTCCCCGGGTTCCGGCATATTCCCGGGCGCCAAAGTCGCGATCGCCCAATCCATGCAGGTGGACTCTGACTCGCAACCCCACGGATGCCAGCCCGGTTGGGGCCGGATCTGTCGCCTTCCCGGCGATGGGGACATTGCCGAAGACGATATGTTTGCCGTCGATGGTGGGGGGTTTTTGGGGGATCTCCACGCTGGGGACGATGATCACGTCCGGGGGTGTGGCGGTGCTGCCCGGTTCTTCCAAAATGACGAGATCCGGGTTGACGGTTTTCCGTTCGACGGGGGGGGCTTCGGACTCGGGAGGGGCTGAGGGGGGGGCGATTTTACCCCGGGAAATGGCGACGGCCAAAGCTTTCCCGAAGGCCGTTTCGACGGTTTCGGCCAGGGTCGCCCACCGTTCGTCATCGAGGGTGTCCGCACTGTCGATCAGGGTGAGGAGGACGGCGAGGGGGTGGCGGTTGTCGGCCAACTCCCGGGCTTCCGGGGCGGGTGCGATCGCCAGTTTTTGTTTGAGTTGGCGGGCCTGTTCCCGGGCTTTTTGCAGGGGGGCGAAGTCCGGTTGGTCGCCGTGGGTGAGGCTGAGAACCCGGTCGAGAAGGGCGATCGCTTTTTCGGAGGCGGGGTCGCCGGGGGGACGACCGACGGTTTGGCATAACCGCTCCAGGGCGGCGACGGATGTGGCCTGCCCTGCGGTGGGCTCTCCCAGACTTTGCAATTTCTGTTGTACGCCGGCAAAATCGCGGTTGTATTTGACCAGGGCTTGCAGCATCGGTTCGCCGATGGGCGTCCCGAACGCTTCGAGGGCGACTGCGGCTTGGGATAACTCCTGTCCGAGTTGAGAATGGCGATCGGACAAACTCTTGAGCTGTTGTTGTAAGTTATCGTTCGTTGGTTCCATCGGCGTCCCCTCCATAAACTATCGACAATCGGCACTCGGATGCACCGCGACTCGTCACTCTCGATGAAAATGACATCCCGTTGCGGTCGGGATCGGCTCACTTGCCGATTATAGATGCTCGGGGGGCGACCGGAAGACAAAAAAATCGTCGCGTCCGGGGGGCGATCGATATTGTCGCGACGGGATGTCACAATAAAAGATGATGTCATCCGCAATCATCCTTTATGTATTTTACTTGGTTGGACAGTAATTCTTGGCTATTCGAGATAGGTGAAAAGCGAATCCTCGTCGATCCCTGGCTCGTCGGCTCTCTGGTATTCGGGAATTTGCCCTGGTTGTTCAAGGGAGAAAAACACGCCCCCCGCCCCATTCCCGATCGCATCGATATCATTTTACTCTCCCAGGGGTTGGAGGATCACGCCCACACCCCCACGTTGAAACAACTCGACAAAAACATTCCGGTCGTGGCGTCTCCCAACGCCGCCCAAGTCGCCCGAGATCTCGGCTATACCCAAGTCACCGCACTGGCTCACGGGGCGACATTTCAGTTGGGCGATCGCGTCGAAATTCGCGCCGTCCCCGGTTCCCCCATCGGCCCGATGTTGGTGGAAAATGGCTACGTTATCCGCGATCGTGATACCAATTATAGCCTCTACTACGAACCCCACGGCTACCACTCATCCGCCCTCGACGAGTTGGCGCCTATCGACGTAGTAATTACCCCCATTGTCGATTTAAAATTACCCCTGGTCGGCTCCATCATCCAAGGCACTAAATCCGCTTTGGAACTGGCGGAACGGGTGCGCCCCCAGGTGATGTTGCCGACGGCGGAAGCCGGGGATGTCACCTACGAAGGGTTGTTGATTTCCGCATTAAAAGCGGTGGGAAATGTCGAAGATTTTCGCTCTTCCCTCGCCCGAAAAAATCTCCCGACGCGGGTACTCAAACCCCAACCGGGCGAACGGTTTGAAGTGGAGTTGGAACGGCGGGAAACGTCGGTCGCATAAAATCGAGGTGCGGAATTTCGACACCGTAGGGGCGCAAGGTTTGCGCCCTCCGAAATCGTTTACAATTCTTCCGGATCGATGCCCCGCGATCGCAGCAATTCCGCCAATCGTTCGGCCCGCTGTCGTTCCTGCTGCAACTCCTGTTCGGCTTGTTCGGCCCGCCGTTGCTCTCGTTCGGCCCGCTGTTGTTCTCGTTCGGCCCGCTGTCGTTCAATTATAGCCCGTTCGTCTCCCGTCAATAACAAGTTTCCTTCACTGTCCCACCACCGCAACCAAGGCAACTCCAAATTGCCGTAGCGTCCCCGCCAAATTCCCAACTCGACACCCATTTGGGGAATCGGATAATGCTCTCGCTCGTTGGGGGAGATCAATTCATAGTGATTTTCAACTAAATGATACACCTCGACACTGGATTTCTGCACTTCATAGATGGCATAAAAAGCCGGACGGATGATCCGTTCGTACACCCAAAATTTCCCCGGTTTTTGGCGGGTTTTTGAGAGTTGAGCCAGGGGGGTGCGATCGCGCTCTTCCGAACCGTCCCCGGAAACAAATTCGATGGCAATTAACGGGGGAATAAATTCCTGCCAAAGGACGTAAGAACGCCTCACCTGTCCCTCCAGGGTGGGGGGGACCTCGGGAACATAAAACCAGTCGGGACATTCCGCCCCTTTTTCCGGGGGTTCCGTCATCCGCCAGTAGATGCCGCAATCTTGTCCGATCGCATATTGTCCGTCCGGATGGAGGCGATCAAGTGTCGGTTGAATGGAATCGGTGAGTAAAATACTCTGGGGGTGCTCCTGAAAGTTTTTCACGAACGTACCATCGGAGTCGGGGAGTTGGGTGTGATCCGGGAGTGAGGTAATTCCGAGTTCGGAAGATTTGGCGATGGTCATGGCAAATGGTTTCTCATCGCAAGATATGGGAAAAGTATAGCATTTGATTCAATCGGATTGTGGCAACTACTGATTGAATGTTATTTGGGCAACCCTATAAGGTTGCCCCCACAGATAATAAGAATGGTAGGGGCAAGCCTCTGCGCTTGCCCGGGAATTTCAAATGGTGGCAACCCGAGACGATTGCCATTACAGAGGATTTTGATTAATCCTGTGCGATCGCGCAGTGTCTCACCAGGTTGGGTACGGTATATTTCACTTGATTATTTTGGCGAATCTGTTTCACCAGCGATCGCCGTTGGAGCGATTCTAGAGCCTGTAATTCTTGGTCGGTTTCGCAGGTTGACGCGATCTCGATCAAAGTGACGGGTTGCGGTTTCTTTTTCAGGTAATTCAGGATTGCCCATTCCGAATCAGTCAGTTGCCGAAAGTGTCGGGCGATGCGATCGTCGTAGTCTCCCACAAACCAATCATATTTCAAAAACTCGGAAATTTGACCCCCGAACATTTCCCAGATTGTGGTGGAGACAATTTGTAGCGCCAGGGGATTGCCACCGTAGGCGGCAATTAAATCGGAATATCGCTCCGTTTCCCAAAGACCTTTATCTTGAAGTAAATATTTGGCATCCTCATGCAAACCGGAAAGTTTGAATGCGCGGACGGGTCGCTGAGAGCCGGAAAGTGTGGCGATCGCTTTTGGCACGACCGCACTGGTGAGAACGATACAACTTTGATGGGGTAATGTCGCCACTTGGTGCAGGAGTTCGCTGTACCCCCGACATTCTGAACGATAGGTTCCGGCAAAGGCGCATTCGGCAAACAGGCTGGCCCATCTGTCGAAGATCAGCAAACAACGCTGCCGTTGCAAGCAGTCGATCAATTCTCGCAGTCCTTCATTGAGACAGTCGGGATTGCCGTCTGGGGGGGAATTTTCCGGGACGGTGTGAGGCAGCGATCGCACTCTGAGCGCGATCGCTGCCTTTACAGACTCACAGCTTTGATGGAAGTTCGATGAGGTTGTTCCATCCGCTGATAGAAATGCAATCAGTTGTGAAAGAATATCAATTAAAGGTGGGGTGCAATCGAGACTCCGCCAAATGACGCGATCGAAGTCTCCCGCCACCTCCCGCAGCAGTTTGGAAGCCAAGATCGATCCAATTCTTCAGTGGGATGGCTCCTATAATGCCTACGATCAGTGGACGTTTGAACCTTTTTCTTACTATCCTGGAGATCCGAACTATGCCGGTGACGATTTCTTGGTAGACTGGAGTGAAGGAGCTTCCCACTTAGTTCAGGTCGATATGTGGGGTTCTCCCATGCTGGATTGGGCTGGCGATCCCATGTTTGCCGATTACACGCCTGATTTTCTTTTCTAACAGAGGTTTGACTAACTCACCTGGATTCTTTCTCAAGCAATCCAGGCTGAGGATAATTCTCGTCCGGCTTCATCTCTTGCGATCGCATCCTCCCAAAAACACAGGGGGTGCGATCGCTTTCGTTGAGAGTAGCGCGATCGGTTATAATTAACTTCAGATAACTTTCATATTCAACCCCAAGCGATGACAATTACACTGCAAGCAATTTATGAGCAAGGGACGTTACGACTCATGCAGCCGCTAGACTTGCCCGAAGGAACGCCAGTCCAAGTGATTATCACTGCCAATGACTTTATCCAGGAGGAAGACAGTGAAGAAACAGCCACCCAAGAATTATTGGCTATTCCCGGTTTTAGCGGTGCTTTAGAAGAAGCCGAGCGAGATATTGCCGAGGATAAATTGACAGACTGGCGAGACGTTCGCAAAGATGTATAAAGTTCTGTTGACACGGAAAGCCGAAAAGTTTTATTCATCAGCCAATCGTCCTCTGGCTCGCAAAATTGCCCGATGCTTAGAAGTTCTGGAACAAACACCCCGAAGTCATCCCAATATTAAATCGCTCAAAGGGAGTCTTTCCGGTCGGTATCGATATCGAATCGGTGATTATCGTGTTATTTATCAGATTGATGATGATAAAAATAAAGTCATTGTTAGTTTGATCGTTCATCGGGGTGAAGCTTATCAATAAATTTTCTGGAATCGGACGGGAGTACGATCGCAATTTGAAAAATCTTCTGGATCGATCCGCGATCGCATCCTCCCAAAAACACAGGGGGTGCGATCGCCTATAATTGACTTCCAACTCGAGTATTCACCCCAAAATGATGACAATTACACTGCAAGCGAGAGATCATAAGAATGGTAGGGGCAAGCCTCTGCGCTTGCCCGGAAATTTGAAATGGTGACAACCCTATAAGGTTGCCCCCACAGATAATACAGATAATAAGAGTTGTAGGGGCAAGCCTCTGCGCTTGCCCGGAAATTTCAAATTGACAAGCGATCCGCGATAGTTAACAATTATCAATTATCAATTCTCAATTTCCCCCATGCCCTCCCCCCAACCCCGCAAACGATTCGCCCAGCACTGGCTTCGCAGCCCCGCCGCCCTCGATCGCATTCTCAAAGCCGCCGATCTGTGCAAAGACGATCGCATCCTGGAAATCGGGCCGGGGACGGGCATTCTCAGCGATCGCCTGCTGGCCGAGGCCGGGGCGGTGGTGGCGGTGGAAATTGACCGGGATCTGTGCGGGCGGCTGGTGAAAAAATTCGGAAATCGCGAGAATTTCCTGCTGCTGCAAGGGGATATTTTGGATTTAGATCTCGATGCCAATTTGGCGAATTTTCCCCCATTTCAAAATCCCAATAAAGTCGTCGCCAATATCCCCTATAATATTACCGGGCCGATTTTGGAGCGACTGCTGGGAACGATCGCCGCACCGAACCCGGAGCCCTTCGAGGCGATCGTGCTGTTGGTCCAGAAGGAAGTGGGCGATCGCATCTGTGCCCGCCCCAGTTCCAAAGCCTTCGGGGGCCTGTCGGTGCGGGTGCAGTACCTCGCCGAATGCGAGTGGATCTGCCACGTCCCCGCCAAAGCCTTCTATCCGCCCCCCAAGGTCGATTCCGCCGTCGTCAGGCTGCGTCCGCGCCCCATCGCCACCCCCGCCCTCGACCCGCAATTTTTGGATCGGTTGGTGAAACAGGGGTTTTCCAGCCGCCGGAAAATGTTACGAAATAATTTAAAAAGTCGGGTCGATCGCGATCGCCTGACCCAATTCCTGGAACAATTAGAGATTAACCCCCAAGTTCGCGCCGAAGATCTCGGTGTGGAACAGTGGGTCAACCTGAGCAACCTGTTATTTTCCAGCCCACCGCCGCCCGACGGCGAAGACTCGGCGGAAGTCGGCGAGAAGCCCCAGGAAAACCAGGAGGAATCTGACATATAAAATGAGGGCGCAAGCCTTGCGCCCCTACAATCTGAAATTACCCAATGCGTTCTTACTCCCTGATTGCCCCGGCGAAAATTAATTTATACTTGGAAATTATCGGCGATCGCGCCGACGGTTTCCACGAGTTGGCGATGGTTTTGCAAAGTATCAGTTTGAGCGATCGCGTCACCATCAACCCCATCGGTATCGACGCGATAACCATTCGCTGCAACGATCCCACCATTCCGAGCGATCGCACCAACTTAGCCTACCGCGCCGCCGCCCTGATGGTGGACCAATTTCCCGACATGATGGCCCGCCACGGGGGCATCGAAATCGACATTCACAAACAAATTCCCGCCGCCGCCGGACTCGCCGGGGGGTCCACGGACGCCGCCGCCGTTTTTGTGGGGTTAGATTTGATGTGGGATCTCGGTTTGACTCAGGGAGAATTGCAAACCTTCGCCGCCCAAATTGGTTCGGACGTTCCCTTTTGCATTTCCGGGGGGACTGCTTTGGCAACGGGGCGGGGAGAGGTGCTTTCCCCGCTGATGAATTTAGATCATTTGTATGTGGTGTTGGCGAAATATAAAAACTTGGCAATTTCCACACCTTGGGCGTACAAAACCTACCGCCAGCAATTCGGTCACACCTACGTTTCCGCCCCCCAAGACCTGCAAAGTCGGCACGATCGCGTCCATTCCGGATCGATGGTTTCGGCGATCGTGAAGCGGGACGGGGCAAAAATCGGCCGGTTGTTGCACAATGATTTAGAGAAAGTCGCCCTCCCCGAATATCCCCAAATTCAAGCCCTACGAGATGCCTTTGCCGCCCAAAACGTGCTGGGAACGATGATGTCCGGTTCCGGGCCGACGGTGTTCGCCCTGGTGGCAAATCAAACCGAAGCCGATCGCGTTTTGGGGGCCGTTCGCGGTCAAATGGCAGACCCGGATCTGGCATTTTGGACGGCTCAATTTGTCCCCAACGGCATCCATTTGGCTTGATGTAAAATTGCAGAATATCGGAAATTAAATTATGTCTGAAAAACCATCCAAATCCAATCCCGAAACGGTCGATAATTCCGCCCCCGATCTGGCGTCCGCCAACCCGCTGCGGGCGATAATTGGGGGGTTAATTTCCGGCGGATTTGCGATCGCCCTCTATTCCCTCACCGCCTCCATCGCGACCACTTTCGCCAACAAACCCATCACCTCCGACAACCAAACCGCCATTTCAATTTCCGCCGCCGTCCGCACCCTGGTGGTGGGGGGTTGCGCGTTGGGGACGGGAATATTTGCGATCGCTTCCTTGGGTTTGTTGGCGTTGAGCGTTCAAATTCTATTCGTCCGTCTGAGACAAAAAGAGTCTTAAAAAGACCTGTCGATGATGTGGGGAAACCGGGTTTCTAGAAGCCTCTCAATTTCTCACCCAAACTTCCCATAGAAACCCGGTTTCTTTGTCAAACTCTTCAAACCGTAACCGCCGCGATGCCGCCACCGACCAACCAAACAATACTGAGCAGTGCCAAATAAAAGATAATTTTCTCGACAATTCCAGTTTTTTTGCCGTGGTCGTGATGTCCGCCGTGCCCTTCTTCTTCCCGTTTCTGACCGAAATTCAACCAGGCGAGAAAGCCGGTAATTGCCAGAAAAATGAGATTCAGCCAGAAGGTATAGTCGATCGCGAACCGTTCGCTTTGAGCCGCACTCTGACCCGTCGCTTCCGGCAACAAACCGAACAGGGAAAAACCGTAGTGCAGAAGCAGGGAAGTTCCGATCAATGCTGCGAAAAACACCCCCACAATATAAAGCGCCAATTTCCAGCCGTAATATTTGGCGTTAATCCGAATGACGGGAAACACCACCAAATCGCTGAAAATAAAAGCCATCACCCCCGCAAAACTGACCCCGTTGGCGAATAAAATCGAGGCGAGGGGGATGTTACCCATCGAACCGATAAACGTGAAAAATGCTGCCACGGGGCCGACGATGGTATGTTCCAAAATGGCAAAAAATCCGGGGGAGGTATCCAGCCCGGAACCAATGAATAGTGTCTGAAAAAAGGATCGGGGGACGAAGGCTGAAATAATGCCCGCAATGGTAAAACCAAAGATAACATCCTTCCAGACCATCTTCCACTCCATAAAATATTTTTTGGCGACCTTTTTCCAAGCCTGTTTGCTTTGAATTTTCTCTTTCCAATTGGGAACATCCTGTTGGTTTTCTTCCGTCCCTTCCTTTTCGTTCAGCCGCCTCCGCACCTTTTTAATCAATTCCTTTGGGCGGGTGAAGCGGACGACCTGCCACGTCAAGAGAATCAGGATAATTCCCCCCAAATATTCCCCGACGACGAACTGCCAGCCCAGGAAGATGGCGATAATAAATCCCAATTCTATCACCAAGTTTGTGGAGGCTAACAAAAACGCCAGGGAGGGGACAAAACCTGCCCCTTTTTTAAATAATGATTTGGTCGATGCCAGGGCGGCGAAACTGCACGAACTGGAAATAAATCCGAAGAACGTTCCCAGGGCGATGCTCTTTTTTCCCGCCTCCCCCATCGTCCGCTGCATACGTTCGCGGGTGACAAAGACTTGAATGGCACTGCTAATAATATAACCGAGAATAAACGCCCACAGCGCTTTCCAGAAAAAACTCAACGAAGTCAGTACGGCGTCGCTGTATTGACTCCAAAATCCACTTTCGTTCATTTAACATAACTGAATTCGTCTGAGAGCAACTTTACGGAAATGCGCGATCGCCCACATCTGCCTTTAGAGATAAACTCTTAATATCGACACCAATCTAAAACCATAGGTTGGGTTCTTGGAACGAAACCCAACACGGTCAAATTCAAATAATAATTGATAATTTACGGCAAATTATTGATAATCAGAAAGTTCGAGTCCGACGATTTTCGGAGGAGCGAATCGAAATTTTTCCCGATCCGCCCTCCCAAAAAAGTTTAATTGTCAATTGTTCATCCTTCATATTCCGTATCAATTTCGACATCCAGCGTCTCTTCATCGATGCGAATGTAGAGGATGTTAGGGCGGCAGCAAACCTGACAATCTTCGACGTAGGATTGCTGTCCCCCGGCGCTGAAATCGACAAACGTCACATTTTCTTCCCCGCAGTAGGCGCAGGTGTATTCAGCCGTATTTTGCATGGTTTTCGCATTCGGTTTTGGTGACTTCGTGGCGGTAGCGGAACATATCTTCGAGGCGGGAATAAACCCACCATCCCAGCCAATTGTCGATCGCCGGGCCGCCGGGTATACTGAAGGCGATCGCATCCGTCAGCCGCGTCTGGCCGTCTTCTTCGGAAAACTGGTGTCGGTGAACCCACGACGCCATCGGGCCTTCCCGCTGTTCGTCGGTAAACAGTCGCCCGGGGACGCACTCCGTGTGCACCGCCACCCACTTCACCGGCACCGGGCCGAGGAAAATCCGAAATTCGGACACCGCCCCCACCTCCAAACCGCCCTCCCGGCGGACGATTTCCACGGGTTGCCACGGTGGGGTCAGCAATTCTAGGATATCGGATCGGGCGTGGAAGTCCCAAACGAGTTCGACGGGGGCATCGATGAGGGAGGAATATTTGAAATGCAACATGGTAACTGGATTCGGGATCGACTCTATTTAAACTTAACGTGTCGAAATGGGTATCGATAGTTAGTATCGAGTCGGTAACTACAATTGACTTAAAGCCCCCAGAATTGGGGGTTTGGGGGCCAGATATTTTTCGGACGGTGCGTTCCCACTCATCTATTGTCGGTCCACCGGGTCAGCCCGAGTTGGGAACACACCCTACAATTGACTTGACGTGTCGAAATGGGTATCGATTTTTACCGAATTATTTCGGCAAATTGGCTAATATCGGTGAATGCTACCGTTGCCACCTCGATCCCACAGACGTCTATGCGCCTAGAGCAGCTTCAAGCCTTTTTGTGTGTCGCCGAAACTGGGAGTTTCCAGCAGGCGGCACGCAAATGCAGTGTGACACAATCCACCATCAGCCGGCAAGTGCAGGGGCTCGAAGCGGAACTCGGTTTGCCGCTGTTTCACCGCAGTGCCCAGGCGAAATTGACCGTGGGGGGGGAGCGATTTTGGCCCTACGCCCGCAAAATCTGGCAGGCTTGGCAGAATGCCCGGGAAGAGTTGAGCGCCTTGCTGGCGGGAGAACAGCCCGAATTGTGCGTCGCCGCCATTCATTCCCTGTGCGCCTCCTATTTGCCGCCGGTGTTGCGGAAGTTCGGCTACGCTTTCCCGGAAGTGCAGTTGCGGGTGACGGCCTTGGGGAGCGATCGCGCCCTGAAAGTGTTAAAAGATGGGTTGGTGGACGTGGCGATCGTCATGAATAACCGCTCGTTTACCACCGGCGTCGATCTGTTGGTGGATGTTCTCTACGAAGAAGCGATCGAAGTGTTGATGGCGAAAAACCATCCCCTGGCGCGATATACTCACATCCCTTGGACTGAGTTAATCCGGTATCCCCAGGTGGTGTTTAAAGATGGCTACGGGATGCAGCGGCTGGTGCAGGAAAAATTCGCCCAGGCGGGCGCCGAATTGAAGGCGGTTTTGGAGTTGAATACGTTGGATGCGTTTCGGGGGATCGTCCGCCAGGGGGAAGTGATCGCCCTGCTGCCGCGATCGGCCCTGGTGGAGGCCCGCACCGATCCGACCCTAGCCATCCGGGGCATCGATGCGGCGGAGGTCAATTCCAACGGCAATTCTCGGTCATCTTATTTTAGTGGGTCCGAATCCACCTGGACTCGGGAAGTGGCGATCGTCACCACCCGCGATCGCATCCAAATTCCCCCGATCGAATATTTCTGGAAACTCGTCCACGAATTGATTCCCCCCGAGATGGATTCGGAGTTGGAAGAAATCGGTCTGAAATGTTTGATCGGGTGATGGGGGCAATACCAGACCGGTTTCCTCAAGTTGAATAGGGTTCAAATCTGCGGCTGTCATAGTAGAAGGTCAAAAAATTATCGTCATCGGTGATCACGCCGAGAACGATATCCAATGGTTCGAGAAAATAGGGACTGCCTGATTCGTCGTTGGGGTTGGTTATCGGTTCATCTAGTATCGAAATGACGATCGCGGGTTGGTGCCGGCGGGGAAGTTTTCGATTTTTCAAGTCTGTTTTCCACTTGACGATTTGCCCCACTTCAAATTCCTCTTTGCTGAGGAAGTTTTCGCCGGCTAATTTGAGGCGATCGAGATACTCCTGGCCGTAATTTTTGTTGTCTTCAAGATCCGGCGTTGTCTCCATCATATTTGTCAAAAGTTCGGATAAAAGTTCTTGCTGTTCGCTTGTCATCTAAAAGTCCTCCGAAAATTGTCTCGAATCTAGCATGATCGGATATTGATAGAATTGTTTCAAATCAGGCGATCGCTGGAATTATTATCAATTCTTTGGTTGACAAAATTAAACTTTCCACCTCCATCTAACTCTCTCCTTTGTTTGCCATTATTATATTGAAAAATTTTCAAGATCGACCGAATTATATCGCTAAATTCTTTCAGGCGATTGAGATTGTCTAGAATTTCTTCATTCACCCAATCATCAATTCGCTTCAAATCTCAGTCGATCGCTGAGATGAAAGCGTTGTGCAATCGCCCTTCAACGCCGCCAGTTCCCGATCGCGCTTCTGGACGATTTCCACCAAATTCAGAATCACCCGCGCCAACGCCCCCAACTCGTCGGAGCGATCGGCGACTTCTTCCAAGCCCAAATTATCCGCCTGAAAACTATTATTTTCGATCGCCGCCGCCAAAGCCGCCGTCACATAATAAATGTGCTCCAAATCCTCCGCACTCGCCCGCTGCCGCCGTTCAAACGCATCCATCACTTGATTGTAACGAACCGCGATATGTCCGATTTCCGTGAACGGTTCCACCGGCACCCGCAAACTCAAATCGTTGGTGCTGGCTTGGCGATCCATCACCTCAAATAAATCGTAGGTTTCCGTTTTCGCCCGGTGTTCGGAAATATTGAGGCCCATTTCCTCCTCTTCCGGGGAAATTCGCAGGGGAGAAACTCGGTTGATAACCGTCAAAATACCCCAGGCAACGCCGAAGGTCCAGACGGCGACGACACCGACTCCAAAAAGCTGAATTAAAACCTGCGTCCCCCGACTCAATCCCGTTCCAATTAAATCCAATTGTCCGAATAACGCCACGCACAGCGCCCCCCACATTCCGGCGCCGCCGTGCACCGCGAAGGCATCCACCGCGTCGTCAATTTGCCGGCGGACGAGGAGTCGGGACACCAAAAGGGCGATCGCGGCACCCGTGGCCCCCACGATCCCCGCCAGGGGAGTCGTCACGGCGTTGCAACAGGCGGTGATCGCCACCAAACCCGCCAGAGAACCGTTGATCAACTCCTCGACGTGGATGGTGCGATGTTGGGCACCGCTGAGGACCGCCGCCATCATCATCCCCCCCACACCCGCCAGAACCGTATTCACGACGATGCCGGGCACCTGGTTATTCAACGCCAGGGTGCTGCCGCCGTTGAAGCCGATCCAACCGAACCACAGCAGCAGGGCCCCCAACACGGAAAAGGGCATATTTGCCCCCTGAATGCGGTGGGAATTGCCGGGGGAAAACCGTCCTTTGCGGGGGCCGATGATCGCGATCGCGGCCAGTCCCGACCAGGCGCCGACGGCGTGCACCACGGTCGATCCGGCGAAATCAATAAATCCCAAATTGCCCAGCCAACCCCCCGAATTTCCCGGCAAAATATCGTTCCAAACCCAGTGGCCGAACAGGGGATAAATCACCCCCGACACCAGGGCAGCGATCGCCAAATAGCCGAAAAACCGCAGCCGTTCGGCCGTCGCGCCGGAAACGATCGTGGTCGCCGTGCCGCAAAACATGGCTTGAAACAGGAAAAATACCGCCAATTTGGGGTCATCGTTCAACGAGGGAAACCAGCCAGACGTGCCGAACCATCCCCCCGCCGACGCGCCGAACATCAGCGCATATCCGAAGGCCCAAAACAAACTCACCGATACCCCAAAATCCGCCAAATTTTTGACGGCGACATTGATACTATTTTTGGATCGGGTCATCCCAGATTCCAAACACATGAACCCCGCTTGCATCAAAAAAACGAGGCCGGAACACAGCAGCATCCACAGGATATCGATCATGAATTCAGCATCCTTTGACGAGAAATATAATAACGTTGCAAACCGTATTGATTGGCAAATTCTGGCAGCTTATCCCGGTGGCCGATGACGATCAACGTGTCTCCGCGATCGAGCATTTGGGAGGGGTGGGGGTGAAACTTGATGCGGCCGTCGGCGAACCGCAGCGCGATGACGATAAATGCACCCCGACTTCGGACTTGAAATTCCATCACCGTTTTACCGATCGCCCGGGAAGATTCGGAGATTTTCAGTTCTTCCATCTGCACTTCCACGTTGGCGAGAAGTTCGTTTAAATAACTGCGTTCGTCGGCCCGATTTAAAAAATCCATTCCGGTGGGGCGGGTAATCAAATTTGCCATTTGAATGGCGCTGATGGTGTCGGGCAAGACGATATGATCGGCCCCCGCCAGCCGCAATTTTCCCTCCGTCGAGGGCAGTTCTCCCCGCGCCAAAATTTTTAGTTTAGGGTTCAATTCTCGGGCGGTGAGGGTGATAAAAACGTTGGCTTTATCGTCGGGCAAAACCGTCACCAAAGCCGCCGCTTTATCAATTCCCACGGCTTCCAAGGTGGTTTCGTCTGATTCTTCACCCCGATAAGTTAAATAGGCGGCGGCTTCCGCCACTTCAATTTGTTCGGCGCGGCTATCGACAATCACGAAGGGTTGTTTGGCTTGGTCGAGTTGGCCCGCCAAGACTTTTCCCATGCGATCGAAGCCGCAAATAATGACGTGATTTTGCAGGTTGGCGATGCTGCGCTGTTTGCGCTGGGTATCCAAGGCGCGGTGGATTTCCCCCTCCGTAATCATTTGTACGAATCCTCCGACAATGTAAACCGCCGAAGTGGTTCCGGCGATAATCACCAGGATGGTGAAGACTTTTTGGAAGGACGTTTCCAGGGGTTTGACTTCCCCGTAGCCGACGCCGAAAATGGTGATCACGACCATGTAAATGGCTTCCAGGGGAGTCCAGCCGAACCCGATATAGCCGAGGATTGCCACGGCGATGGTGGCGGCGAGAAAGATGACTCCGGTGAGGATGCGGTTGGCTGACCCTTGCATTGTCCCGACGGGTGAGAATTCTCGCCAGTCTTAGCACATTTGGGACAATTCGGACAGTGCCGGGGGTTACTTTTTGGCGATCGCGCGTCGGTGGGGTGTGGGGAAATGGATAGGGTGTAGGGTGTAGGGTGTAGGGTGTAGGGAAGAAAGAGATTTGATATGACATTAATCCCCAATTTTTACATCGATCCAAAAGAGTTGAATTAACCCCACTCCGGTGAGTCCGGCGACGATCGCCCAAGTCAGCATCAAACCGAACACTTCCCCCAAAAAAAAGCCCGTCAACTCCCGCAAAATGCCCCCCAAAACCCACCCGAGCGGCAGTCCCACCCCCCAACACAGCGGACTCGCCAACACCCACCGCCAGCCCCCGAAAACCGAGTTTCGGATCACGAGCCACTGGCACAATCCCAGCCAAATTCCGACTTTAACCCCCTCGATCAATCCGTATAAAATTCGTACAGATATCGCCGGCGTGCGGGGGGCCATCCAGCCGATCGCCCCCAGGGGACTCAACCCCAACAGACACCAGGCGATCGCGGTCATTCCGATCCACCGCCACGGGTGAGAAATGTAATTCCGCAGGACGAACCACTGGGCCGTCCCCACGCTCAACCCCCCGATCGCCCCCACAAAAGTCCCCACATGGGGACGTTCCCCCACCTGCACCCACAGCAAGCTGAGGAGGAACCCGGCGAGGGTGACGGCCGTCCACTGCGTCCAAAAGTCCCGTTCTGTCTGCATCTGGAGCCGATCCGGGTCACGACTTGGAAAACCGGTTCCAGCGGAAATGGCCGATGAGGGGATCGGCGCGACCCGAGTACACCCAGTCCGCGACGATCTCGGCGGTGGCGGGGGCCAGCAAAATGCCGTTGCGGTGGTGGCCCGTGGCGAGGGTCAAGTTGGGAAAGGGGCTCGGGCCCAGGATGGGCAGTTCGTCGGGGGTGGTGGGCCGAAATCCCCACCAGAATTCCTGGATGGGGAAGTCGCGCAACCCCGGATACAGCCGCATCGCTTCCGATAGGAGGGTATCGATGCCGGCGGGGGTGAGGCTGTTGTCGAAGCCGACATCTTCCACGGTGGCCCCCAACACGATCAACCCGTCCCGGCGGGGGACGATGTAGATGCCGGACCCGAACAAAACCTGCCGGACGGGGAGTTTCGGAACCGAGTCGGGGACTCGCAGGGAGAGCATCTGGCCTTTGATCGGACGGACGGGAATGGAGAGGAGTTGACCGCACCAGGCCCCGGCGGCGAGAATGTAGTGGTAACCCGCGATCGCACCCCCGTCAGTCGCCACATTCTGCACGGCTTTGCCGTCGGTGACGATATCTTTGACGGCCACCCCTTCTTGCACATCGACCCCCAATTCCCGGGCCGCACTGAGGAGCGATCGCATCAAATGGCGGCGGTTGTCCACCTGGGCGTCCTTGGGAAACCACCAGGCCCCGGCGACTTCCGAACTCAACCCCGGTTGATGCTCATCGAGCTCCGCACCTTCAAGCCAGATGGCGGGAGAGTCGGGAGTTTGGGGCAGTTCCACACTTTCGGGGCGATCGTAAACCGGGGCAAGGATGCCGCAGGGCCAGTATCCCGCATCCGAACCCGTGATCGCTTCGAGTTTCTGCGTCCAACCTTCGTAGAGCGATCGGCTGCGGAGGGCCAGATCTCGCAGGGGACTCGGGGGAATTCTCTCCGCCTGGGGCGCCAACATCCCCGCCCCCACATAACCCGCCGCCTGTTGAGAATGGCGGCTCAGGACGGTGACGCTCGCCCCCCGCATCTTCAGTTCGAGCGCCACCGACAAGCCGATTATGCCGCCACCCACAATGATGATATCGCTTCGCCCACCCATCACGGTGATACCCATTTCGATTTGAACATCCCCGATTGTAGCGAAAATGTGGGGGGAAAAATGGGAGTCGGGATTTTGGGAATCGAGATTCGGGGAAGCATCGATAATTATCAATTGTCAATTCTCGCCCGGTTCCCCCCAGCCCGATGTACCTCACGAACCGGGGAAGCGCGATCGGGCGGCTCCATTCACTTTTGACAAACGATCCTTATGATTTCAATCTAATTTAGATCTTTTCAAAAAATTGTTTTTCGCCCGTTTTTTGCGGACTGATCATGAAATCTACGCCCGGAAACAAAAACGATCTTCAATCGTCGTTGAAAGTTCTAAGATGCGAAGATAATAGACGATCGCAATTCGGCCGTCAATTGGATGGGAGTGACGGTTCGACGGTTTGAAATCGAGTCAGTTGTGGAGAAAAACTGAAATGAATATTTACCGAGCTTTGGCCATTCTTGTTGCCGCCCTGTCGGTGGGAATATCGCCCGTGGCCCCGATCGCGATCGCCCAACGAGTGCCCGGGGAAGCCCTGGAAATCGTGCAGGCGGGCAATGGGGTCTATTCCCTCAACAGTCGCTTTCGGGAATTCATCACCGCCGCCTCCGTCACCATCGACGACGACGGCAATGCGGAACTGACGTTTTGGGATGAAAATGAAAACCCCGTCACTTTGACGGGGGAGGTGACTCGCTGGGTTCCCTTCGGGGTGAAAATCAGCGTCACGGGGGCGAATATTGCGGACTTGAGGGGGACGGCGGATGTCCAGTTTTCCACCGACAATGCGATCGGTTCGATTTTCGTCGCCGGGACCCTGAATGGCGATCGCTTTTCTATCAATTTCAGCCAATAAAATTCAGACGGGGACGATCAGCAGGGGGTAGGAACCGCTGTTGAGAATGGCCGAGGCGACGCTGCCGTAAAGCACCTTGGCTAGACCCGTGCGGCCCAGGTTGGTGATGGCAATTAAGTCGGTTTCGATCTCGTCGGCGAGGGTGAGAATGCTTTCCGTGGGCCGGCCGTACATCAGATAACCTCGGGCGGAGAATCCCTGATCGCGAAGTTGGTTTTGCAGCTTCAGGATGTATCGTCGGGCTTCGCGAATTTGTTCGAGTTTTTGATGTTCCCCCAATTGAGAAAACAGGTTTTTGGAAACCAATTCTTCTTCGAGCTCGGTTTGCAAATCTCCGAAGGAGGTGACTTGATGGGTGGTGCGGACGACGTGCAAGAGGACGATCTCAGCCCCGTGGTGGCCGGCGATCGCCGTGACGTGTGCGATCGCCTTCTCCGCCCGCACGGAGGTGTCCAGGGGCAGCAGGATGCGATTGATGCCTTTCCAGGCCTGGGGTTGGGGGGAACGGGTCAGCAGCAGGGGGCACAGCGCCCGGTTGAGGACGCCGGAGGAGACGCTGCCGTACAACACCCGGGCCAACCCCGACAACCCCCGGGAACTCATCGCCACCAGATCGGCCCCCACCATCTGCACCGCCTGCAAAATGGAATCGACGGCAATTCCTTGCAGGAAAAGCGTGTCCGCCGCCAAGCCGCGATCGCGAAAATACTGCTTCCACCCCACCAGGTAATCGCGGACGTGGTTCACCTTCTGCGACGGAAATTCGACTTCCATATCCTGGTCGATGTCGAGGACGGCGCTCCGAATCAGGGGTTCTACCACCCGAGTTAAAACGATCTTGACATCGGCCCCCGTCGCCAACTGTTCCACGTAGGGAACAATCGTTTCCGAGAGTTCGGAACCGTCCAAAGGAACCAGAATTTTTTGATACATCGTCCTGTCCTCTAACACGTTAGGGTGTGCTCGGTGGGGAAAATTATCAATGCTCAACGATCAATTCTCAATTAATTTTCCCCCGTTTCCTCCCGCCGCCGGTGGATTTTCGGTGGCTTGCAACTTTCGGGCTTCGAGTTCCGCCGCATCTTCAGCCAACCCCCGATAGAGGCTGAAACACATGACCAGCAGCACGATCGCGAAGGGCAAACCGGTGGCGATCGCGGCCGTTTGCAGGGCTTTCAACCCCCCGCCCAGCAGCAACACCGCAGCGACGACCCCCTCCGTCACCGCCCAAAAAATGCGCTGGGGAACCGGGGAATCCAACTTTCCGCCGGAGGTGAGATGATCGACGACGAGGGAGCCGGAGTCGGAAGAAGTGACGAAGAACGTCACCACCAAAACCACCCCCAGAAAAGAACTCAACCCGGTGAAAGGAAAGTTCTGCAACATCACGAATAAAGCCGTCGCCACATTTTCCTGAACCGCCGCGCCGAGGTCCCCCACCCCATCTAAAATCAGCTTCAGTGCCGAGCCGCCGAACACCGACATCCACATAAAAGATAGCAAAGACGGAATGAACAAAACGCTCCAAATAAATTCCCGCACCGTGCGGCCCTTGGACACCCGGGCGATGAACATCCCCACGAAGGGCGACCAGGAAATCCACCATCCCCAGTAAAAGATCGTCCAGGACTGCTGCCATCGGCCGCCGTCGAAGGTTTCCGTCCAAAAGCTGAGGCCGGGAAAAATGGAGGCGTAGTAGCCAAAATTCTGCACCAAAGAACTGAGCAAAAATAGGGTCGGTCCGGCCAACAACAGAAACACCAGGAAGGCGGCGGCGATGTAGATGTTGATTTCGCTCAGGAAGCGCACGCCGCTGTCCAATCCCGCCACCACGGAGGCGGTGGCGAAACTGGTGATGATGGCGATGAGAATCACTTGCACCCAGACGGTATCGGGGGAGTCGAACAGGAAATTCAACCCGGCGCTGACCTGTTCGGCGCCGAAGCCGAGGGATGTCGCCAAACCGAAGAGGGTGGCGAGGACGGCGAGAATGTCGATCGCATTTCCGGGCCAGCCGTAGATTCGCTCTCCCAAAATCGGATAAAAAACCGAGCGGATGGTGAGGGGGAGGCCCCGGTTGAAGGCGAAAAAGCCCAGGGACAGGCCGACGAGGGCGTAAATTCCCCAGGCGTGGAGTCCCCAGTGGTAGAAGGTGATCCCCATCGCCGCCTGGGCTGCCGCGGTGCTGCCGTCGGCGACGTTTCCGAAGAAGGGGGCCGGGTCGCCCAAATGGTAGACGGGTTCGGCCACGCTCCAAAACATCAGGCCGATTCCCATTCCGGCACTCAGCAGCATCGCGAACCAACCGAAGGTGGAAAATTCGGGTTTGGCATCCGGACCGCCGAGGCGGATTTTGCCGTATTTGCTGAATGACAAAATAACGACAACGCCGAGATAGATATTGGCGACGAGGATAAAAAACCAACCAAAAATATTGGAAACCGTGTTTTGAATTGCCTGGAATATTTGGTCAGCCTGTTCTCGAAATATGAGGGTCAATGCGACGAACAGGACAATTAAAGCCGCCGAACTGATTGCCACTTGGGGGTGAAGATCGAACCCCTTGCCTTTGATATTGGTATCGCCCGGTACGCGATGTCTCTTCTTGGGGATCGTCTCAGGTCGCGATCCTTGAGAACTCATAATTATTGCTCTCCTTCGCTTGATTTATTTCTATCCTGACATCGATCGCGCTATCTGGCTACCGGAAATCCCGTGGGAAGCGATAATTTTGCAGAAATATCGGGAATATCGGCGGGGATTTGGGGCGATCGCCGATCGCCCCGAATCCCCGAACCCGACTCATCGGACGACTGTTTCGCGATCGCTCATTTGAATTTCTGTCTCCGCGATCGGAAGATTGTTAAAATCGGGGTGGCGGCGATCGATTTGGCGGGCTTTTTTGGCAAACCCATCGAACAATAGATGCCAAAATTTCAACTGCCGGAATGCCTGCTGGGGGTCGGAAAGGTGGGTTTCGGGCAAAGACTGCCCCATTTCTTTCAACACCAAACCCAGGGGAACGTTAATTTCATCTTGCAGTTGCAGACAGCGGCAAAACATCGGCGCGTAAGCGGAGATTAGGGAACCGACGCCCCCCCGCGCCTGCCCCCAACCGATATAGTACAATCCCTTATAATCGTCCAAAAATGTACCGCCGTAACATTGGACGGTTGCCCCCTTCACCCGCCGCAATTCCGGGGGTAAAAAGGGATAGGACAGGTGATAACCCGTCGCGCAGACAATTAAATCGAAGGTTTCCCGGGTGCGATCGCTAAATTCCACTTCCCAGCCGTCCAACCGACTCACCCCCGGCTTGGGCGCGATCCGGCCGTGTTTGATATAATAAGGAACCTCATTATTTAATGTCGGATGTTTCTCAAAAAGTCGATAACTCGGCTCGGGCATACCGTAACTTTCATGTTTGCCAAATGTCAGCCGGATGATGCCGTAAGTTATCCACCGCTGCAACCATTCCGGCATCCACCAGCGAACCAGATCGGAAACGGGAACCCCCGCGAAAGACTTGGGAATAAACCAGACGGAATTTCGCAGGCTCAAAACCGATTTTTCGCCCACCCGCGCCGCCTCCGCCGCCAGGTCGCACCCGGAATTGCCGCCGCCGATGACCAACAGTTTTTTCCCCTTGAGTTGGTCGGGATGTTTGTAATCTTTGGAATGGATAATTTCGCCGTTAAATTGTCCTTCAAATTCCGGCAAGCGCTTGCACCAGTGATGTCCATTGCAGATCAAAACGCCTTTATAAATGCGCTTCTCCCCGTTCTCAAATGTCACCTCCCACAGATTATTTTCGACGGGACGGACGAGGGCGACGGTGCGCCGCAGTTCGATATTTTGACGCAAATTAAAATGGTCTGCGAACTGGTTCAAATAGTCCCGCATTTGCTTCGCACTGGGAAAGTCCGGGTAATCCTCCGGCATGGGAAAATGGGTGAATTGGGTGATTTTTCGGGATGAAATGATGTGGGCGGTTTCATAAACGCCGTGATACCAATTGCCGCCGATATCGTCG
Organism: Lyngbya sp. CCY1209; assembly: GCF_035615495.1. Taxonomy (GTDB): domain Bacteria; phylum Cyanobacteriota; class Cyanobacteriia; order Cyanobacteriales; family Microcoleaceae; genus Limnospira. Next base: position 15,955 of record NZ_JAJENU010000517.1, on the reverse strand, counting down.
CTGGCATCGACTTGGTCGTAGGGAATCCCGGCGGCTTGCAGCCCTTGTGCCATTCCCAATCCGACAAAACCGGCGCCGATTATTAAGTGTTTAGTTTCGGTTTTTGATACAGTCATTTTTTATCGCGATCGACAATAATATTATTGGCCAACACTGAAATTCGATCTAACAAAGAGGGGGCGTACCGCTTGGCGAGATGAATTAAATTCCCCGTCCGGTCTGGAAAGACGTGCAGTTTATTATATCGAATTCCTTTTAAAGTTGCCTTCATGACTTCGGCCGGATCGGTTAGCCAACCATCCGGCAAATCTTTCAAACTGTCGGCGAGGGTTCCATATTTTTCGGATTTGAGAATGGGGGTGCGGCTGAAAAAGGGATAGACGGCGGTGACTTTGACGTTGTAGGGTTTGACTTCATCAAACAGGCTTTCGCTGAAGCCCCGCAATCCGAATTTGCTGGCGCAATAGTGCGCCAAACCCGCCCTGCCACTCCAACCGGCGACGGAGGAAATATTGACGATATGACCCTGTTTTCGGGCGATCATGTCCGGCAAAAATTGGTTGGTTAAGCGCAGGGGGGCGAGGAGATTAACCTGCATCAGGGTTTCCCATTTTTCGGCGGGAACTTCGTCCGATCGCCCGAACAAACCCAGTCCGGCGTTGTTAATTAAAATGTCGATGGGGATGTTTAAGGATTTGATGCGATCGCCCAAAATTTCGCACCCCTGCTGATCGGACAAATCCGCCCCAAAACAGGCGATTATATCCCCGGATTTGACTTCATTTTGGATGGTTTCCACCCGCTGCCGGAGGAGGGTTTCGTCGCGATCGCTCAAAATTAAACGGCCCCCCGCAGCCAACAACTGGCGGGTCAATTCTTGCCCGAATCCCCCCGCCGCGCCGGTGATCAAAATTGTGGCATTCTTAAATTCGGTCATGTCAAACTTTTGGAGATCTCAGCATCGTCAATAATAGCAGCCACCAGGGGAGGTTGAGGTCGGGAATGAACCGGGCGTAATGTTGCAATTTCGGCCGCAGCATCGGCAGTAAAAAACGCAGCGATCGCAGCGAAACCGGGCGATCGCCATCTTTGTCGGTTAACCCATATTTTTTGGCGAGTTCGGCAACAATTTGCACCCGTCCCGTCCGCTTCATGATATCCGCATCGGCGGCTAAAGCGGCGATCGCCCGTCCGGTTAATAACGGTGTTTCCCAATTGTAGCGATCGCGCATCGAACGAATTTGAGCCGAATCTGAGGTCGAATTTTCTGCGTCCATTTCCCCCACCACCCGCAAAATTTGTTCGGTTCCCACAATTCCCGGCCACACCGAAACGGAGGCGACATTGTAAGGTTTCAATTCCGTGGCGAAGTCGGCGGCGAGGCGATCGCAAGCCGATTTTCCGCTCCCGTAAGCCGCTCCAAAAATGTAGGATAATCCACCCCAAGAGGCGATCGTGCAGATCAGCCCTTCGCGGCGTTTTACCATCAGTCTCGCCGCCAAAACTCCGGCGACATAGTGACTCCTCAACCCGACATCGTTCACCCGGTCCCACAGTTCCGGTTCCGCCTCCCAAAAGGGTTTCCCCCCCAATTCGCCCAAGGCGCGAACCCCGCCGAAGACATTGTTCACCAACAGGTCCAACCGTCCCTGCTGCTCGTTTTCGATGCGTTCAAACAGCGATCGCACCTGTGCGTCATCCCCGTGATCGACCGCGATCGCGATACATTTCCCCCCGGCTTTTTCCACTTCCAACTGAGTTTCCTGCAAGCTCCCCCCGACGGCATCTTTCGCCTCGGAAAAACTGCGTCCGGTGATATAAACCGTCGCCCCGGCTTCTCCCAAACCAATGGCGATGCCTTTCCCCAGTCCCCTCGATGCCCCCGTCACCAGGGCAATTTTTCCGTCCAATTTTTTCATAATATAAATAATGAATGATTTTATCGCCCGTTGTTGCGCTTCAGCGCCACCGATCGCGCCCAATCGAAAACCAAAAACAATCTATAGCAGTGTGAAATGATGAGTGAAAACTCGATCCGGTCAAAGCCCCCAGAATTGGGGGTTTGGGGGCGCGACCATTTACAAATGGTTTCCGATCGCTATATTTTTAATGAGACATTTTTTTCGGAATATTATTCTACAATAAATCGATCATTTTGTCAAATCCAAAGATTGCCAGAATTGCGATCGTCCGAAATCCGAAATCCGAGCGCGGACCCCCCGGCCATCGGACAGAAAGTCGGCGATCGCGCCAAAAACAACAAACCCCAGCGGAAAACCGGGGTATACTGGAACAGGAGTCGAACCGATCGAACATCTCGCCTGTGGAACTGTCCAGCAAAAGTCAATACGCCCTGCTCGCCCTCTTGGAGTTAGCCGCCCGCTACCCCCAAGGGGAGCCGCAGCAAATTCGCCAAATCGCCGCCCAACATCATATACCCGATCGCTATCTCGAACAACTGTTGGCGACCCTGCGGCGGGGCGGGTTAGTCCGAAGTCAGCGGGGCGCGAAGGGGGGCTACCTCCTCGCCCGGGACCCCCGGAAAATCACCCTTTTGGAAATTATCAACTGTCTCGAAGGGTCGAACAGCAATCAAGTGGCCCGAGATTCTTCCCCCCAAACCCCGGAAAATGCCGTCGTTTTCGAGGTTTGGCAGGAAGCTCACCAAATGGCAAATGCGGTATTTGAGAAATATACCCTCAAAGATCTCTGTGAAAAATTAGATGCCCACCGCCCGAAAAACCTCATGTATTACATCTGAGGAACTGAGAATTGAGAATTGATCATTGATAATTATCAAACCCGCCAATTCTGGGGGATGGGGAAGGCAAGAGTCGAGACGCGATCGGCAATAGGAAAAGGAAAGCTCAAAGATGCGAATTGCGAATAATATTACCGAATTGGTCGGGCGGACTCCCCTGGTGCAACTGAACCGCATCCCCAAAGCGGAGGGGTGCGTGGCTCGAATTGCGGTCAAATTGGAGGGGATGAATCCATCGGCATCGGTGAAAGATCGCATCGGCGCGAACATGATCGAAACGGCCGAACGGGAGGGGTCGATCGCACCGGGCAAAACGGTGTTGGTGGAACCGACTTCGGGGAATACCGGCATCGCCCTGGCGATGGTGGCGGCGGCCCGGGGCTATCAACTGATCATCACCATGCCGGATACGATGAGTTGCGAACGCCGCGCCATGTTGAGGGCCTACGGGGCACAACTGGAACTGACGCCGGGAGTCGAGGGGATGGGCGGCTGTATCCGGCGGGCCCGGGAAATCGCGGACACCCTCCCCGACGCCTATATGTTGCAGCAATTTCAGAATCCGGCGAACCCGGAAATGCACCGCCGCACCACCGCCGAGGAGATTTGGTCCGATACGGACGGCAACGTGGATATTTTGGTCGCCGGTATCGGGACGGGGGGGACCCTGACGGGGGTGGCGGAAGTGTTGAAACATCGCCACCCCCACTTCCAGGCGATCGCGGTGGAACCCGCCAGCAGTCCGGTGTTGTCGGGGGGAGAGCCCGGGCCCCACAAAATCCAGGGACTCGGGGCGGGATTTATTCCCCCGGTGCTGAATGTGGATCTGATTGACGAGGCGATTGCGGTGACGGACGAGGATGCGATCGCCTGCGGACGCCGGTTGGCGAAGGAGGAGGGATTACTCTCGGGAATTTCCACCGGGGCGGCATTGTGGGCGGCGTTGCAAGTGGGGCGGCGATCGCAAAATCGCGGCAAATTGATCGTGATGATCCAACCCAGTTTCGGGGAGCGATATCTGAGTACGCCCCTATTTCAAGACCTGGAATTTTAGGATTTTATAGCGCTGTGCCCGGGTGTAGGGTGTAGGGTGTAGGGTGTAGGGAGAAAAAAGAAGTCAGACAACAGAAGTGAGAAGTGAAAAATTCCTTACTCCTCGCTCCTCGTTTCTCATATCAAATTCGGTTGAATGCTCAAACATCGGGCAACCCTATAAGGTTGCCCCCACGGTAAGCCGACCTCCCCCCTTATCTCCCCCCTTACAAAGGGGGGTAGGGGGGGATGGGGGCTGGGGGGGATCGAATGTATCGCACTAGATCGAAAACTGCTATATTATGAACCAAGACAAATTGTGGATCGAAGCGTTAAAATTCAACGAACGGGGTTTAATTCCCGCGATCGCCCAAGACCACCGGGACGGAACCGTGTTGATGATGGCCTGGATGAACCGGGACTCCCTGCAAAAAACCCTGGAAACCGGCGAAGTACACTACTGGAGTCGATCGCGATCGGAACTTTGGCACAAAGGTGCCACGTCGGGGCACATTCAGAAGCTCAAAGGTTTATACTATGACTGCGACGCCGATGCCCTGCTGCTGAAAATCGAGCAAGTCGGCGACGTCGCCTGTCACACAGGCGCGAGAAGCTGTTTTTTCAATGCCGTTCCGCTGAAATTTTAAAATGGTTCTGCAAATCTACAACACCCAAACCCGCCAAAAAGAAACCTTCACCCCCATCGAACCCGGAACGGTCAAAATGTACTGCTGCGGGGTGACGGTGTACGACTATTGCCACTTGGGTCACGCCCGATCTTACATCGCTTGGGACGTGGTGCGCCGCTATCTCGAATGGTGCGGATATGATGTCAACTACGTCCAGAATTTTACCGACATCGACGATAAAATCCTCAACCGTGCCAAAGAACGGGACACCACAATGGATGTGGTTTCGGAACAGTTCATCGAGGCCTATTTTGAAGATCTGCGGCGCCTCAACGTCCGGGATGCCGACGCCTATCCGCGAGTGACGAACCACATCAGTGCCATCCACGACCTGATCCGTCGCCTCGAAGCCAGCGGGCACGCCTACGCCGTCGGCGGCGACGTCTATTACAGCGTCCGCCAATTTCCCGACTACGGCAAACTTTCCGGTCGGAAACTCGAAGATATGCAAGCCGGCGCCAGCGGCCGGGTATCCGCCGGCGGGGAGGGGACGAAGAAGAAAGATCCCGCCGATTTTGCCCTGTGGAAAGCCGCGAAACCGGGGGAACCCGCCTGGGATTCTCCTTGGGGTCCGGGGCGTCCGGGGTGGCACATCGAATGTTCGGCGATGGTGGGGGAACTCCTCGGCGAAACCATCGACATCCACGGCGGTGGCGGTGATTTGGTATTTCCCCACCACGAAAACGAGATCGCCCAGTCCGAGGCGGCGACTTGCCAACCCCTGGCGCGATATTGGATGCACAACGGCATGGTGACGGTGGGGGGCGAAAAAATGTCCAAATCTTTGGGCAATTTTACCACGATTCGGGAATTGTTGGATCGCCCTTTGGAACCGATGGTCGTGCGGCTGTTTATTTTGCAGGCTCAGTATCGCAAACCGCTGGATTTTACCGATGAAGCGATCGCATCTGCCGAAAATGGTTGGGCGACGTTGAAAGATGGGTTATTGTTTGGGGAAGAATACGGCGATCGCCTGGGTTGGCCGGGGAAAGAATCCCCCCTAACCCCTCAGAAAGAATCCCCCCTAACCCCCCTTGGTAAGGGGGGGAAAGAATCCCCCCTAACCCCTCAGAAAGAATCCCCCCTAACCCCCCTTGGTAAGGGGGGGAAAGAGGAGGCGGTGGAACGGTTCCGGACTGCGATGGATGACGATTTCAATACGCCGGGGGGATTGGCGGTGTTATTTGAATTGGCGAAAGAGTTGCGGCGGGAACGCAATTTGTTGGCGCACGAAGGGAAGACGGAAACGCCGAGCGATCGCATCTATTCCACATGGAAAATCTTGGTCGAATTGGCGGGGGTTTTTGGTTTGAAAGCCTCGCCGGAAGCGGAAACGGAATCTCAAACAGAGGGGATGGGCGATGGGGAAATAGAGGCGTTGGTGAAGCGGCGGCAGGAGGCCCGGAAAGCGAAAAATTATGCGGAGGGCGATCGCATCCGCGACCAACTTCAAGAATTGGGAATAACCCTGATTGACCGCCCCGGCGGAGAAACCATCTGGCACCGTTAAAAGTTGCCCCTGAGAAACCGGGTTTCTACGAGAGTTTCGACTTCCCCACCCAATTTTCACCTAGAAACCCGGTTTCTACTCCCCCAAAAAAATTCACGGCTTCAAAGGTTGAAAACCGTGAATGTAAGAGCTAGGGAAGGTAACTCGGACGGAGGGGGAAAATGAAGGGTTTCCCCCCTCTAAAATTAACCGATCGCGGGTTCGGCTTCGATCACCGCTTCCGGCACATTCTCGTACTTCTGGAAATTGTCCACAAACAATTTCGCCAAGTATTTAGCCTGCTTTTCGTACTCCCCGGCGTCCGCCCAGGTTTTCACCGGGTCGAGGAGTTCGGTGGGGACTCCCGGCACCGCGTCGGGAACCAACACTTTGAAGATCGGGTGGGGGTGGAAACTCACGTTATCCAAATCTCCGTTCACCGCCGCCGACACCAAGGCGCGGGTGTACTTGATCGGCACCCGGGAACCCACGCCGTAGGGACCGCCGGACCAGCCGGTATTGACCAGATAGACGTTGGTTTCGGGGTGGTCGGTGAGGCGTTTGCCCAGCAAATTGGCGTAAACCGCCGCCTCCAGGGGAAGGAAACATTTTCCGAACCCGGCGGAGAATGTCGCTTCCGGCTCTTTGATGCCCCGTTCCGTCCCCGCCACCTTGCTGGTGTAGCCGGACATGAAGTGGTACATCGCCTGTTCGCGGGTCAGTTTGGCGATGGGGGGCAGGACTCCGAAGGCATCCGCCGCCAGGAAGATCACGGTTTTGGGGTGGTCGGCGATGCCGGGGATGACGGCGTTGGGGATGTAGTCGATGGGGTAGGCGACCCGGGTGTTTTCCGTCAGGGTGCCGTCATCGTAGTCGGGGACGCGGTTGTGGCGGTCGAGGACCACGTTTTCCATCAGCGAACCGAACCGGATGGCATCCCAAATTTGCGGTTCATTTTCCCGGGACAGGCGGATGGTTTTCGCGTAGCATCCTCCCTCGAAGTTGAAGATCCCCTCTTCGGACCAGCCGTGCTCGTCGTCGCCGATCAAATAGCGATCGGGATCGGCCGAAAGGGTGGTTTTTCCGGTGCCCGACAGACCGAAAAATAACGCCGTTTTACCAGCGTCATCCACGTTGGCGGCACAGTGCATGGGGAGGACGTCGGCTTTGGTCATGAAGTAGTTCATCAGGGAGAAGACGGACTTCTTGATTTCCCCGGCATATTTGGACCCGCCGATGATCACCAGCCGCTTGGACAGGTGCAGGACGATGAACGCTTCGCTGTTGATGCCGTCATCTTCGGGGTCGCCGTGGAGTCCGGGAACCGCGATCACAGTAAAATCGGCCCGGTGGGTTTGCAGTTCCTCGTCGGTGGGCCGAATAAACAGTTGGTGGGCGAACAGGTTTTGGGAGGCTCCCTCGTTGATGATGCGGACGCCGAAACGGTGGTTGGGGTCGGCGCCGACGAAGCCGTCGAAGATGTAGAGATCCCTACCTTGGACGTAGGAGCGGACCCTGCGGTAGAGGCGATCAAAGTTTTTCTCGGGGATGGGAACGTTGAGTTTGCTCCAGTGGATTTCGTTGTGTTTGCTCGGTTCATCGACGATGAATTTGTCGTGGGGGGATCGGCCGGTGTATTTGCCCGTTTTGACGCACAGGGAGCCGTTGGAGGCTAAAATTCCTTCCGCCCGGGCGATCGCGTGTTCGATCAGGATGGGGACGGGGAGGTTGTGGTAGACGTGACCGACGTTTTTCAGTCCGAGGGTGTCCAAACCGTAGCTGGGATCTCCCATCAGGGGGCGATCGCTCGATTTGGCCGTCTCGCTGACCGGGAAAACTTGGTCTTGGTCGGCCAAGCGACTGTTGATCAGGGTCGAAACGGAGACATCCTGATAGATATTGCGGTTGACCGTGCTGACGTTATCCATGATATATAGCCTCCAATGTGCTGAAGAGAACCCGCTATCTTCTGAATGACAACTTTTTGATCGGGGTGGGATGATGGATTGAGAAAAACTGGAATTGGGGAGTCCGAATTATTAAATAAATCTTAACCCCAAGGGTCTGGTTTGAATGTCAAGCTTCTATCCCGAGCTCGTTTCGTGAGCGGCAGATTCCAACAGAAAGCGTGAAAGATTGAGTGAACGGTTGGGTTGGGAGCCGCGGAGCCGTGTTCGGATGTCTTTTCTCAATGCCCGATCGCTTTGTAATGCCGGTAACTTTGTTTGGGAAAATCTGCTATGTACGTTACCTTTACTTAGAAATACTACACCCATCGCTCGGGATGTGCTGTTACAATTTTTTAAGTTGTAATTGTAGTTTTATTGAAAAGTTTGAAGATTTGATCGACGATGCGGGTTTTGCATCATCATACACCGAAATTGCGCGAGGAATTGTGCTTGACACCGGATGGGCCCGGCGGCAATTCTGAAGAAATCATGGGGTTCTGTCGCGATCGCCGCCTCATGTCGTAAAAAATCGTGACAGAATAGGTAGACCCACGGATTAGAGTGTGAAGCGATATGTACGAAAAAATCACCCCCCCCACGACGGGCGAAACCATCACCTTCAAAGACGGAGAACCCATCGTCCCCGACAACCCCATCATTCCCTTCATCCGGGGGGACGGAACCGGCGTTGACCTGTGGCCGGCCACCGAGCGCGTCATTGACGCCGCCGTCGAAAAAGCCTACGGCGGCCAGCGCAAAATCAGTTGGTTCAAAATCTACGCCGGGGACGAAGCCTGCGAACAGTACGGGACCTACCAATACCTCCCCGAAGACACCCTCACCGCCATCCGGGAGTACGGCGTCGCCATCAAAGGCCCCCTGACCACCCCCATCGGCGGCGGCATCCGCTCCCTCAACGTCGCCCTGCGTCAAATCAACGACCTCTACGCCTGCGTGCGCCCCTGCCGTTTCTACTCCGGCACCCCCTCCCCCCACAAACACCCAGAACAACTCGACGTGATCATCTACCGGGAGAACACCGAAGACATCTACCTCGGCATCGAATGGCGAGAAGGGACCGAAATCGCCCAAAAGCTGATCCACCTGCTCAACGACGACCTGATCCCCGCCACCCCCGAACACGGCAAAAAGCAGATCCGCACCGACTCGGGCATCGGCATCAAACCCATCAGCAAGACGGGTTCCCAGCGCCTCGTCCGCCGCGCCATCAAACACGCCCTCACCCTCCCCAAAGAAAAACAGATGGTGACGCTAGTCCACAAGGGCAACATCATGAAATACACCGAGGGCGCCTTCCGGGATTGGGGCTACGAACTCGCCACCACCGAGTTTCGGGACGAGTGCATCACCGAGCGGGAATCCTGGATTCTCAGCAACAAGGAGGGCAACCCCGATATCTCTTTAGAAGATAACGCCCGCAAGGTGGAACCCGGTTTCGACTCCCTCACCCCCGAAAAGCGCCAAGAAATCTGCGACGAAGTGAAAGGCGTACTCGATACCATCTGGGACACCCACGGGGACGGCAAGTGGAAAGATAAGATCATGGTCAACGATCGCATCGCCGACAGTATCTTCCAGCAAATCCAAACCCGTCCCAACGAATACTCCATCCTCGCCACCATGAACCTAAACGGAGACTACCTCTCCGACGCCGCCGCCGCGATGGTGGGCGGTCTGGGCATGGGTCCGGGGGCGAACATCGGCGACACCTGCGCCGTCTTCGAGGCCACCCACGGCACGGCGCCCAAACACGCCGGACTCGATCGCGTCAACCCCGGTTCCCTCATCCTCTCCGGGGTGATGATGTTGGAATATCTCGGATGGCAAGAAGCCGCCGATTTAATTAAAAAAGGCATCGGCGCCGCCATCTCCAACCGGGAAGTGACCTACGACCTCGCCCGACTGATGGACCCCCCCGCCGAACCGCTGAAATGTTCCGAATTCGGCGAAGCAATTATCAGTCACTTTGACGATTAATTGCCAGCGAAACCGACTGTGATGCCCCCCCGTTTTATCGGGGGGGCGTTTCATTTTCGGTTAAAAATGATCGAGGCTGACGAGGAAAACCGTTGATGTTCGTTCTGTCTGTTGCAATAACAAATGGGCGATCGCATTTCTTCCCCTCCCCCCGCCACTGGGGGTGGGCATCCAACTGATAGCAATTCCCCCGAACGACGGGCGATCGCGACACCGGACAAATTGAAAGAAACGTGATAGACTCCAATTGAGTTGAATCGTCCCACCGCCTTCAATTGGCATCCATGATTAAAAATCCCTACCAAGTGGGTGGGAGTCTGGCGGTAGACGATGTAACTTACGTCACCCGTCCGGCCGATCGCCTCCTCTACGAAGCCCTCCTAGCCGGAGAGTTCTGCTACGTCTTCAACGCCCGACAGATGGGCAAATCCAGCCTGCGGGTCCAGATGCGACGACGGCTAGAGCAACAGGGATATCGCTGCATTTATCTCGACATGACTCAGTTGGGCACCGAAAATGTCAGTTATCGGCAGTGGTATCGGGGGATCATGCTCATTCTGTTGAGCAAATTTCAACTCTCGAAACAGATCCCCCTCAAACAGCGCTGGAAAGACTGGGACAACTTGCCCCTCGTCCAGCAGTTGAGTCTGTTGATTGACGAGATCCTCGAACAAATTCCGGACACCAAACTGTTTATTTTTATCGATGAAATCGATAGCATTCTCAGCCTGCCATTTCCCGTCAACGACTTTTTCGCCTTCGTCCGCCTCTGCTACGAATTGCGCCCCCACCAACCCAATTATCGGCGGTTGACTTGGGCATTTTTCGGCGTCGCCACCCCCTCCGACTTGATCCGCGATCGCACCCGCACCCCCTTCAACATCGGCCGCGCGATCGACCTGCAAGACTTTCAATTTGAACAGGCCCAACCCCTGCTGCAATTCTTGCCCGCCACCCTCCCCGATTGCGCCGCCGTCCTGAAAGCCATCTTACATTGGACGGGGGGGCAACCTTTTTTAACCCAAAAACTCTGCAAAACCGTCACTTCTTTGACTTCGGACGCCAGGGAATCCCGTCTCAACCTGGCGCCGGGAACGGAAGACCAGTGGATCGAAAAAATGGTCAAAACCCAGATCGTCGAGAATTGGCAATCCCGAGACGAACCCGAACATCTCCGCACCATCCGCAATCGCCTCCTCTACGACGAACGGCGGGCCGGGCGGCTGTTGGGATTGTATCAAAACATTTTAGAAACCGGCGGCGTGGTCAGCGACGACAGTCCCGAACAGACGGAACTGCTGCTGTCGGGATTGGTCGCCAAACGGCGCGGAAAATTGCAGGTCAAAAACCCCATTTATCGAGCCATTTTCAACGAGGAATGGATTCGAGAACAATTGAACCAACTGCGCCCCTATTCTCAAGCCTTAAATGCCTGGGTCGCCTCCGACTGCAGCGATGACTCCTGGCTGCTGAGGGGACAGGCGTTAAAAGAAATATTGGCTTGGGGACAAAATCAAAGCCTCGGCGATATGGATTACCGCTTCCTCGCCGCCAGCCAAGCCCTAGACCGACAGGAAAGCCTCGCCAAAGCCGAAAATGCCCGTTTAAAAGAAGTCGAAGCGCGGCTGGCGGCGGAACGTCAGCGCAGCGAAGAACAGCGGCGCAGTTTGAGGCGGCAGCGCATCTTTTTGGCGGGGGTGAGTTGCGCGTTGGCGATCGCGGCGGGATTCGGAATGGTCGCCCGGTATCAATATCGTCTCGCCTCCCTGCGGGAAGCCGAAGCCGTCGCCCAAGCGGCCGAAGCCCTATTCGCCTCCGATCGCTCCTTTGAGGCTTTGTTAGAAGCGATTCGGAGTCAACGACAACTCGAACGCTGGCAACGGGTGAACCCGGCATTACAAACTCAAGCCGATGCCATACTAGAACAGGTAATTTTAAATATTAATCAGCGCAACCGCTTAGATGGTCACGAAGCCGCAGTCCTGACAATTGATATCAGTCCCGACGGACAAACGATCGCCACGGCGGGAGTCGATACCACAGTCAAATTATGGAATCGAGAGGGAAAATTGCTCTCGAAATTTGAGGGACATTCGGCGACGATTCGAGCTCTAAAATTTAGCCCAGACGGTCAATTTTTGGTGACGGGGGCAGATGACGGAAAAATGAAATTTTGGACTCCCTCGGGTCGGTTTAAACGCAGCATTCCCACTCGTTTAAATGGGATGTCGGATTTCGCGTTCAGTCCCGACGGACAAACTTTGGTGGCGGTCGGAAGTCCCCATCTGGTAGAATTGTGGCAAATTGACGGTTCCCCGATCGACCGCTTCAAGATCGCAGCATCGGGGGCATTATCGGTCGCGTACCATCCCGATAAAAATCAAATCGCCGTCGGAGGAAATGACGGTCAAATCACTTTTTTTGACCTCGATGAACGACGGCAACGGACCATCAAAGCTCATGAGGCGGCCATTAATGCCATCGCCTTCAGTCCCGATGGAGAACGATTGGTCACGGGTGGCCAAGATCAAACCGTCAAACTCTGGCACGGCGATGGAACTTCAATCCAAACCTTGACCCATCATGCGGCGGGCATTTTGGATATCGATTTTCATCCCGACGGGCAAACCTTTTTTGTCGCCAGCTACGACAAAACCCTTTCGGTTTGGACTCGTCACGGCACGTTGATCGACACCTTCAAAGGGCATCAATCTGCCGTTTGGGGCCTCGCTATCAGTCCCGATGGCGAGATGCTGGCTTCAACTGGAGCAGATAATACAGTCCTGCTTTGGAAAACTCACCATCCTTTCCACCGCAACTTACACGGAATGGGGGGAAGGGCATTAAGTGCGATTTACAGCCGTGACGGACAACGTTTGATAACAACTGGAGATCGAGATAATCTTCTGTTGGCATCGATCGCCGATTTGACGATTCAATCTGTAGATGCTCAACAGTTAGTCGTCACGAATTTGTCATTGCATCCGACCCGAGACCAGATATTATCTACCGGGACAAATCGGACGATCGCCATCCGTCGGTTGGACGGAACGGTTGTGCAAACGATTGGCGACCATGACGAAGCCGTGATGGGAGCCGATTGGCATCCGAGTGGCGAGGAAATCGTCTCGGCAACCGCCTCAGCTTCTATTTATCGCTGGAATAGCCGAGGAAAACAACTTGACCGTTGGTCGGGGCACGCCGCCCCGATTTGGGACATCACTTACAGTCCCGACGGCAGTCAGTTTGCCACCGCAGGCAACGATGGTACGGCGAAACTTTGGAGTCGGGAAGGCGAGTTACTCCACACCCTCGAACATGATTCGGCCGTGTGGCGGGTGGCGTTCAGTGCCGACGGGGAATATCTCATCTCCGGGAGTGGCGATAAAACGGCGAAAATCTGGCGCAAAGACGGAACTTTGGTGACGACGTTAAAAGGACATCAGGCGGCAGTTTGGGGGGTGGCATTTAATCCCGACGGCTCTTTGGTCGCGACTGGCAGTATCGATGAAAGGGTCAAACTCTGGACGATGGAAGGGGAATTGTTGACCACCCTAGAAGGTCATACGTCGGGAATTCGCAGCTTGGCTTTTCGGCCCGATGGAAACGTTTTGGCCTCCGCCGGAGATGATAAAAAAGTGGTGTTTTGGAATATCGCCAATATTTTGAACCTGCAACCGTTGGATTATGCCTGCGATTGGGTGGCGGATTATCTGAACACCAATCCCCGCGTCACGGACGGCGATCGCGCACTCTGTCAACTCGATGAGGAGTGAGTATGGCAGGCAATAGGTTATAGGCAATAGGTTATAGGCAATAGGCAATAGGTTATAGGTGATGGGTTATAGGCAATAGGCAATAGGCAATAGGTAATAGGTAATAGGTAATAGGTAATAGGTGATGGGTGATGGGTGATGGGTGATGGGTGATAGGCAACTTTTGAATTTTATCAAGGGGCGAAAATCAAACCGATTTGAGATAATTCTCGCTGTGATAGTGCCTCCAAAAATATTGTCGGTAGAGTTCGCAGGCGGGACTCGCCATCAGTTGTTTGAGTTTCACCAAACCCAACCCTTCCAAAGCATAGGCGACATCCGAATCGAGGGGCACCGGTTCGGGACTCGACAACACCTGATAAAATCCTTGATATAACCGTCGATCGCGTTCCAAAGCCAGCCGCAGTTGACCCAAATATTCCCCATAAATCCCTCGATCCGTCGGGGCCTCCGCGACGAGTTGAGTCAAAGACCAATAGTGCGATCGCAGCCAGTAAAACGCCAATTGTAACAGATAAGGATGACCCCCCACCAAATCCAGCAAAGGCTTCAAATAGTCCAGCATTTCCATCTCCCCCGGGTCGAGATCGTAGCGCTCTGCCAACTCGCAAATTTGCGAAGCGGTGAAGGGCGGCAGTTTCAAATAAATTCCGACATTAAAGGGAGATTGGTTGGTCTGTATCGGCAAGGTTAATTCTCCGGAATAGGCGAGAACTAACCGCAAATTATCCCATCCATCTTGCGTGCGCGATTGTTCGTACCAACACCGCACCATCGCCAAAAAATGACCGGCCAACTCGGGAATGTTAAACAGTGAATGAACCTTGTCGAAAGCGAGAACCAGCGGCTCTTTCAATTCTTCCAAAACATACTCTTGTAGGTAAACTGTAAAGTTGGTCTTGCTCCCCGCCCCCTCAATCCAATAATCGTCCAAATTTGGAGCCAAATTTAACTGTTGAGTTATCGTCAAACAAATCCAGCGCAAAAATCGTTCTAAATCTTCGATGGTTGTCGGGTCAGCCTGTTGCATATTGACCACAACCGTTCGCATTCCCTCCCGCTCTGCAATGCCGTTCAGGCGGTGTATTAAAGAGGTTTTACCCATTTGATGCGGTGCTTTGATTCGGAGCAGACTTCCGGGTTGTCGGAGGGTGGTAACAGCCCAGGTTTCGATGGGAGGGCGATCGATATATAAAGGCGAGTTAAACACCAGCGGACAGCCCGGAAAATTCAGTTTCTCCCAACCGGAATTCGGCAGAGTTTCGACAAACTTTGACCTTTCGAGATTGCCCCGAGAAAATTGGCTGACAATCGACACAATATTTCGCTTTTTGACTTCGCAGCCCAACCGTTCAGACAGGGAAAGCCACAGCCGGGAACCGATGTCTTTCAGATAACCGGGATGATATCCCGTTTCTTGAGACATTTGTTGATAGGATTGACCGGCAAACGTCATCTGCAATACAACTTCTTCCAACTGGGTGAGTTCTTGGGGAGCCAAAACATTTTGAATCCATTGCAGGGCTTTTTTGTGGCTATTCATTTGTAAGGAAAGGCATCGAAACGGTGACAAGAATTGACGGAAGTTCACATCCAGGACTATCATATCATGTTCGGTTCAGTTGCCCAATATCAAATCGAAACTTCCCCTTATCATTGAGCGATCGCACCCCACCCGTCACCCGTTGTTGGGCTTGAACCCCACCCGTCACCCGTTGTTGGGCTTTAGCCCCCGATCGCAATAGTTATTTTGACCCATCCCGATTGGCCGGCCACCGCACGCGATCGCACCCCACCGCCCATTCGTTGTTGGGCTTGAGCCCCCCCGATCGCAATAGTTATTTTGACTCATCCCGATTAGCCGGCTACCGGACGCGATCGCATCCGACCCCGATCTGACCTTTTCCCGGCGATCGCCCAAAAAGGTAAGAAAGGTAAGATTTTTGCACCCGAAAGGTCAGATCGAAGGTAAGAAAGGTAAGATTTTTGAGTCGAAAAGGTCAGATCGAAGGTAAGAAAGGTAAGATAAAAATTTCTGACTTTTCTGACCTTGACAGATTAAGACCATTTCAAATATGCTGATTTATGTCACAACTTTCTCAAGCTTTCACCGATCGCAAAGGTGTCTTTTGGCTTCGGAAAACCGGCTTACAAAAGTAGCAACAACTTGAGGATTTTCTCTTCAAGGAGTTGGTAGAGGCACATTGACTATGCCTTTAAGAGTTCAGTTTTGGACGGCTTAAGAATCCCCGCGTCTTTAG
>NZ_JAJENU010000516.1:0-13304 GCF_035615495.1 Lyngbya sp. CCY1209 | reverse complement strand
GCTGTGAGCCTTGAAATTGATTTCAAGGCGGGTCTCAAATTGGCAGATTTGTCCTAACCGTTCTGGCGGTTGCTATAACCTTGCCCCCGGCCTCCTGGAGCCTCCAATTCCCTAAGAACTGGCCGGCAGGATGTCCGCTTTGAAGTGGGCGGTTTTCAGGCGATCGACGATCGCGGTATTGTCTTCGACCCAGTATTGGGAACCGAAGCGAACCCGGCGTTTTTCCGGGGTGTCGCCGACGATCGCTTCCACGGAAACGGTGGCCGATTCGGGGTTGCCGCGACATTCTTGCAAGATGTCTTTGAGCCGTTTTAATGTCTCCACTTCGGCGATTTCTTCGGGGGTCAAATGCAGGCGGATCAGCCGGGAAGTGGTGATTTTGGGGGAGCTGTTTTGGTCGGATTTTGGGCGTGCGATCGCCCGCTGCACCAACTCGTCCGCCGAGTGCATGGCATCCACGATTATTTGGGTCTGGTCGTCCCGCTTTTCCACCTTTCCTTCCACGATCGCGATCGCATTTTCTTGGAGACAGTCTTTCACGTCTTCGTAGGAACTCGGAAATACCACCGCCTCCATCTGCCCCGTCAGATCTTCGAGGAGTAAAAACGCCATGCGATCGCCTTTTTTGGTCAGGTGGGGTTTGATATTGATCAACATCACCGCCGTTTTGATGGCGGTCTTCGGCCTTTTCTCGGGCAGTTGCGACAGCGTGACCGCATCCTCCAAAACCCCCGATTCCGACAGGGATTTTAGCGGGTGATCGGAGACATAAAAACCGAGCAATTCTTTCTCAAATTGCAGCTTATCCTTTTGGTGAAAATCGTCGGTTTTTGGCACTTCCGGCGCGGCTTCCTGGGTCGAAGCAGTCACCGTAGAATCTCCCAAAATATCGAACAAACTCGTCTGACCGACCGCCCGATCTTTCGCCCTCTTTTGCGCCCAGGGTATCAGTTTTTCCAAGTATTGAATCGATTGTTTGCGGTTGGAATTCAAACTGTCGAAAGCGCCCGATTTTATCAAAGATTCTAGCGCCCGACTGTTGACGGTTTGCAGGCTGATGCGATCGCACAGATCGGGCAAACTTTGGAACGGCCCGCCTTCTTCCCGGACGGATAACAAATGTGCGATCGCGCCGTCCCCGACATTTTTGATCGCCGACAACCCGAATACAATTCCGTCCTCTACGGGGGTAAAATCCACCCCGGAACGGTTGATATCCGGCGGCACGACTTCGATCCCCAAATGTTTGCAGGACTCGATGTAAGCCCGCACCTTGTCGGTATTGCCGCTATTTTCTGTCAGCAGTGCCGCCATGTATTCGACGGGATAGTTGGCTTTCAAATAGGCGGTCTGATAGGTGACGTAGCCGTAGGCGGTTGAATGGGATTTGTTGAAGCAGTTGGACGCGACCAACCCGTTGGCGAGGACAAAGTTATGATCTTTTACGACACCAATATCGTACACTTTTTCTTCGCTGACTTTTTGACGAGAAACAATTTTAACCACGGCGGTAACTCCTGAGAATCTGCTGGATTTTCGATCAAGAAATAGATTGGCAGTTTAAAAAATACGTTTTTAACTGACCTTCAGAAAGTGCCATTCTGCGCTTTTTTCAAGTTTTTTCAAATCGAGATTCCGTTCAAAAATTTCATCGATGGGCAATAACTGCCCGTCCTCGGTCATAAATTTATGATCCGGTGTCGCCCGAATCACCGTCCCATCTTCCAGGCGATATTCGTAAACTTCCTGGATGCCGCGATCGTGCCACTGGGCGATCGGTTGGGTGTAGACGTATCCATTTTTATCCACGGTATAAACCGTACACTCGATCTGATTCTCGACGATTTTACCGATCGCGATCGGCCCGTATTCCACCGTCAGAATTTCCGTGTCGTAGGTCAAACAATATTCGGCGAATTTGACCATCTGATCGAACAGGTGTTCGGCGATATTTTGGGCGACTCCGTTCCGCGTCGCACCGTCGATAAACGTTTCCCGGTGCTTCTGCATTTCCGACAGTTTTTTCTTACCCATCGCCCGCCGCAGCAGGTCCGCCTGACCCAAAGAATACCCCGCCAGATCCTGAGCCATTTTCATGATCTGTTCTTGATAAACCAGAATCCCGTAAGTTTCATTCAGAATCGGTTCCAACAGTTTGTGTTCGTAGCGGATCGGTTCCTTCCCGTGTTTGCGGTTGATAAATTGGGGAATCAAACCCGCATCGAGGGGACCCGGACGGTACAACGCCAAAATCGAAGAAATATCCTCGATACTCGACGGCTTCAAATCCTTCACGATCTGCCGCATCCCGGAAGATTCCAACTGAAAAATCCCTTCCAAACTGCCCAGTTCCAAAATTTTATAAGTTTTTTGGATATCCTCGGGCATTTTCTTGATCTCCCCCTTCGCCAAAATTCGCATCGCCCTGCGTTCTTCTGCCGGGAGATCGTAGGGGTCGATCGCCAAATTTTTACTTTTCCGAATGTAGTCCAAAGTTCGCTGGATAATCGTCAGATTCTTCAACCCCAAAAAGTCCATTTTCAACAAACCCAGGGCTTCGATATCCTCCATATAATATTGGGTGATCACCGCCCCGTCATTGTTGCGCTGCAGGGGCACGATCGCATCCAGAGACTCTTTGGAAATCACCACTCCCGCCGCGTGGACGCCGAAGGTTTTATTCGTCCCTTCGATGCGAATCGCCATGTCCACCCACTGGCGGACGGAAATTTCCCCCACCATATCCCCGGCATTATTTTTAATCGGAACTGACTCGTTATCGTAGGCGGCTTTAAATTCCGGCGAAGGACTTTGATCGGAAATCATCACCTTCAATTTTGCCGGTTTTCCCCGCGCCACCGGAATCAATTTCGCCATCTGATCGGATTTGCTGTAGGAAATCCCCAGCACCCGCGCCACGTCTTTTAAAACCGCCTTGGATGTCATGCGGTTGAAGGTGATAATTTGGGCGACTTTATCCTCCCCGTATTTGTCCGTTACATATTGGATCATTTCGTCGCGGCGATCGATACAAAAGTCCGTATCAATATCCGGCATCGATTTCCGTTCCGGGTTCAAAAATCGCTCGAACAGCAAACCGTGGTGAACCGGATCGATGTTGGTAATTCTCAACGCATAGGCGACCAAAGATCCGGCGGCAGAACCCCGCCCCGGCCCCACCGGGATGCCATTATCTCGGGCGTGTTTGATGTAGTCCCACACCACCAAAAAATAGGTCGAGAACCCCATTTTTTGCATCATTTTTAATTCGTATTCCAGGCGATCGCGGTAGGTGGTGTGAATCTCCGATCGCGTGGCGGCGTTGAGGCGATCTTTCAACCCCTCCCAGGTGACTTCTTCCAAGTAAGTATCCGCCGTGTGGTTAGGGGGGATGGGATAGTCGGGGATGCGCGGTTCTCCGAGAATGCCGGTGTAGGGTTCGACTTTTTCGGCGACTTCCAACGTATTGGCGATCGCTTCTTTGATCACCTCATCCGGGAGATGATCTCGGAACAGTTGCATCATCTCTTCGGCGGATTTCAAATACTCCGTCCCGCTGTAGCGCAGTCGCTTATCTTCGGTAATTAATTTCTGGGTATTGATGCACAGTAAAGCATCGTGGGCTTCCACGTCGTTGCAGGAGATAAAGTGGGAATCGTTGGTGGCGATAATTTTAACTTCAAATTCCCTCGCGAGTTGCACCAGCGCCACATTCACGATCCGATCTTCGGGGGAACCGTGATCCTGAATTTCCAGATAGTAATCCTCCCCGAAAATCCCCTTGTACCACTCGACGGTTTTGCGGGCGACATCCATTTTTCCCTGCAAAATCGCCTGGGGTACTTCCCCCCCCAAACAGGCGCTGGTGACGATCAAGCCTTCGTGATACTGTTCCAAAAATTCTTTGTTGATACAGGGGCGGGCGAAAATTCCCTTTCCTTGGAATCCTTTTAAGTGAGAAATTGTCGTCAATTTGACCAGGTTTTTGTAACCTTGGGTATTCTTGGCGAGGACGACTTGGTGATATTTTTTTTGTCGTTTTAATTGGGTGGTGACATCGCCATTCATCACATACATTTCGTTGCCGATGATGGGTTTAATGCCCTTGCCCCGGCAGAGTTTGATCAGTTCGATCGCGCCATACATGACGCCGTGATCCGTGAGGGCGATCGCGGGCATTCCCAGTTCCACCGCCCGACTCACCAACTGTGGCAGTTGGGAGGCACCGTCGAGGAGGCTGTAGTCGCTGTGGATGTGCAGTCCCACGAAAGACATGGTAATTTCTCCAATATTTTAGAATCAAAAATAGTGACAATTAGCCGGCGGGTTGCGTCAGCAGGGGGTCGAGTTTACCCTCCCCATCCAACTGATAGAGCTCGTCACATCCGCCGATATGGCGATCGTTGATAAAGATTTGGGGCACCGTCCGCCGGCCGTTGGCGCGATCGGCCATCAGGTTGCGGGCTCCATTGTCCCCGTCGATTTTATATTCTTTGTAATTCACCCCTTTCCACCACAGCAGCAGTTTGGCGCGGATGCAGTAGGGGCAGGTTTGCCAAGTGTAGATCTCCACGTCGGCTTTGATGTTTTCGGGGTGGCGGCCCAGGAGGGGATTGAGAAAGTCTAACATGATTTTTTTATAACTTGTAATTTTCGGATTAGTTGTAGTTGATATAATTGGGGTTTCTGAGTTGCGATCGCATCCGGTAAATAAACCTTTGCTCTTTAAAAATAGAGACGTAGTAGTGCATGACAAAAATGAGGTTGATCAGGAAAAACAAAGCCGTCAATAAAAATCTAAATATGGAGGCAAAATTGAACTCGGAAATCATCGTAAAAACACTGAATACGATGGAACATAGACCAAACCCCGCCGCAAATGAACTAAGTGTGAGAAAGCGAACTTTAAGCATCATCAATTCACAGAATTAAAAGCAATCGAGTCCGGTTGAATCCAGCCACCCCCAACACCACCGCCGATGGTACGGCCATCGGTCACACAAATTATTCCCGATCTGCGCCCGAAAGTCAAAGTCTTGAATCCCCCACACCCGACACCGGGCACACGGCGCCACGAGTTCTCACACTGATGTTTTCGGCAACAAAAATGGGGGCTTCCCATCAGGAGTTCACCGTCCGTTGCCTTCCCCTACAGCCGGGAAGTCAATCGGGTTCTCCGACAAAAAGCCCAAAGGTGATTGGAAACGATGGAGACCGAAACCTACATTTTGTTGAGTTCGTTGCGTAAATCCTCCAATTCCCGGTCAACGTCAGCTTTAGACGCCGAACCCTCGCTCGACGAACCTTCAAGCTGCGGTTGGTTAGCCGGGGCGCCCGAGAGCTGCGCCTTCATCGCCGCCAACTCGTCATCGACATCGCTGCCGGCTTCGAGAACGCGGAACTGTTCTTCCAAACCCGAACCCGTCAGTTCGGCCGCGGCCGTCGAACGCGCCTCCATTTGCAGAACTTTCTCCTCCATCCGGTCGAAAGCCGCCGTCGCGCCGCCGGTATTGATGCCGCCGAGAACGTTGTTGAGCTGTTCGTTCGCCTTGGCAGCCTGAGCCCGAGCCTTGAGCATATTTTTCTTGGTCTTGGCTTCGGAAATTTTACTTTCCAAGCTGAGTAAGTTGCGCTTGAGAGTTTCCACCTGGGTACTCTGCTGGTCCATATTGACCTTGAGCGTGTTGGCGGTTTCGACGTAGCCCTTCTTGCGCTGCAGGGCCTCCCGAGCCAGATTCTCATCGCCCTTCTGGAGTGCGAGTTGCGCCCGGGACTGCCACTGGTTGGCTTGGGACTGGGCCTGATTGTACTGCTGTTGGCTGCGCTTTTGTTGGGCGATGGCTTGAGCGACGGCCTGACGCAACTGGATCAGATCCTCTTGCATTTCGATGATGGCCTGTTCGAGGATCTTTTCAGGGTCTTCCGCCTTGCTGACCAGGTCGTTCAAGTTTGCTCTGACAACTCGGCCGATACGGTCAAATAATCCCATAATGATGTTTTTCCTTAGACGGTGTATGAGTAGTTTGGTCAGGGCAGGCCGTTCGGATGAGCCTGCTCAACATCAGTTAATCCGAGGTGACGGGTTTGACACTTCCCCGACCAAATGGCGGCGGGGAATCGGGGGGAGGAACGGGACGTTCGCGACGGCCGCAGGACTTTGCCGTTTCCGGGAAGCAACAAAAAAGACGCGGCCCACCCGGCGGTGTCAATTCCCATCATACTCTCCGGCACTCGTGCCATTGAGTTTACAACTTTTTTCGGGAGTTGCTCGAACCCCTGGCGATCGCGTCTGGGCCGGCGGGAGCCGAGAGCGGACGACCGGACAAGGCGCGATCGCTCGACGGATTGAAATCGCAATTGATTAATTCCAGTGTAACGCCTGGATCCGGAGTCCCGTACAAGTTGCGACGGAAAAGATGGCAGCCGAGTTCGACAAACTCTCAATTTTCGATCGCCTCGAAAAAGGCCTCGTCCAAATCGTACCCCAGCATTTGGGACATCGACTGCAGCCGGGAGCGGCTGGGAAGGCCCTGTTCGCGCAGCCAGCGGGTGAGGACGAATATTTTGTGCATCAGGAAAATTTCCAGGGCCTCCGGGTTGTACTGGATGCCTTCCCGGCGGTGAAAGGAGTGGGGGACGAGCATGGCCGCGTAGCGGGCCAACTCCCCCTCCCGCCAGTCGAGCAGGAAGGGGAGCCAGGGATAGCGGCTGTCGAGGCGGATGAACCAGAGCCGAATTTCCGGAACCTCGGACAACTCGCGGGGGTCTTGGGGGTCGAGGGGATAGTCGATCTCGAAGCGGAGTTGCTGTTCGCCCTCGGCGATTTTGCCATCCCGGAGCAGCGGCTCGATCGCCTCCCGGACGGGGGAGAGATCCAGCGAGTTCAGGCAGTTGGAGTCCAGTGCGATCATTATCGTCATTTAATCTTCACCTTTGCCCATCTCAAATCGGGCGCTCTGTCTTTTGGATTTTATCGGATGTGGGGGTTCGGGCCGATCGCCAGTTTCGCGATCGCGTGTTGACGTTCTATTCCCTACACCCTACACCCTACACCCCACACCCGCGCGCAGCGCCATCGCCCGAAAATCCCATCTCTTCGGGTCGGATATCGAGTCCGCCGCATTTTTCGATGTTAAATTTCGTTAAAAAAAACCGGCGAATTCCCCCTGCAATGTTAAGAAACTTAGCTAAAGTTGAATCTTCATTTCAATCAGCCGCCGCGGCCTTCCAATTTCCGGCGGGGGTGCTAGGGTGAGAAGCATTGCAATTTTCGATCGCCCACCCCGAGTCAATTCAAAACCTAAAGATTATGTATAAACGCAATTCCGAACGGGACCCCATCGGAGCCGCCGTCACTGCCGGTTTGGGAGCCGGTGTCGCCACGTCTTTCGCCGTCAGCCAGGGACAAAGCCCCTGGGTGGCGCTGGGAATCACCGCATTCTCCATCATCGTCGCCCTGCTGTGCGATCGCGCCGGTTTGGTATAACGTCTGTTGGAACGGCCGATATAGAATGGGGGAAACAATCACCCGGGATTCGACATCTAAAGGATCTCAGGTTCAATTGTTCCCCCTTTCTATTATTTTCCCGATTCATTATGATGGACTCTTATGCTTACCTTCACCTCGCCCTGAGCTACGAAAATCCCCCCCATTTCCATCTCGCCAACCCGATGGGGATTCGGTGGAAAAAACTCTCCACCCGGGCTGATCGAGGTTTTCTCTCCCTGGCCGTCACCCTCGCCGTTTTGAGCCTCGCCCAGGCGGCCCAAGCCCTGGTGGCGATCGGGGATTTCGGCTCGGAAGTCACCCGCATTCAAAACCGGTTGAGCGAACTCGGATACTTCACCAGCAACACCACCGGCTATTTCGGCGACATCACCCAGAATGCCGTCATTCAATTTCAGCGGGATAACGGGTTGGTCCAGGATGGCATCGTTGGCCCCAATACCCTGGCCGCCCTGTTCGGCACCGACTCTCCCGCAGACCCCACGCCCCCGGTGAGCGATCGCGACCTGATCGGACTCGGGGTCGGAGACAGCGGCCCGGGGGTGACGAACCTGCAAAATCGCCTCCGCAATCTCGGCTACTTCACCGCCAACTCCACCGGCTATTTCGGACAAATCACCCGCAATGCCGTGATCCGCTTCCAACAGGACAACTTCATTTCCGCCACCGGTTTGGTGTCCGAAGAAACCCTCGCCCTGCTTAACCAACGCCCGGTCCCCCTCCCGGAAATCGGCCTCGGCCCGGGGAGTACCGGTTCGGCGGTGGGAGGCATCCAACGGGTGCTCCGACAACTCGGATTTTATCGCGGCCCGATCACCAACGTTTTCGACCAGGCGACCGCCAGGGCCGTCCGCAACTTCCAGATCGCCTACGGCCTGCCCCCCACCGGCCGAGTCGAAGCCGCCACCCAAGCCCTCCTGGTGAGTTGGGGAGTCGTCGTCCCCGGCACGCCGTCCGTCCCCAGTTTCCCGAGCAACCCCCCCAACTCCCCCCCCATCCTCGTCGTCGGCAATCGGGGGACGGCGGTGCTTCTCCTCCAAAGGCGACTGCAACAGTTGGGATACTACACGGGAACGGTTGACGGTATCTTCGACGAGTCCACCCGGCGGGCGGTGATCGGCTTCCAACGGGCCTACGGCATTCCACCCACGGGCCGAGTCGATGCCACAACCCAGTTCTATCTGGTGCGGGTGCTGGCTCGAACCACCACCGTCAGCCAGATTCCCCAGGTTCCGGCCGTGACGGTCAGCCCCGTCCGCCCCGTCGTGACGCCTTCCGTCTCCCTGACCGTCGGCGACACGGGAATGGGAGTCCGCCGGATTCAGCGACGGTTGCGGGAGTTGAATTTCTACGACGGCCCGATCAATGGCTTCTTTGATGGCGGCACTCAAATGGCGGTGATGCGGTTCCAGCAAGCCTACAACATCACGACCACGGGGATCGTGGGCCCGACGACGGAGGCGTACCTGTTCAACTTAAATCGCCGCATCTTCAGCTACATCACCCCCTCCGTCGCCGCCGCTTCTTCTGATGCCTCTGACACCCGAGTTGAAACCCACTCCGCGGCGATCGCTTCTTCTGATGCCTCTGACACCCGAGTTGAAACCCACTCCGCGGCGATCGCTGCTTCCGCTGCCGCCGACACCCCTGTCAATGTCGCGGCATTACAAGAACGGCTGAAAATTCAGGGACTCTACAGCGGACCGATCAACGGCCTGTACGATGCCCTCACCCAATCGGCGGTGGCCAAAGCCAAGGAGTTGTACGGGGCGAGTGCCGAAGCGGTACTCTACAGCGGTTTGTAGGCGATCGCACGCAAAAAAAAGCGGGGAAAAATCGATTTTTCCCTGCCCGAATTGAAACGACATCGAAAGCCGAGTCAATCTGTATCCTCATCTTCAGAACCGGCCGTTTCCGCGATCGTTTGGGAACAGGACCAGTTGCTCGACACCAAAGACGGCCAACCCATCCGCAGCGCCTCGTGACAGACGGTGTGGATGGTGAGTTGGCAGTCGAGCATATGCAACCCCGATTTTTCGGCCTGTTTCAACCCGATTTTGGAAATGGAATCGTTCTTAAATTCGATGGTCTTGTTGCACTGCACGCAGACGAGATGGTGGTGGTGGTGGGGGTAGGGTTGGTTGATCTCGTAGTGCTTGTGACCCTCGGCCAGTTCCAACTCCCGCAAAATCCCCATCCGCGCCATCAGCTTCAAGGTGCGATAAATCGTCGATAAACTGATATTCTCCCCCCGACTTTTCAACAAATCGTAGAGATCTTCGGCGCTCAGGTGGGTACCCTTGGGCAGATTTTGGAACACGTGGAGAATGGTTTCTCGCTGGGGTGTCAGGCGCCACCCTTTGTTGTTGAGTTCCGATTTAAAAGAACTTGCGGTATATAGCGGCATCATTCAGTTTTCAATAAAGCTTTGCTACTGACAATAATACATGGGATCTCCAGAAATTGTCAAAAAAATCCGCTTATTGAGAATCAATAGCGGTAGCGAATTGGGGACAGAAATTTGATGGCGCTGCGTGTAGGGAATGGGCAATGGGGGATAGGGAACTGAAATCACCTCGAAATCAAGGTTTCGGGCGCTCTCCCCCAAACGAAACCGTGAACACGCGATCGCGATACTTGCGATAGATTGTAGGGGCGCAAGGCTTGCGCCCGAATTGGAGATTCTCCGAACGGGGGGAAGGGAGGAGCGAGGAGTGACTCTCCACTCCCCGGTTCCTACACCCTACACCCGACTCAACTCAGGGATTCCAGATAATCCCGCACCCGGTTGCGGCGCTTGGGTTGGCGCAGCTTTTGCAGGGCCTTCGCTTCAATTTGGCGGACCCGTTCCCGGGACAGTTCCAGGGCGCGGCCGATTTCGGCCAGGGAGTAGGGGTGGCCGTCGCCGAGGCCGTAGCGCATGGAAATCACGTCCCGCTCCCGGCTGGTGAGGTCGGCGAGGAGTTGTTGCAGGTCGCGGTGCAGGGATTCGCGCATCAACAATTCTTCCGGGGTGACATCTTCCGTTTCCAACAGGTCCCCGAGTTCCGTATCTTTGTCAGTGCCGACCTTCGTCTCCAGGGAAACCGAGCGGGGGACCCGCAGCAGCACTTCCCGAATTTGCGCCGGGGTCATTTTCAACTCGGCGGCGATGTCGTCGATGGTGGCGGTGCGACTTTTTTCCTGGGAAATCTGGCGCTGGGCTTTTTTGATTTTATTGAGTTTTTCGGTAATGTGGACGGGGAGGCGGATGGTGCGACTCTGGGTGGCGATCGCCCGGGTGATGCCCTGGCGAATCCACCAGTAAGAATAGGTGCTGAAGCGATAGCCGCGGGTGGGGTCGAACTTCTCGACGGCCCGCTCCAACCCCAGGGTCCCCTCTTGGATCAGGTCTAACAATTCCAAACCCCGGTTCTGATATTTTTTGGCAACGGAAACCACCAGGCGCAAATTGGCTTTGATCATGTGATCCTTCGCCCGCAGCCCCCGGGCTTGAACCTGTTCGAGTTCTTCCACCGTCAACTCCGCCAACTCGGCCCAGCGGCGCTTTCCTAGGGCCATCAGCGGCTTGAGTTGGGCGACCTCGACCCCGGCGGTGGCGGCCCAGCGCTCCAGGGAGGGCCGGTGTCCCAATTGTGCGGCCAGGCGATCGCGGGTTTTGATCAGGTGGACGTAGGTTTGCAACTCGCCCCCCTCCGTTTGAGCCGCGGCATCGCGCAGTTCGATCAGCCGCAGGTAGCGCTGCACGTTCTGAGCCTCGGAAACTTCCTCGTCCCGTCCCAGCAGGCGCACCCGGCCGATTTCTTGCAGGTAGAGGCGAACCAGATCTGTCGTGCGTCGGTTGGCAGACATCTCGGATGATTCGGCGTCGCTCAAGTCTATGTGGACCCGTTCGTTTCCGGATGATTCCATATCCCGATCCCCAGAATAATCTTGCAGGTTGTCGGTGGATTCGGTTTCGGCGTGAAAATTGGTGGCTGACATGATGGTTATCTCAGTTGCTCTCGGTGAAACAAAAATGGCTCTCCCAGGAGGTCTATGATGTAGATGTCCCGACGGATCGAGGCTGACGATGGCGACTCTCAAGTTGTCTGGGAGCTCGAGACCGCTCTTGAGTCTTTCAGATCTCGGTGTTGCCGATCAGCAATCTGAACCTTCAGTTTTCAAATTGGCGACTCCTAAAATAGTGATCCGATCGACAATTTGGGTTACTGTTTCAGGCTCGTTAGCTAGTATATAGAGATGGCAACATAAAAAAAGTGACCCTTGTCAGGTCACTGGCTAATCTTCATCACCCGCCGAGGGGGTTCCCGATCACTTCTCAACGATCCTCAAATTCTTTAACAAAAATATACAGTCAACTTCCCGCCGTTTTTGACGTTTCATTTCGGCA
Source organism: Lyngbya sp. CCY1209 (assembly GCF_035615495.1). Classification (GTDB taxonomy): domain Bacteria; phylum Cyanobacteriota; class Cyanobacteriia; order Cyanobacteriales; family Microcoleaceae; genus Limnospira. The sequence continues at coordinate 1,404 of NZ_JAJENU010000516.1, read as the reverse complement.
ACAGTTCGATTGTACTCGATCAATTGCCAGAACGGCAATTCGGTGTTGGCCGTCCGGGTCATTTGTAGCAGGGTTTTTTAGACAATTATCGCCGGGGCCATCGCGATCGCCGATCGCATTCACAGGAAATCGGCGATCGCGATCGCAACTTTTTTCGCCCCAGTTCTCCCCAATATAGCACCGCCCATATGGGTGGAGACATTGCCAAAAGTTGAAAAGCTCTTGTCATCAACTTTTGACTTTTGAATTCCATTAGTTCGGCGTCCGGGGATAACGTTCCATCAGATCTCGCACCTGTTCCGCGTGGTAGGAACTGCGGGTCAGGGGAGAGGCGACGACCTGCAAGAATCCCAAAGACTCGCCGTAGGCTTTCCAGGCATCGAACTGTTCGGGGGGGATGAAATCGACCACCCCCAGATGTTTGGCGGTGGGTTGCAGGTACTGTCCCAAGGTAAGGATATCGCAATCGACGCCCCGCAGATCGACCATTGCCTCCCGCACTTCCGCATCGGTTTCCCCGAGTCCCACCATCAGCCCGGATTTGGTGTACATTTGGGGGGCCATTTGCCGCGATCGCCGCAACAGTTCCAGGGTGCGATCGTAGTCTCCCTGGGGACGGGTGCGGCGGTAAAGCCGGCGCACGGTTTCGGTGTTGTGGTTGAGCACCTCCGGTTTGGCGTCGAGAATGATTTCCAACGCGCCCCAGTTGCCGCACAGGTCCGGGATGAGCACTTCGACGGTGGTTTGGGGCGATCGCGATCGCACCGCCTCGATGCAGCGGACGAATTGGGAGGCCCCCCCGTCGGGCAGGTCGTCCCGGTTGACCGAAGTGATCACCACGTGATTCAAATTCATCCGCCGCACCGCCTCGGCCAGCCGTTCCGGTTCGCTGGGGTCGAGGGCCTTCGGCTTCTTCTCAAAATCGATATCGCAGTAGGGACAGGCGCGGGTGCAGGCCGGCCCCATGATCAGAAACGTCGCCGTCCCCGCGTTGAAACACTCTCCGATGTTGGGACACGACGCCTCCTCGCAAACGGTATTCAACCCGAGATCCCGCAGAATCCCTTTGACGTTTCCCACGCGCTCCCATTGGGGGGCTTTCACCCGCAACCAGTCCGGCTTAGACACCATGCTGACCGCCTCCGACCTCAACTAACATTACTGGTGCGATCGTGCCACACTCCGACACCAAATCTCAACAACCCGATTTTTCGGGGCGGCTTGTTCTGGACGGGGGAGAAATGATATGCTAGGATAGGTCAATGTGAAACTGAGTTCACGGGATGTAGCGCAGTTTGGTAGCGCACCTCGTTCGGGACGAGGGGGTCGCAGGTTCAAATCCTGTCATCCCGATTGATATCAAACCCCGATTCTGTCGGACTTGGGACGGCTTCCTGAAGCTGA
>NZ_JAJENU010000515.1:0-12489 GCF_035615495.1 Lyngbya sp. CCY1209 | reverse complement strand
GAGAAAATTTCCCGGAATCAAAGCCCCCAAAATTGGCGGTTTGGGGGCGAGAAAATTTCCCGGAATCAAAGCCCCCAGAATTGGCGGTTTGGGGGCGAGAAAATTTCCTATTTATCGGCGGCTCGACTCTCGCCAATCATCGCAGTTGACATCCCCCAAAAAATGGCTTCGGGGGCTTCAATGATGGAAGTCCCTATTTTGGGGTATTGGCGTTTAAAATAGGTGAGAATTCGGGTGCGATCGCCCCCAGTGATCGCGATTTTGGTATCTGAAAAATTTTCCGTCCAAGCCTTGATAAATCCCATCATTCCTGCTATGATAGTATAAATAATTCCGCTTCTAATTGCCCCGTCGGTATCGGAGGCGAAACGCGGGGGGAGATCATCCGGCAGGGCAATTTCCGGCAACGTTGCCGTGCGGTTGGCGAGGGCGGAAAACTGTAATCCCAAACCGGGCAAAATCGCGCCGCCGACCAAGTGGCGATCGCCGTCCGCCCCCGTCACGGTCAAAGCCGTCCCCGCATCGATTAATAATATCGGAAAGCCCAATTTTTCCCCCGCCCCCAACACCGCCAGGGCGCGGTCGATGCCCAGGGTCGGATACAACCCCCCCAGTGGCAAATCCTCCAATTTGAGAACTTTTAAATGGGGATAGTTTTCCCACCATTGAGTTTGTGCGGGGACGACGGAAGCCACAACCAAAGGTAAAGGCGATCGCCCATCAATCCAATTCCACCCCATTTCCGAAGGGGATTTTTGCAAATGGTCGGTATCCCAAGTTTCGATTAAAGTCGCGCCCCGAAACTTGCCCCAGTGCAGGTGAGAATTGCCGATCGCCAATCCCAACCAAAGGCGATCGGAGTCAAACAAATGATCCAACATATTTTGATAAAAAAAAATCGGTCAAATTTTGTATAATACAAACGTCCGTTTTTGAGCTTGAGCGCCCCCACTCGCCGCCTTTAATGTCAAATTCTCTATAATACAAACCTCCGTTGTTGGGCTTGAGCGCCCCCACTCGCCGCCTTCAATATTACCCGATTCCCAAAAAACCGTTAAGCTAAAAAACTGCCACCCCATCCGCGATCGCCATGTCATTCAAACGCCGCAACCGCCGACTCGACAACCCCACCCCCGAACCGCCGAAGCGATCGCGACAAACCCGCTTTTTCAACGTCATCTCCAACACCCCCAAACTCGTCAAACTGGTGTGGCAAGCCGCCCCGGGCTACCTCCTCGCCTCCACCGCCGTCACCCTGATTCGCGGCATCGGACCCGTCACCGAACTCTACGTCACCAAACTCGTCGTCGATCTCGTCGTCGCCAATATCGGCAACCCCCAGATCGCCTGGTTCCCCATCTTCGGACTCGTCGCCTTACGCTTCGGCTTGAGTGTCGTTTCGGAAGTCGCCAACCAAGCCAACGCCTACACCCTGCAAGTCCTCAAAGATCGCTTTTCCCTCCACGCCAACGGCGTCCTCGTCCGCCAAGCCATCCGCCTGGACCTGTCCCACTACGAACTGCCCGAATTTCACGACACCCTCAGCCGTGCCCAGCAGAGTGGCAGCGATTACCCGGTGAGAATTTTGGGCACCCTGACGGGTTTGTTGGGGCAGTCGGTGAGTTTCGTCAGTTCCATCGCCCTGCTGCTGAGTTTCAGCCCCCTGGTGATGGTGTTGCTGCTGCTGACGTCCGCCCCGGCGTTGTGGGTAAGTGTGAACTATTCCGGGCGCCGGTTTTGGCTGTCGCGATCGCAAACTCAGGCGGGACGGCGGGCTGATTATCTGCAACGGGTCCTCACCCAGAACGCCTTCGCCAAGGAAGTTCGGCTGTTCCGCCTCGGGGAATATCTCCTGCAACAGTGGGGGGACATCCGCAGCGAATTTAACCGCCAGTCGGCATCCCTCGCCCGTCGCTTCGCCTCGGTACGGGGTTGGGCGGGGACGGTGGCGAATTTCGGCTACTACGGCGCCTACGGATGGACGATCGCCCGCACGGTTCAGGGTGCGATTACTCTCGGGGATTTTACCATGTATTCCGGCGCCTTCGCCCAGGCTCAATCGGTGTTGCAACAAATCCTGCAAAGTATCGCCCAAACCTACGAATATAATTTGTACGTTTCCCAGTATTTCGAGTTTCTGGATCTCTCGCCGCAGGTGATCGATCCCCCCGATCCGAAACCGTTTCCAAATCCGATCGTCTCCGGCTTGGAATTGCGGGACGTGACGTTTGCCTATCCGGGGGCGAAACAACCGACGCTGCAACAGTTGAATTTGACCGTAAAACCGGGGGAAAGTGTCGCGTTGGTGGGGGTGAACGGGGCGGGAAAAACCACGCTTTTGAAATTGATTACCCGACTTTACGATCCCACCGAAGGGGAAATTGCGATCGATGGAATACCCTTAAATGCGATCGCCCTGGAAGATTTGCGGCAGAATATCGGCGTGATTTTCCAAGACTTCGCCAAGTACAGTCTCACCGCCCAGGATAACATCGGATTCGGCGATCTTTCGCGGCGAGATGACTTGGCTTCTATCGATAAAGCGGCGACTGCCGGGGGGGCGACAGAAGTGATTGAATCTTTGGATCAGGGTTACGAAACCATTTTGGGAAAAATCTTCAACGGGGGGACGGATCTGTCGGGGGGACAGTGGCAAAAAATCGGCATGGCGAGGGCGTTCATGAGTTCCGCCCCGATTTTAATTTTAGACGAACCGACGGCGGCGTTGGATGCGATCGCGGAGTCGGAATTGTTCCAAAGATTTCGCCGTCTGACGAAAGGAAGAATGACGTTTTTTGTCAGCCACCGCTTTTCGACGGTTCGCATGGCCGATCGCATCGTGGTGCTCGAAAACAGCCGTATCATAGAGGTGGGTTCCCACGCCGAATTGATGGCGGCGGGGGGACTTTATGCCAAGATGTTCAATTTGCAGGCAGCGAGTTATATCGGCGAGGCGGACCGTTGATTTTGTCGGGCGACAATTGAGAGCCGTCCCCCATACTGCGGTACAATTGAACGGGGGTTCTTATCCCCGTGTCTCCCCCGCTTGCATCGCCCATGAAAAGCCATTCCGCCGAAACTGAAAAAGGAAATCTTTTGATCGTTGACGATACGCCGGACAATTTGCGGCTGCTGTCGGCTACCCTCGGCGATCGCAACTACGAAGTGCAATGTGCCATCAACGGAAAGTTGGCGCTGATGGCGGTCAAAAATAATCCCCCCGATTTGATATTGCTGGATATCAAAATGCCGCAGATGGACGGCTACGAAGTTTGTTCGACCTTAAAAACCATGCCGGAAGCGGCCGAAATTCCGGTTATTTTTCTCAGCGCTTTGGATGATGTCCTCGACAAAGTGAAAGCGTTTTCCGTCGGCGGGGTGGACTACATTACCAAACCGTTTCAAGTGGAAGAAGTGTTAGCGCGGGTGGAAAATCAACTGACAATTCGGCGACTTCAAAGACAGTTGAAACACCAAAATTCCCGCTTGAAACAATTAAATGAAGATCTGAAGCGATCGAATCAAGAACTCGAACAATTCGCTTATATTGTTTCCCACGATCTCCAGCAACCCCTGCAGACGATCACCGGATTTGCGGAATTGATGCTGGCCCTGAAATCCCAAATTCAATTTGAGGAGGAAGCGGAAGAATACGTGCTCCCCATTTTGGATGAAGGAATGCGGCTGCAAGAATTAATTAAAAATCTGCTGCATTACAGCCGGGTGGGAACCAAACGGCATCCGTTTGAAATGGCGGACTGCAACGTTTTGCTGTCGGAAACCCTTGCGAACCTGCACCTGGCGATCGCGGAAAGTGGTGCTATCATTAATTATGACGAGCTGCCGACGGTCTTCGGCGATCGCGTTCAGTTGGGGCAGTTGTTTCAAAATTTGATCGGCAATGCCCTCAAATATCAGCGTCCGGGTGTTCCTCCAAAAGTTACAATTTCCGCCGTCAAAAAGGACGAAATGTGGCAATTCGGCATCCACGATAACGGAATCGGCATCCCCGCCGAACAGGGCGATCGCATTTTTCAGATCTTCCAAAGGCTGCACACGAGCCGCGAATATCCGGGAAATGGCATCGGTTTGGCGATTTGCCGAAAAATTATCGACCGCCACGGGGGACGCATCTGGGTGGAGTCGGAAGTGGGGACGGGGACGAGTTTTTATTTTACCCTTCCCACCGGTTAAATGCCCACCTCAAAACCCATCCGCCAGCCATGAATCGGGAACCCAAAACTTATTTTCAATTCAAACAGTTGGAAGCGGCGCTGGAAGAAAGCGAAGCCTTCCGGCGGGATCTGTTTCACCGCACCCCCATCGCCGTTGCGGAAATCTCCCCCGAGGGTCATTTTTTGGAGGTAAATGCGGCGTTTTGCCAGTTCGTCGGCCATTCCCAATCGGAATTGTTAGAGTCGGATTTTAACGCCATCACCCACCCGGAAGACCGCGAAATTTCCCGACAGAATTTCGCCAAATTGATGGCGGGGGAGGTGAAACAATATACCCTGGAAAAACGCTACCGCCACCGGGACGGACATTGGGTTTACGGGATCGTCACCTGTTATTTGCGGTTCGATTTGGCGGGCCATCCCCGGTCAGCGATCGCCCAGGTAATCGACATCACGGAACGGAAGCGATCGGAAGAAGAAATTCGCCAAAAAGAAGAGTATCTCCGCCTCCTCCTCGACAATATCCCCCAGCAGGTGTTTTGGAAAGACATGAATTTGGTGTTTCGGGGCTGCAATCAAAAATGGGCGGAAGCGGCGGGGTTGGAAAGTTCCGAGGCGGTGGTGGGCAAGACGGATTTTGATTTGTTTGGCGATCGCAGTATCGCCGAATTTTACCGGGAAAAGGATCGCCAAGTTTTGGAGTCCAGAACCGCCGAAATGAACCGGGTCGCCCCCAAGCAAAAACCGGGGCCGGGGGGGCGCCGAATTTGGCTGGATGTCAGCCGCATTCCCCTAGTGAAATCCGATGGCGAAGTGTTGGGAGTTTTGGGGGTATTGGAAGATATCACCGAACGCAAGGAAATCGACGAAAAGCTGCGATTGACGCAATTTTCTATCGACAAATCGCGGGATTATGTCCTGTTCAGCGATATCGAAGCCCGGTTTTTTTACGCCAACGAAGCGGCCGGTCAGATCCTCGGTTATTCCAAGGCAGAATTGCTAAAAATGGAGGTGCGGGATATCGATCCGATCGCCCCTCCCGGGGGCTGGCCGATCGCCTGGGACGACCTGCGGCGGGAAGGTTCATTTACCTTTGAATCCGAACATTATACCCGCAGCGGCGAGGCGATCGCGGTGGAAATTACCCTCAGCCATTTGGAGTACAATAACCGGGAATACGGCTGCGCGGTGGTGCGGGATATCCGCGATCGCAAACAGGCGGAAATCGCCCTCCAACAGGCCAAAGAAACCGCCGAGACGGCCAGTCGCGCCAAAAGTGAATTTCTCGCCCGCATGAGTCACGAATTGCGGACGCCGCTGAACGCGATCCTGGGATTTACGCAACTGATGGAACGGGAACTTTCCCACCATTCCGAAACGACCCTCCGCGATCATCGAGAACACTTGGAAATCATCGGCCGCAGTGGCGAACATCTCTTAGATCTGATCAACGATGTCTTGGAAATGTCGAAAATTGAGGCGGGTCGAATTTCCCTCAATCCCGGCAATTTTGACTTCCGGATGTTGTTGAATGGCATCCGGGAAATGCTGGAACTCAAGGCGCGATCGAAGGGCCTGACCTTGAATTTTGAAATAGCAGATGACATCCCAAATCATCTCTGCGCCGACGAAAGCAAACTGCGTCAGGCCTTGATCAACTTATTGGGAAATGCGATCAAATTTACCGAGGTCGGCGGTGTGACTCTGCGGGTGAAATTGGGTCAATTGGACGCTTCCAAACTGCAACTTTGGTTGGAAGTGGAGGATACCGGCCCGGGAATTTCTCCCCGGGAAATGGATCTGTTATTTGAACCCTTCGCCCAGACGGAAACGGGCCGCAAGTCGCAACAGGGGACGGGGTTAGGACTCTCCATCACCCGACAATTTGTCCGCCTGATGGGGGGAGAAATGCAGGTCAAAAGTGAATTGGGGCGGGGGACGATATTTCGGTTTGACATTCAAGCCGAAGTGGCCGAATCGACCGCAGAAAAGCCAGAAATTGCCACCGGACGGGCGATCGCCCTGGCCGAAAATCAGCCGGATTATCGCATTTTGATCGTAGACGACAACTGGACGAACCGCAAATTGGTGGTGAAGTTATTAAAACCCCTTGGCTTCCAAATTCGAGAGGCGGAAAATGGCCGGGAGGCGATCGCCATTTGGGAGGAATGGGAACCCCATCTGATTTTTATGGACATGAGAATGCCGGTGATGGACGGCTACGAGGCGACCCAGTTCATCAAGCGTCATTTGAAGGGTCAGGCCACCGTGATTGTCGCCCTGACCGCCAGCGCCCTACAGCAGGAAAAATCGATTGTTTTATCCGCCGGCTGCGACGATTTCGTTCGCAAGCCGTTTCGGGTAGAACGGTTGTTTGAAACGATGGCGAAGCATCTGGGGGTGCGGTTTATTTACGAAAAAACTGCCGCGAATCACGGGAAAAACGGCCCAATCACACCCTCCCAAACGCCGCCGATCAATTATACCGACCCGTCCGATTTGACGCCGGATTCCCTGGCCGTGATGCCCCCATCTTGGATCGCAGAACTCAATCAAGCGGCGACCAAACTGAATGGCAAGTTAATTGCGGATGCGATCGCCAAAATTCCGCCCCACCACGAATCCTTGGCCCGGATGCTCGCCCGGTTGGCGGCGGATTTTCGCTATGATATTATCATCGACCTGACCAGGAATTCCAAATAAATGACGCTCAATCGGTTAAAATTAAAAGGTATGATTTCGGCGATCGTTACTATCATTTTCGCGATCGCCTTGACTTCCTGCCAGTCGGTTCAAGCTCTGACCGTCACCGAATCGGACGGCATTTATGAAACGCGATCGCTCCACAGTCCCGACGGAATCGGCAAATTTTACATGGGGCGAGAAATTGCCAAAGTCATGGGACACGAAGCCGCCGCCTGGTTGGAACGGGACGACCGCGCCACCTCGGAAAATCCCCGAACGGCGATCGCCTCCCTCGGCCTACAACCCGCCGATGTCGTCGCGGATATCGGCGCGGGAACCGGATATTTTACCTTTAGAATATCTCCGTTAGTTCCCGATGGCAAAGTGTTGGCGGCGGACGTTCAGCCGGAGATGTTAGAGTTGATGCAATTCGTCATCGACCGAGAACAAATCACCAACGTCGAACCGATTTTGAGCGCCCCCGACGACCCCCACTTGCCCGAATCCGCCGTAGATTTGGCGCTGATGGTGGATGCCTATCACGAATTTAAATACCCCCGGGAAATGATGGAAAAAATAACCGAGAGCCTGAAACCGGGCGGACGGGTTGCCCTGGTGGAATACCGCCGTGAAAATCCGTTTATTTTGATCAAAGGGTTGCACAAAATGACGGAAAAACAAGCCGTCAAAGAAATGGAGGCGGTGGGTTTGCAGTGGGTCGAAACCCTGGAAACCTTGCCCCAGCAACATCTGATGATTTTCCAAAAACCGGGCGATCGCAACACCCGAACCATGCTAAAATAATACAATTTCGTAAATCCGGTTGTTGAGGCGCTTATGAGTCCGTTTCGAGTCGGCATCGCGGGTCCCGTGGGTTCGGGAAAAACAGCCCTGCTGGATGCGTTGTGCAAGGCGATGCGCGATCGCTTTCAAATTGCCGTCGTCACCAACGATATTTACACCCAGGAAGACGCACAATTTCTGATGCGATCGCAGGCTTTAGATCGCGATCGCATCGTGGGGGTGGAAACGGGGGGATGTCCCCATACCGCCATTCGGGAAGATGCCTCCATCAACCTGAGCGCGATCGAAGAATTGGAGGCGACTTTCAACAATTTAGATCTGGTCTTTTTGGAGAGTGGCGGGGATAATTTGGCCGCCACCTTCAGCCCGGAACTCGTCGATCTCACCCTTTACGTCATCGACGTCGCCGCCGGAGATAAAATCCCCCGCAAAGGCGGGCCTGGAATCACAAAATCCGATTTATTGGTGATCAATAAAATCGACCTGGCGCCCTTCGTGGGGGCGGACTTGAACGTGATGGAGCGGGACGCCAAAAAGATGCGGGGCGATCGGCCTTTCGTGTTTACGAATTTGAAGACCAAACAGGGATTGGAAACCGTTCTAGAATTTATCCAATCCCGTATGATCGTGGCGATCGCGTAGTGAAAATAACCCCCCTGCCGGGAGGTAAGGGGGGACGCCCGGAAGAGAATTATTGGCGTTCCAGGAGTTGTTTGAGTTTTTCCTGCAGGGCGGGTTTGATCCGGATGCGTCCCCGTTCGATATCCCGCACCCAACTCTGACTTTTACCCAGAGATTGAGCCAACTTTCGCTGACTCCAACCCTTGCGTTTGCGGTTTTCCAAAACCCAGCTTCCCCCCAGGGTCGAAACGGGTTTTTTGACGCGCTTCGTCCGAGTTCGGCGGGGAGTTTTGTGGAATTTGATGCTATCGAGATCGGCGATCGCCCGCCCCCACTCGGGGGGCAATTCAAACTGCAAAATCCGGGCGTTCATCAACTGAGAAAGTTTGTAGCGGGGGCTGGGATCGGTGATGCTGAAATCCTGCTGGGCGTCATTCATCCAAAATTCCAGAGCTTCCTCTCCGTCTTCCGGCAACGTCAACAATTTGACCCACATCGGTTGCAGTTGGGGCGGGTAGGTTACGGGGTCGAAAATGGGGTGGAGGCCGTAGTCGTACAAGACTTTTAAATCGCCTTCAAAGGTGCGGACGAGTTTCTTGCGTCGATCGCGGTCGTAGAGGGATTGTCGGACTTTTTCTTCCCCGTAGCCGATCCGCAACAAAGTGGACACGGCGACGGGTTGGGTTTGGCCCACCGTCAGCTTGAATAACAGCCACGCGATCGCCCGGACGGCGCCTTCGTGCTGTTGCCAATACCGCATGATGGCTTTCAAGATAAATTCGGGCAGAATTCCGGTCTGATAAAAGGCGGTTTTTTCCCGCGCCGCCTTGCGGTTGAGGAAGTATTCCGCCCAGCGTCCAGCCCGGATCATCAACGTCAGTCCGACCAAATGTCCGTCGGCCGGATCGGTGTGGTGGTTGATATCGAGTAGTTCCCAAACCGGATGTTCTTCGAGGGTAAATTCGCCGATCGCACCCTGGCGGGGCCAGTCCAAAGAAACGGTGAGTTGGCAGGGTTGCAACGCCAGGGATTCGATCAGGGCGAGTTTGGCCTGTTTGTCGAGATCTTTTCGCCGATCTAATCCCAGATAATGTTCGATTTGCTGGCTGTCGATGGCGAAGGGTTGGTCCCAGGGGCGATCGACATGGGTCGCCAAGGCGGCGTAGATCAGGTTCAGGGCGGCGGCTTTGATATCAAAATCGGCGATCGCCTGTCGGGCGGTTTCTGAGGTCAGGGAACGGCAGTCGAGGCGGTCGGAAATCCGAAAACACATTTCCCCTTCCCCCTTTTTGATCGACCGCCGGTAACAGAGTTTTTGATCGCGATCGGAATGCCAAGACAGGGAAAGACCTTGGGTGAGAATATTCGTCGCTTCCCAGATGACCAGGGACGAGGCGAAGGGGTTGCTGCGGCCGTTGGGGAACAGGTCAAAATCGGGGGACGGATAGTATCGAAACCCCCCGTCTGCCGTTTGCAGGTGACACGGCGACTTGACACAGCTCGAGATCAACCGATCGCGCACTTTCGCGAACTCCAACTCGCGCTCGGCCGGGGCGCCGATGTCATTGGGATGGCAGGAACCGCAAATGGTGCATCCGACTGTGGGCAGAGAATCAGGCATATTTTGACGCACTCCATATCTCCAGGGCATGATGACATCTAAACCGAGGGAAAAGCCCCTCCAACCGGCTAAAATCAACCGACGCTTTTTTCGCAGAATCCAACAACGCAGTCAATCCAAATCTCACTCTGTGGGAACCGAATGCAGATGTTATACATCATGCGATCTTGAGTATTGCAGTTCGCCCGCCGGCAATCTGTTAAATCTGAGCATTTTGAGCGATCGCGGCACATCTTCACATTTTTTTCATAAAAATTAATTTCGATTAAAAAATATTATCAAATTCTCAATTTTGCGACGATGTTTTTGAGTCAATTTTCTCTCCCGACGCTTTAAAAATTCGAGCCTCATCCGTGCGATCGGAGCCGGCGATCGCCCAATTTTTAATTTGCATCCGGATAAAAAACGCCGGGGCGGTGGACGTGGGGTTTTATCATCGAAAGATGACTTGCATTTCCGCTATTTGCGCTACAGATGGTGTTAAGATAATATAAAGAAAAAGTCGGTTTGTATACAAACTTAACATTCGACCTGTAGAGTTGAACACCAGCAACTATGAAAATTGAGATCGAAAGCAACGACTTTGACGAAAAGTGTTACTGCCACCTGTGCGGCAGCCCCTTCCGCCCCCGGGAGGTCGTCGCCCGGGCCTACCGGGATTCGGGGGAATTCCTCAGCGAAGTCTGTCCCGAGTGCATCGCCAAGGGCAGCGAAAGCATCAGCGATCGGATGCACCGCCGGGCCGAGACCCTGCGGGCGATCGCATCCGAACTCGACCGCCTCGCCGGCAGCGACATTTGTTCCCCCACCCTCGAACAGTTGAACGTCATGAACCAAGTCGTCAACGCCCTGCGGTAGTTTGGGGAGTCGGGAGTCAGTATTAGGGAGTCGGGAAGAGGAGGCCAGACCCCTCCGCTTCCTGGGCTCCCCTACCTCATCTTCCGATATCATGAAAGATGACTTCACCTGAACGAGGACTGTCAATGACGCGAATCGCAGTGATCGACTACGACATGGGCAACCTGCACTCGGTCTGCAAGGGACTGGAGAAGGCGGGAGCCACCCCCGAAATTACCGACGATCCGGCGGTCATCGGCGGCGCCGACGCGGTGGTTTTGCCCGGTGTGGGGGCGTTTGACCCGGCGGTGCAACACCTGCGATCGCGCGATTTGATCAGCCCCATCAAAGATGTCATCGCCTCCGGCGTCCCCTTTTTGGGGATCTGCCTGGGACTGCAAATTTTGTTCGAGTCCGGGGAAGAGGGAACCGAACCCGGACTCGGAGTATTTGCCGGGACGGTGCGGCGGTTCGCGTCGGAACCCGGGCTGACGATCCCGCACATGGGTTGGAACCAACTGCAATTCACCCAACCCGACCTACCCCTGTGGGAGAATTTGGGCGAAAATCCCTGGGTATATTTCGTGCACTCCTATTATGTCGATCCGGCGGATGCGGCCATCACCGCCGCCACCATCACCCACGGCCGCCAAACCGTGACCGCCGCGATCGCCCATGAAAACGTGATGGCGGTGCAGTTTCACCCCGAAAAATCTTCGACGAGGGGCCTGCAACTGCTCTCCAACTTCGTCAACCGGGTGGCCTCCCGCCAACAGACGGCGGGTTCGGCGTCGCGATAGTCGTCGGAATGGCCCTGAGAATTTACGGCAACCGCCAGCTCAAAACCCTCCCCGGACGGGACACCCGGCCGACGCCGGCCCGGGTGAGGGAGGCGGTGTTCAATATTTGGCAGCCGATCGCCGGGTGTCGGTGGCTGGACCTGTGCGCGGGCAGTGGCTCGATGGGGGCCGAGGCCCTGTGTCGCGGGGCGGCGAGTGCGGCGGCGATCGAACTCTCGCCGCGGGCCTGCCAGATTATCAAACAAAATTGGCAACAGGTAGCGACATCCGAACAGCCCTTTCGGGTTCTGCGGGGGGACGTGGCGAAGCGTTTGAAATCCCTGTCCGGGGAACCATTCGATCGCATCTATTTCGATCCGCCCTATGGGTCCGATTTATATGAACCGGTTCTGGAGGCGATCGCGATCGAGCGACTCCTCGCCCCCGGAGGGGAACTGATCGCCGAACATGACCCGAAGCGGGAGATGGTGGAAATTCCCGGTTTGGCGATCGTCCGTCGAAAAGTCTACGGATCGACGGCCCTCACGTTTTATTCCGGGAGTCAGGGCGATGCGTGCGATCGCCCCGCCGGAAATTAGTCAATGTTGAGTTGATTGCCACGCTTGTACTGCTGGTAAGCCGCGAAGAAGAGTCCGGCCAGCGTCACCAAAATCAGACCGAGGACGATTCCAGAGAGTAAGGGTTCGATCACGTTGAAACTCCTAATGTTAACTTTTGATTCATTACTTAATATCTCATATCTGAGTCCCGATGCGGCGAATTGGGGCGGGGGGGAAATCTGAGATTGTAGGGGATCGCTGCCATTCGCCCCCCCGTTAACCGATCCCCACTCCCCAATACCGACTCCCCACCTGCCCCCCCCGAACGGGATATAGCGCTGCTAGAGGGGGTGTAGGGTGTAGGGTGTAGGGTGTAGGGAGGGGAAATTCCCTCGACATCAGGGTTT
>NZ_JAJENU010000514.1:0-449 GCF_035615495.1 Lyngbya sp. CCY1209 | reverse complement strand
ATCAACAACGGCAGCGCCGACAACCTGCAAACCGCCGACAACATCACCTACACCTTCGACATCACCCCCGACGCCGATGGGGAAGTGACCGTGGATATCGCAGCCGCCATCGCAGCGGATATCGCCGGAAACGATAACACCGCCGCCACCCAACTCACCCGGACGGCAGAAGATAATCCCGAGGAAGATAACGCTCAGGAAGATACCACTCAGGAAGATAACACTCAGGAAGATAACACTCAGGAAGATAACACTCAGGAAGATACGACTGAGGAAGATAACACTCAAGAAGATACCACTCAGGAAGATACGACTGAGGAGGATACGACTGAGGAAGATACGACTGAGGAAGATACGACTGAGGAAGATACGACTCAAGAAGATACCACTCAGGAAGATACGACTCAGGAAGATACGACTGAAGAGGATAATCCCGAGGAAGATAACAC
>NZ_JAJENU010000513.1:0-23789 GCF_035615495.1 Lyngbya sp. CCY1209 | reverse complement strand
AATAGTGGTGGCAACCGTCTCCGGTTGCCTGCCGGTTGCTGATGGGCAAATAGTGGTGGCAACCGTCTCCGGTTGCCCGCCACCAAATTTGGCGGATCAATTCCAGATATCCTTTCAATCCGATCGCCCCCCATTCCGCAAACTTATGAATCCGAAAGGGTGGGATCGAGATCGAGGAGGGCGATCGCCTGTTGCCGACGTTCCCACACCGCCACACCCAATAAAATGATGACACCCGCGATCGCCACGCCCAGACTTCCGTAATAAAATCTTCGCAAATTGACCTGAAATTGTTGGGCTTCGTACATGGACTGTTGAAACGCCTCATTTCCGAAGAAAACCACGGACAAATCATCGAGGGAAATTGACCAAATTTAGTAAGCCTCGGGGACCGTCAGCAACACCCGATCTTCGGAAACTGCCATGTCAGAAATATCGGGATTTCCAGGAAGGGGAATTTTGGGGGGATTTTCCCAGTTGCGATCGAACCGCAACAGGTTGTCCCGGGCAAAGTTACCGTCCCCCACCAACACCCACCAAAACCCGCGACGTCAAACTCGACAAATATAGCGCTGCGCGCGGTCCGAGGCCGTCGGTATTAGGGAGTCGTAAACTGAAACGGCTTTTCTATAAGGGTTTGAAAATTTCTGACCCCATTTCAACTGTAACCACGTAAGCGCTCGTTGCTATACCGGATAGATTCGACCCTCATCCGCAACGGGAATCGCCCGTTTTTGTGATTCAGAAATATAGGGATTTTTTGATTTCGGATTGCGGACAAAATCCACCTGTCGATCCGGGGTGAGTTCGATTCCAAGCGGATTAGTTGACCAAGTTAAGATCCGAAAATTGTTGCTGTCCGCGACGGCGAGGGTTTCCGAGTTCGCGATCGCGATTCCGTTCGGATAGCGGAGTTTTATCTCTCCGCCTCGGGTACTTTCGAGCAATTTTCCATCCGCCGTCAACACTACCAGGAGATGACGGACGGTATCGGCCCTGCCCAGCTTATCGAGTGTGAAATAATGAGTGACCATTCAATCCGAATCAAAGCCCCCAGAATTGGGGGTTTGGGGGAAGCCCCCAGAATTGGGGGTTTGGGGGAAGCCCCCCAAACGGTAAGCTAGATGGCGGTAAAAATCTCTCAAGCGTTCAATTTAACCCCATGAGCAACACCATCGTCCGGGTTGTCCTGAGTCTGATTCTCTCGGTCCTCTTCCCCGCCGCCGCCTCGGCAGAAACCGTCCTCGAAGACATCCGGCGGACCCGAACCCTCAAAGCCGGAGTCCGACAAGACGCGGCCCCCCTCGGCTACCGTTCCCCCGAAACCGGAGAATGGGAGGGCTACTGCATCGAACTCATGGACCTGCTGGCGAACCGCCTCACCGAACAACTGCAACTCGCCGAACCCGTCCGAGTCGAATTGATCCAGTCCACCCTGGAAAACCGGGAAGCGATCGTTCAAGATGGGACGGTGCACGTCGAATGCGGTCCCAACACCATCACCCGCACGCCCAAACCGGGCATCGCCTATTCCGATCGCTTCATCGCCACCGGAACCCACCTCCTCGTCACCCAGGACAACGCCGCCGTCCTCAACCCCTCTGGGGCGATGGAAAATATCACCATCGGCGTCCTCCCCGCCTCCCTCACCGAGCGATTCATCACCAGCCGCTACTCCCTCGCCCAACCCGTGGAATATCCGGGCACCAACGGCCGGTTCGAGGCCGTCCGGGACGTGGGCGAGGGCAACATCAACGCCTTCGCCAGCGACGGGTTACTATTGGTCGGGGAAGTGCTCCGCCAACCCGAGAGCGATCGCGACGACTACGCCCTGATCCCCGAAGAACCCCTCACCTGCGAGTTTTACGGCATGATCGTCCCCGAGGGAGATCTCGCCTGGTTGAATACAGTCAATTCTCTGATTTTGGTCCGGGAAACCCTGGACATTCTCCGAGATCTCTACGGTCGCGATTCGGCATTTCTGACAACTTCGCAGGCCGCATTGAACAAATGTACGCCGTAATTGACGATCCCGAATTTCCCGGTCAACGGTCGTAAAAACGACTTGGGCGACACGCGCTATCTTTCGTGGATTTCGTTAACCTGGAATTGGGGAGCAAATGGTTCCCCACCGCAGTCAATATCCTTAAATCGCCGGAGGGGTTCAGAATCTGATAGTTTGAGTCATTTGAATCAGTTTCTCACCCTCCCGAAGAAATGCGATCGACTCAGCCAGGAAGCCCCGCGGCTTCTCCCACCCACCCGCAAGCTGGAACCGATGACCCAGGAGTTTCTCATTTCCGTGACCCCCGTTGGGGATGATGAATATTTGGTGCGGACGGAACGGACGCTCAATGTCCCCTCCGGCGTACCGCTGGCCGAAGAACAAGTCAAGTGGCCGGTGGATGAGTGGTTGCGACAGAGCCACCACCTGATGAGCGATCCGCTGTGGGGGGTACTCGAAAGCGTCGCCCGGGGGGACTCCGGGGATTTCGGCCGCCCCGAGGCTCCGCCGATGTCGAGTTTGGTGGAACTGGGCCAGGAACTCTACAATCATTTATTTCAAGGGACGCTCCGGGACAGTTGGACGAGCGCCCAGGCGATCGCCCACCACCGCCGGGAACCCCTGCAATTGCGGTTGGGGTTGAAAGGGTCGCGGCTGGCGAGTTTGCCCTGGGAAGTCCTCCACGAGGGGGGGCGGCCGATCGCCACCGGCACCGACATCCTCTTTTCTCGCTACCAACCCGGCACCGGATCTCGCCGACCCTCGCTCCGCCGGCTCTCCGGTCGGCCTTTGAAAATCCTGATGGCGATCGCGACGCCGGGGGACCAAGACAGCTTACAACTCCAGCAGGAAGCCCTGCAACTGCAACAGGAACTCCGACAGGAATCGGGTCAGTCCCGCCCCATCCAACTCACCATCCTGGAACAACCCGATCGCGAACAGATCACCCAAGCCCTCGAACGGGGCCAGTACCAAATCTTCCACTACGCCGGACACAGTAGCTACACCTCCACCGGCGGTGCCCTCCACCTTGTCAGCGGCCGCACCGGACTCACGGAAACCGTCAGCGGCGACGACTTGGCGGGGCTGCTGGCCAACAACGGCATCCAGATCGCCGTGTTGAATTCCTGTCGCGGCGCCTACAGCAACCCGTCCCTTTCCGAGGGCGAGATGCCCGAACTCAACCTCGCCGAAGCCCTGGTGAAACGGGGCATTCCGGGGGTGTTGGCGATGGCCGAACGCATCCCCGACGAAGTGGCCCTCACCCTCACCCGCCTGTTTTACCGCAATTTGAATCAGGGTTCTTCGGTGGATCTGAGTTTGAGTCG
This sequence comes from Lyngbya sp. CCY1209, assembly GCF_035615495.1. GTDB lineage: Bacteria > Cyanobacteriota > Cyanobacteriia > Cyanobacteriales > Microcoleaceae > Limnospira. Next base: position 20,456 of record NZ_JAJENU010000513.1, on the reverse strand, counting down.
CGCCCGACAGGGGTTGATTTCCGCCTACGGTTCCCACCAGCTTTATTGGGCTTTGCCCGTTCTCTATTTGCACCACGAATTCGACGGGATTTTGACGGCTTCCTCCGCCAATTGGAATTTTGATGACTTTGAAGATCCGGAATCCTTTCTCAAGGATGATGAGTTTTTATCCGGTTCTTTCGACGATTCCCTCGATTTCGATGGCACGGGGGACGATTTCCCCTCATTTATCGGGGAGGAACTCGGAAAACTCCAGACCGCCCGACCCGCAGAAAAGGGCCGGCGCGATTCTCTCCTGGACGGGTCGGGCTGGCCGTCCCCCCCGACGTCGCCCCCCCAACCGTCTCCTCTGAAATTGGGGCTATTGTTGGCGATCGTCCTCCTCCCCCTCAGTTGGGGATTGTGGCGATTTCAAGATCGGATCGTACCCCTGTTGGGCGTCGGGTCCCACCTGTCCGCTTCCGAGTCGGCCGGCAACCTCAACTCCGCGGCGACCCAGGCGACGGCCTTGGAAGTGGCCCGCACCGACCAAGTTTTGGGAATTGCGATCGAACAGTTCGATCGCGGCAATTTGGGCGCCGGGGTGGAGGCGGTGACGGAACTGCTAGACCGGAAAGCCGTGGCGGAAGCCAACGCCGCCCTCGCCGCCGTTCCGGTACAAAATGCGGACGACCCCAGCATTAATTTTCTCAAGGGTCGGCTGGCTTGGCAATCCATCGAACGGGGCAACGCGGATTACACCCGGGACGACGTGCGCCGCTTCTGGGCTCGGGCCGTCCAACAGCGCCCCACCTCCCTTAAATATCAGACGGCCCTGGGATTTGCCTACTACGCCGAGGGCAATTTGGAACGGGCCTACCTGGCCTGGTATCGCGCCCTGGAATTGGAAGATCCGGCTTTGACACCTGATCCCGCCGCGCCGACGGCGGGGGTGATGACGGCGAGTGCCAAACCGACGGCGGGGGCATCAGAGGAGAATCAGAATCGCGAGGTACTCGACGCCTACGCGGGTTTGGGTTTGGTGTTGATGCGATCGGCCGAATCCCTGCCCACGGAGGAGAAGATGGTGCAGTTGAGCAAGGCTGTCAAATTCCGCGACAAGGTGCGATCGGAGGCGCCGGAGGCCTTCAAACCCCACGAATTGAGCCAAAATTGGCTCTGGTCTGGGGACATGATTCGAGATTGGCAACTGCTGCTCCGGCAAGGGTCTTGAATCGGGAATCGGGAAGTTTTGACTTTCCCTACCCTACACCCCATGCAAAAACCCGACCTCCGCGAGGAAGTCGGGTTTCCGGTTGAGAGCGGGTGACGCGATTCGAACGCGCGACATTCACCTTGGCAAGGTGACGCTCTACCACTGAGCTACACCCGCATTTCATCAGACTTTTCTCATAGTCGCACAGAAAAATCGGTTTGTCAACACTTCCGGAAACAAAATTTTCCCGCTCCCCGAAAAATGGCTAGACAGGCCGAGGAGGCGGAGGGAGGCAACGGGTGGGACATCCAGACCGCTTGGGAATCAATTCCCGAGGGCGCAAACCTTGCGCCCCTACTAGCTCAAATCATATTCAGATGATTGGGGAGTTGGTACAGACCGGATATCAGCTTGTCCCCTATTGCTAGCTTGCCTATTGCCTATTGCTAGCTTGCCTATTGCCTACTGCCTATTGCCTATTGCTAGCTTGCCTATTGCCTATTGCCTACTCCCTACTCCCTACTCCCTACTCCCGACTCCCGACTCCCTACTCCCTACTCCCTATTCTCAACAGCAGGGCGGGGTAGGGGTAGGAATGGGCGAGGGTGAGGGGAGGACCGGAATAGTTGCGGGAAACGGTGGAGGCGATCGCATCCAAGATCTCGGGCAATCGTTCCTCGGGGCCGTACACCTCCAGACTGACGCTCCACCAGTCTTGATTTTGAATGTGCAGTTGACTCAGTTCCAGGGCGCCCCCGGACTCCCCATCGAGGGAATGGGAACGGAGCGATCGCGCCTTCTCGACGGCAATCCAGGTTTTCATCTCCCGCACTTCCGGCGGGATCATCCGCTCCGCCTGGGGGTCGTCGCAGGGCCACTTGATCCAAATTTGGGCGCGTCCCTGCCACTGCGGGCTCACGTTCCAGACGCCCAAATCCTCCCGCCGCCACTTCAATTCCAGGCGTCCCTGCCGGTGTTTGAGGTTGAGAAATTCGCAGCCGGGAACGCACAAATACAGATCTTCTCGCGCCGGCGGGGTTTCCAATTTTCCGAGGCAGTCGGACTCGAACCAGCCCCGAATGTCGGCCGGGATTTGTCCGGGATGAAACCAGCGCATTTCTGCAGTTATCAGCATGGAATGTTTCCCCGCGATTGGGCGAAGCTCACCGGCAAAGCCGATCGCCCTTCTTTTTGTACCGGATGGGGGGCGATCGCGCACCTATCGGGAGGAAGAGATGGGGGCGATCGATTCAGCATTTCTTTTTCTTGTTGCGCTTGGGCGTCCCTAGGAACCCAAATCGCCATATCCCCCGCCTTTGTGATCAATCAAATAGCAGGCTTCCAAAAATTGATTCGCCGTCGTTTCCGGCGGTATCATTTCCATCGCGATTTTCTTTTTGATCGGCGTCGCGAATTTGACCCCGGGGAAAACTCCAATTGACGATCGCCCACCGAATTGACCCTTCGCGATACAATACAATTCGAGGATTCGTTAGTTTTGGGTGAGTAAAAATGTCGGAAATCGGGACGGCAAGCGAAACCATTGTCGCGATCGCCACCGCAATTGTCCCCCAGCAGGGCAGTATCGGAATCGTGCGGATGTCGGGTTCCGATGCCGTCGCGATCGCCAAAACCCTGTTTCACGCCCCCGGACGCCAGCCCTGGGACAGCCACCGCATCCTCTACGGCTACATCCGCCACCCCCAAACCAGCGAAATCGTGGACGAAGCCCTGTTGTTGTTGATGTTTGCCCCCCGATCCTTCACCCGGGAAGACGTGGTAGAATTCCACTGCCACGGCGGCATCATCCCCGTCCAGCAGGTGTTGCAGTTGTGTCTAGAAACGGGGGCACGGTTAGCCGGTCCCGGAGAATTCAGCCTGCGGGCTTTTCTCAACGGACGCCTTGATCTCACCCAGGCGGAAAGCGTCGCCGAGTTGGTGGACGCCCAGTCCCCGGTGGCGGCGAGGGCGGCGTTGGCGGGACTGCGGGGAAAATTGGCCGGCCCGATCCGGCGCCTGCGGGGGACCTGCCTGGATATTTTGGCGGAAATTGAGGCGAGGGTGGATTTTGAAGAGGATTTGCCGCCTTTAAATGAAGGGGAAATTATCATTCAACTCGAAAATGTATTGCGAGAATTGACGGAGATTGTGGCGACATCCGATCGCGGCGAATTGTTGCGGACGGGGTTGAAAGTGGCGATCGTCGGCCGTCCGAATGTGGGAAAATCTAGCTTATTAAATGCCTGGAGTCGCAGCGATCGCGCCATCGTCACCGACCTGCCCGGAACCACCCGCGATGTGGTAGAATCCCAACTGGTGGTGGGGGGAATTCCCATCCAAGTGCTCGATACCGCCGGGATTCGCAAGTCGGAAGATCGCGTCGAACAAATCGGGGTGGAGCGATCGCGCACCGCCGCCCAAACGGCGGATTTAATCTTATTTACCCTCGATGCCGAAACGGGTTGGACTCCAGCCGAAAGTGACATTTATTTCCAGGTAAAAGAACGTCCGCTTATTGTCGTGATGAATAAGTGCGATCGCATCACCTCCGAACAGTTAGAAACGGTGCAAAAATCGATTTTAAACCAATTGGAAGACAAAACCGCCCCCATCGTCGCCACCGCCGCCACCCTCAACCACGGCATTTCCGAGTTGGAAGAAGGCATCCTCGACGCGGTGAACGCCGGAAACCTCCAGGCGGCTAACCTGGAATTGGCGATCAACCAACGGCAAGCCGCCGCCCTCACCCGCGCCAAAGTCGCCTTGGAACAGGTGCAAACCACGATCAAAAATGGTCTGCCCTTCGACTTCTGGACGATCGATTTGCGGGGGGCGATCCACGCCTTGGGAGAGGTGACGGGGGAGGAAGTTACAGAATCGGTATTGGACAGAATTTTCAGCAAGTTTTGTATCGGAAAATAAGCAGTCTGTAAGGACACCCAAACCATCCTCGGACGACTCAACGCCTGTTATCCCTACGCTAAAAATGCCCTCCAACGGGGCGTTCAGCACGATTGGGTCAAAATTAACGCTCGATTGATTTCGGAGGCGATCGCGGCCCTGTGGCGGGGGGATGCCGGGGCGTTGGGGAACCTAATGACCTGCGCCCAAAGCGAATTCGACCGATACCTGATCTCCACCGGTCCCGAACAACTCCGATGGCCCCGAGTGCATCAATTGTTGGATGACGAACCGATCCGGCCCGACTCGGCGGCCAGGGGGTGAGTGCCCCGGGGGACGGGATGGGTGGCGCGGGACGAAGGAGTCCGAGGGGAAGCGATCGCCCGAATTGAAGCCGATTTTCCCAAAATGCGGGGATTTCCGCTCACCCTGAAGGGCGATGGGGGGGGGCGGTTCTCACCCGGCAACAAATTGTCAGGAAATTAGGTTAAAATGCATCCGTTTCCCGAATTGGGAGGAGCGGAGACGATGAAAGGACAAGAGAACCGTCGGGTTCGGAAAGCGGTGATCCCGGCGGCGGGATTTGGGACTCGGATGTTCCCCGCCTCCAAAATGGTCAAAAAAGAGTTTTTCCCGATTGTGGATTCCGAGGGAGTTGCCAAACCCGTGATTCAGGTGGTGGTGGAAGAGGCCCTCCACGCGGGAATTGAAGAGGTGGGAATTGTCGTCCAAGCGGGCGATCGCGAATTATTTGAAGATTTCTTTCAGGGGTCTCCGAAACCGGAATTGTGGCGCAAACTCTCCCCGGACAGTCGCGACTACAGCCACTATTTGCAAACCCTGGGGGAACGGATCACCATCTTGACCCAGGAACAGCAGGAGGGGTTCGGCCACGCGGTCTTTTGTGCGGCGCAGTGGGTGAATGAAGAACCGTTTTTGCTGCTGTTGGGCGACCACGTTTATGCCTCCGATTTGAAGGTCAATTGTGCCCGTCAACTGATGGAAGTTTACGAAGAAGTTCAACAAAATATAATTGGATTGCGAATGACTCCGGGCGATCGCATCCGCCACTACGGCTGCGTGGCGGGAAAACCCGTGGAAGAGACCGAAAATTTATTCGACCTGACGCAAATTTATGAAAAGCCGACCCTCGACTACGCCCGCACCAACCTGCGGGTTCGGGGACTCGACTGGGACCGCTTTTTGACCGTCTTCGGATTGTACATTCTCGACCCCAAAATCTTCAATCTCCTGGCCGACAACATCCGCCATGATGTCCGCGAAAAGGGGGAATATCAACTGACATCCTGCTTGGAAACCCTGCGGGAACAGGACGAGATGAAAGGCTACATCATCAGAGGTCGCAGCTTCGACACGGGATTGCCGGAAACCTACTTTCAAACCCTGGTCGAATTCAAATCAATTAACAATTAAAAATTAACAATTAACAATTAACAATTAACAATTAAATTTCGGGATTTTGTAGGGTGCGTTCCCACTCATCCATCGTCGGTCAAGGCGGTTGATGAAGGTCGGGAACGCACCGCGATCGCTGTCCGGGAAAATGGCGATCGCCCTCCTGCGGGAGGAGTCGGGGAGGGCGCAAACCTCGCGCCCCCGCGTCACGCTTCGCGTTCCCTTTTTCTCTCCTGGAGTTGGAGTAATATTTCTTCGTGATATTGGCGGGTGATGGGATAAAAGTAGGTGAGGATGATACCGATAATTAACATCACCGTCGGCAGGGGTCCGATCGCGATCCGGATCGCCAACAATGCTGAGTCCGGTTGTTGGGCGATTTCCTGTCCGGAAACCGACTCCACAAATCCGGCGATATCCAGGGCTTTCCCCACCAAAAAAATCCCGATCGCCAATCCCATTTTTTGCAATAATACCATAAAGGAATAAAAAATTCCCTCCCGCCGCTCTCCGGTGTTGAGTTCATCGTAATCGATGACATCGGTAATCATCGACCAGGGGACGAGGTAAGCCGTGGAGACGCCCAACCCGGCAATAATTGCCAAAATATACATCAACCCCACCTGTCCCGGTCGCAGGAAAAATAACCCCGCCTGGGCGATAATCCACAATCCCATTCCCATCAAATAAACGGCCCGCCTCCCGTACCGTTCGCTGACGCGACTCCAGGGAAATAACGCCACCAATGCCGTGCCCTGAACCGCGATCGCAACTTGGGGAAATGTCGCTTCCGGCAGGTCCATGCAGTACACCACGAAATATTGCAAAATGGAGGCCGTCAACTGCACCGCCAGCCAGGAAAATAAATAAATTCCGATTACGAATAAAAACGGGCGGTTGCTGAAGGCGATTTTCACCTGTTCCGATAGGGGTAACGTGGTGGGTTCGTCTTCCTCCCCCGTCGCTGCCTGCACTTCGGCGACGCGAGCGCGGGTGCCCAACACGCACCAGAAAATCGGCGGGACCGCCACCAAACTGCACACCAATCCCAAAATCATATATTTGAGGCCGGGGTCGTCCGGGAACATCGCGAAGATGATTTGTGCCAAAATCAGGGAAAAAATACTGCCCCCCAGGGAAAATGAGAACCGGAATCCGTTCAATGTGGTGCGTTCGTTGTAGTCCCGGGTCAGGTCAGGGGTGAGGGTGGCGTAGGGGAGGTTGACCGCCGTGTAAGCCGTGTGGAAGGCGATCGCGATCAGGACGTAGTACCAAAACTGCACCCAGGTATCGGTGCTCGGGACAATCCACAGCAGGAAGAAAAACAGCCCGAAGGGAATTGCCCCGAACACCATCCACGGGTAGCGGCGGCCCCAGGGGTGGCGGGTGCGATCGCTCAAAACGCCGATAATCGGGTCGTTCACTGCGTCCCAAATTTTCCCCACCATCGGCACGCTGGCGGCCAGTCCGGGGGGCAGTCCCGCCACCGTCGTCAGGAAGAATAGCAGGAAAAAGACTAATATATTGACCGTCATCGCGGTTCCCAAGTCCCCGGCACCGAAGGCCATTTTCGTCCAAAACTTCATTTTGGGGATGGGAAGCGTCTCCGGGGACTCGGCTGAGGAAGAATGGCTCATAGATTTTGCGGCTCAAACAGCAATATTAAACCATGATCCTCTCAGATGGACGGGTTTTCAGCAAAGTTTCCGATCACACCCCCGGATGAAGCCCACTGGTGCGATCGCAGATGTTGTATGGTTAATGATCAGGAGCCGATTGAATCAGAAAAAATATTCATTAATAGGGGTCAGAAAGAACATCCCATGACCTCTTGTATCTTTCAGGATAGCAGATTCTATCATGTCCGCTCAAATTATTTTTGTAAAAACGATGTTCGGACTTTGACAATCAGAAATTGATAGGATCGCTGATTTTCCGGACTTGATATTCGATGTCCCCATGATGATGAATTGTCAGGGTTTGATGATGGAATTGAGAGCCGTTTAATGAAGAGTTGTTTAATTCTGTAACAAATTGTAAATAAGGTGTCTGACTGATGGGGAAAGAATCTTAAGATAGTTGAAAGGGAGAGGAGGATTGTAAGTCAATGGACTCCATCTTCTTCCTTCGCCCCTGCTACTCCAAGGGTTTCCCTTGCTAAGATTATGTCTTTAACCCGAGCCTTACCTTCGCTCCAACCCGATCGACTCAGAATTCCTCAAATTAGTTCCACTGTATCAGCCCTGGTTGCTATATTTTTGGCGATCGCCTCCCTGTCCTTTGCCGCAATTTTCATCCGCCTGAGTGAGCGAGAACTGGGGCCATTTTCCACCATCCTCCACCGATTTTGGATTGCCTTTTTAGTCTTGGGGGTGATTTATGCCCTCGAACACTGGAAAACTGGGGAGAGTCCGGAGGCAAAACCGAAGGTTGAAGCGCTGAATCGGCGGGATCTGGTTTTGTTGATCGGTGCCGGGGTCATGTTTTGGGGATGTCTGGCGTTTTGGGCTTGGTCCCTGACCCTCACAGGTGTCGCTAATTCAACGATTTTACATAATCTAACGCCGTTATTTACCACTCTGGGGGCTTGGGTCATTTTCCACGAATCCTTTGACCGGCGGTTTTTAATGGGGTTACTGGTTGCGACGATCGGGGCGATCGCTCTGGGATTGGATGATTTCCAGGTCGGCGCCGAACACCTGAACGGGGATATTGCCGCCTTATTATCCGCCGTCTTTTCCGCCGCCAATTTGATGTTGATCGAAACCCTGCGCCACAAATTCCCCGCGACGGTGATCTTAATGTGGTGTTGTGGTGTCGGTACAATTCTCTCGTTACCGGTTGTCTTACTGGCTGAAGATCAACTGTTTCCCGTCACCCTTTCTGGATGGATGGCTGTGATTGGGTTAGCGATCGTTTGCCAAGTGGTGGGACAAGGGTTACAAGCCTATAGCCTCAAGCGTCTGTCTTCGGGTTTGGTGGGGATTTTCCTGTTACTCGATCCGGTGTTTGCCGCGATTATTGCTTGGATCGTGTTTGTTGAAGGCTTGACGCTGGTGAATACTCTCGCTTTTGCTACGGTTTTGGGGGGAATTTATCTGGCTAAGTCGAGTCAGTACAGCGATCGCATCCTCAGTGAAGAGGCGTCTGCCTAGACCTCTCTCGTCTATTAATATCCATCGTTAGGGGCGAAAAACTTTCGCCCCGACTTAGACCTTGCTTGAAAACTTGAGCGGGTACTCCCATTACAATTGCATGACTGGGAACGTTGCGCGACTCCCAACTCTTCGCAGCCACTCAATCAATATGATAGGTTTATTCAGGTTCTTTATTATTATTGTCAATGCTACCAAATATAGGAGATATTTTCTGGGACTGCACTCTTCTAGTTGTCGGGGATTGAGAAGTTTCCAAATCGGTATTAGCTACCTCTGATTTCGGCGATTTTTCTCGATCTGACTCTGTCAATTTTTCACTATGTTTCGGATCGGAATTTGGAAAATCATCGCCGAATAAAGGATTGATATCTTTTGATGTATCAATATTGGTCACTGAAGGAGCGGGCAGAGGTTCAACAGACTGAGATGGGGACTGTTCTTCCTCAAAAATAGAAGGCAAGGAAGAGGATTGAGTTTTTGATGAGGTTTGAGGTTTTGAATTCGATATCACATCATTATTACTTGACTGAGTAAATAGTTCGGGAAGCTGCAAATAACTGGACTCGTTCTCATTGTCAGCTTCGTCATCTAATCGGTTTGTTTCTGCGGTAAAAATTCCATCTTGAAGTGTTTCTCCTCGACGAATCCGGGAAGATGACCACGATGTCGTTTGATCGAGTTCCTCGGAATCTTGAGTTTCTGTAATATCGGAAGGGATAGACGTTGAAAATGAAGAATCCAATTCAGATAATTCAGAACCATCTATGATTTCCGGTTCTGTTTGATCTAATTGTTCCTGTGAGGTTGGATTTGAAACATTACTCAGCCCGGTTTCGGGTTCCCATAAAATACGATTCGGTATAACCCAAGTCGAATCTTCTGTCAAAGATATCACATGAGCCGTCACAGTAATTCTTCGTTTTAAAGATGCTGAGACCAGAAAAATATTGCCAGATACTAAAGTGTCTTCCGGCATTTTGTCAACACTTATATTGACCGAGTTTAGCCCCGGTTTGAGTTTGTAATTTTGTATATTTAAACCGGAAATATCGGTCACTATTTTGCAATCAACTGGGACAAAAATTTTGACGACAAAATGATATTCTTTTCCGTAGGCTAGTTGACCCACGTTCAAACATTCTGGATACTGCCATTCGCCTTCTTCTTGGGGTAATCCCATAACAGAACCTCGTACTTGTATATTATCAAACTGTAGATTGATTCCTGATTTGACCAAAATCGCGCATTGATCGCGAGAATTACTCCGTTGCTCTCCTGTGACTTCAATTCTCAGATTTTTCAAGCTGACTCCCGGAGATTGAATGAGTAAAACAGGCCCAACTTTTGACCATAGGGTTGCCCCTTGCCCATCCAGGATCATCGGGTGATTAATGATAAGGGGACCCGGATATTCTGCTTTTGGAGGCCACAACTGGAGCGTAGAGTCATCCGGTAAAGTATTTAGTTTTTCTTGAAGGCTGTCTCGGCTAGAGGGAGTAAACTGTTCTGTTATGGGAGGTTGATAGACAGTGACTTCTTGTTTTTTCTGGCTTGGCCCAATCTTGGCAGCTTCTGAATGAACAGGATTTTTGACTTGAGTATTCGTTACTTTTTTGGTATTTTTTATTCCGGCTGCACTCTTTTTGATGCCTTTAGAGGGCGAATTTTGTCGGTTATTATTGCTTTTTTGTTGAGGTGAAATACCCAGAAATTTTTTGATATCTTCAATCCATTTAGACATTGATTAATAACTCCCATTCCTCAATTTATATTCCAATCATTCGGCTTGACATAATTAATGTTTAGGATGTGAACTCAGCCATTTGAACTTCAACCATTCTAGATCGAGGTTCTTTAGAAAACCGAAACTGGATGCCATGGTCAAGTTTAATTGCACTTCCCGGAGGAACTAAATTGCCTTTGGATGACATCAACGAAGTCAACTCCTGGTTAATGAGCAACCAATTTCCTTGATAAAAAACACAATAAGCTTGGGGGGTGCGATCGGCTCCTTCTCCCGGAAAAATATTGTCAAAAATATGCCATTTAAACAGCGATAAGTTTTGATAAATAACCAATTTTCCATCCCCAATCCATTGTCCCGGACGTCTTTCTTTACGCAGCTTCAAAATCGGAACTTTTCCTTTGGGTTTTGAACCACAAAAAGGACACTTTGCATGATTGAAATCATGTAAAATAAACCATTTACTCGGACAATAATGATTTGCACATGGAAAAAACATATCCCAGGTTTTGATCAAAGCTCGCTCCCATTCAATGGCGGGTGGACGAAGATGGGGAGAGTGCAATCCTTCAATAAATGCTTTCCGAAAGAGTTGACTTAACTGCGGCCCCAAAGCAGTAACAGGAATTTGTAAATCTTGAGGACGATTAGAAGTATCGCTAGGATGTTCAATAAATAATGCTTTTGAACCCATTTCTAGACGCTCTTGCTCTTCCGCCGATGCCGCCGGATAAGTTCTGGGACCTTCTAAGGGATGTCTCCCCAATAAATATTGATACAGCAGAACCGCAAGGGCGTGTTGATCGGTGGCAGTGGATGGATGTTTCCGTTGAGGATCGTTGAGGGGTAAATGAATGGTTGATAAGACTTCTGGGGCAATATATCCCCTTGTTCCCAGCACATCGGGTGGAAAAAGTTGAGGAACAACTAAAGAGTCAATATCAATGATCAGGCATTCTCCAGAAGTCGGATCGATCAAAACGTTTTTGTTAGATAAGTCAGAATGAGCTAATCCGGCTTGATGTAAACGTCTGACTGCTCGTGCCAAACGAATACAAATTTGAAAATAATTAATCCACTTTCCTTTTTCTTCGGGTGGCAATATAGAGCGAAGTTTGGAACGAACAAACCAGGTACTTTCTTTTTCTTTTCCTTGTAACTTTCCCGTTTCAAAAAAATAATTCCGAGGATAAACAGGGGTAATCACTCCCAATGAAGGTTGAGTCACGATCGCCGTCGGCCAACAAAATAGGTTTTTGAAATAATCTCCATTAGTCCCAGAAGCAGGATCATATTTGTTTAAGATGGCTCCAAGTCGAGATAACCGATTTTTATCTGAACCGGCATTCGGATCTTTGTAAAAGCAAATAACCGCCGTTTTGTCCGCCGTAAAATAGACTTGCTTCATCGCACCTTCCCCAATCATATCGGGGATATATTCAAGGATGCTCCCATCTGCCAAGGTTGCAATTGCCATCAATTTTCCTCCCGATATAAAACAACCAACGTGCGATCGTCAAAAGAGCCTCTTCGGTAGTAGGAGTCCAACCAAATTTTTAATTTTTCGTGTGACTCCATTTTTTCACATTCCGAACACATTTGTTCCGTCAAAATCCCGGCATTTAATAAATCGGGAGATGTCAGTACCTCTTTAATATCTTTGTCCAACTGTTTGGCATACTTGGCAATAGAACGGATTAAGACTTTTTTAGGTTCCTCAGAATTTGAGGCTAAAATTCTTTCTACTTCTTCATCTTGAAAATCGGTTTTTTGTGGTTTTTTTTCACTCTCTTTTTTGTCAAAATTAGGAATATTTATAACTCGATTTAAGATTAAATCTCCATACAGTTCCAACATACCTGGATCGTTGGGAAAGTAGTCATCTGAAACACCATCTGTCATGAGCATCAAGGCTTTTAGATTGCCAATGAAAGGAAAAGTTTTTTGGACAAGATTAGAAGGTTCTAACTTTCTAGCCGAAGTCAGAAAATCAGTTTGTCCTCCATGCTCTCCAATATCAGGTTTTCCCAATAATTTTAAATTATATTCATGGGAAATAGCAGCCAACATTCCATCTCCAATTTGGCAAGTTAAAACAAAATCATAGCTAGAATTTTCTTTTTCTACCCGAATTGTTGTGTGGATAGCCAGAAGTAGAGTGGCTGACAAATCTTTGGTATCAAGTTCTTTGTTTCCTGCTGCTTTATCGTTGTAACCTGTAAAATTCTTAAGATAACTTGCTTTATTTTCAACCGCTTTATAAGCCTCATTTAAAGCCCCGTATAAAAAGTTTTGCAATTCCTTTACATCTTCTCCTTTAAACATCCCGTCCTGACGACTCAAATCATTTTCTAAATCTGTTTTTATTTGCCGAGAATCGAGACAAAATGACTTGAGAGAATTCTTCAATGATTTAACCGCTTCTTTACAAGAACTCTTGGCACCAATTCGAGAAAACTTTTTAGATCCTGCTCCATCAGCAACTGCAATAATTGTCCATTTATCAACGGTATCAAATTCAAACCAATCATCACAATTAGTTCCTTGATGTTTGTGCATTTTTCCTCTGACTCTGGCTCCGATCAGTTTTAATCCTTCTGAAGATTGACCTGGTTTAGGATAAAATTCGTCATGAGGTTTTGGTTCCGTATCTTGATCGGGAACAGGACGATACTGCCAAGGCGGAGTAATAGGGGTAGAAGTTGCTTTAGGCTGATCAAGTTGTTGCTGATTGCACTCTCGATGAAATGTTTCCTGGTTTTGAGAATTGTCTAAAACTTCTTTTTCGGGTGGTTCAGGATCTCCTGAACTCCTGTTAGCTGGATTTTGAGGATCACTAGATGAAGGGTTATTAGCTTTTATCAAATCTTGGTTTTGACGTGACAATTCGCCATCTTGAATGGATTTTCCTTTGGATACTTGAGATTGATCAATTATAGGAGGCTCGGCTGGAGTTATGGTAGCATTTTTCTCTACTTTTGGAACCGGAAACAATTGTGGATCTTTTGTCAAAAATTTACGAATAGCAATTTTGAATTTATCCCTAAATTCATCTTCCTTAAAATAATCACGAAACTCGTCCCATTTTTTTTGTAACTCATCTGAATTTTCGATCAGACCAAGTTTCCATAAAACTGCTTTAATGAATTCTTCATTTGAATTTTTATTAGAGTCATAATCAGACATAATTTTTATTAGCCTTTGGTTAATGATTGGATCTTAATGGTGGTGTCGATGCACCCGGATTGGGTGCATCAGCCTAGTATTAAGGAATAATTTGGATTCCTTGAGGAGGGGGAGGTAGATTGATCGGTTGGTTATCTGCCATCACCTGAGCCACACTCTGAGAACTTTGCTTGATTGACTGTGATACCCACTTAAAGAACTGTTTGAGAGTATCTGGCTGCAAATTATCTAACTTAACTACAATTTCTGTCAGTTTCTTGAGCGTATATTCGTCGGCTCCTGAGCCAGCCGCACAGGCAATAATATTGGCGGGTTTTTTCTGTTTCAATTGATCTGCCGCTTTTTCCCAAGTATCAGTTGGCATCCCATCTGTCATCAAAAATACTAATGGTTTCCAATCCCCTTTTTGGGCGTCGCTGGCTTTTTTTACCTCTTTATCGAAACATTGGGTTAACAGTTTTAAGGCAGCACCTAATGCCGTCGTCCCTCCCGCAGAAAGTAAAGGTGGCTGAAATGTCATTAATTCAGTCAGGGGACAAACTTGTTGGGCGGTACTTTCAAAAGTAATAACAGAGAGGTAAGCGGTTTCTATGGCATAGGGTTCACTTTGCAGTTCGGCTACCAGTGCTTTAACCCCTTGATTGACAGCTTCAATGGGGTCGCCGGACATCGAACCGGAACAATCTAAAACTAAATAAACGGGCAAACGACGAGATGACATAATTTTTCTCCTGACACGAAATGACTCAAAAAAAAATGTTTTTACAGTTGAACTAAGTTGTCTCCATCTAACCCAGATTTAGATCGGAGCTTGATCGACTTGATTGATCTCGGTTGTTTTTGGGAACAACAACCGTTTGATAAATTTTTTGACCATAGACTTCCAATTCAAATCCTTGAGTATTCAAAGGGAGCGTAAATGAAACTTTTGCAGGAAAACCATCGGTATATTTTTTGACGATTTTCCCGGAATCATCGTAAATTGTTGCAGTCGGAGCAACAATTTGGTTTTCATCCACAACTTCAGCAAAAATCTCAACTAAAGAACTCATTTCAGTAGCGATTTTATGATCCCAAATATCAATCCCGGTATCAGTTGTCAGATCATCTAGTTCTTCTAGTTGGCGCAGGTCGATTTCATCGCCGACACCGATTAGAACACATTTGACCACATGGCGCTGACCTGATTTGATCTGATTTGCCAACAGATTTGTATATTGTTTGATATTCGCCAAGTCATCAATTCTGCCATCGGTCATAAAAATATACATTCCTCGTTTGGCATCGGCAAATCGTTCGGTAAAATACTGGACAGCAGGGGTAAGAATTGTGCCGGCTCCAAAGCCCATCGATTTGGGGCCATCAATTTCGAGTTGACGACATTGTTGTTCTGTAAAATCCCCTAGAACTTCGGTAGAACTTCCATCACCACCTGCCCAGTAAATTACCGTTGTTCCACCATCAGCATCCAAATTATCTGCCAAGTAACTGATAAATTTTTGAGCCAAAGGTTGAACGATATTATCGCTGGCTTTTATGTATCCTTTTTGAATGGCATCTTCATAAGCTTGTGACTTGATAACTTTATAAGTCTTTCCATCTTGAACTTTTAAAGTAATCCACCCTTTCTTTTCATATGTTTTGTTCAAATTATCAGGAATTTCCCCGATCAAACTTCGACCATACAAACCTCGCATTGAAGCACTAGCATCTAGTGCAATACCGGTTTGCCAACCTTCAGCATCAGATCCTTGAGGTTCCATAAGAATCGTGAACAAAACTTGTAAGTGATGCCCACTTTTTTTGACATTGACTTCACCAAATTCCTTGGCAACAACACTTCTGGGAAGTTGATAACTCGATTGTTGCTCCTCAGAATTTGAGCTGGAGCTATACATATTTTGTCGTCCTTGTTTGAAAATTCGTCATCCGATCTGGTCATAACCCATCAGAAATATCTTGGGTGATATTTCCGCCAGGAAACTCTAAGGTGAAGGACGTTGAACCTGAAGGTAAAGTAAAGCGAAGTAACGCGGGAACACCGTCTGGATAATCTTTGCAAACTTTTCCCGCTTGGTTTAGGATTCGACCGGAACCAATAACCGTCATGTCTTCAGAAACCAACTCTTTGAATACCTGTTCTAATTTGTTCATATCACTTGCCAACTGATGATCCCAAATGTCAATATCTTGTCCGGAAGCATCTTTGATATTTTTGCCTTCAAACATATTATCTAGTTCTTCCATTTGTCCGACATCAACTTCGTCACCGATTCCAATTAGCAGCATTTTTATAAAAGGCTTACTTTGATTGGTCACTTCTTTGGCATACTGGAGACAATATTGTTTTACATCTGAGAGATCTTCAATAATTCCATCAGTCACGAAAACACAAAGCGCACCGGGTTGCTTGACGCCCAAAGACGGAGCATCTTTGAATTTTTCAACAAAATGTTTGAGAGGAGCCAACAGCTTGGTTCCTCGCCCCCACGGTAATTTTTTGGGGCCGACGATCGCCAAATTTTGGGCTTGTTGCTCGTCAAATCCCCCCACTTCTTCAATTTTTGAACCATCCGCACTACAAGCCCAGTAAATTAAATCAACTTTGCCATTTGATGAAAAGTTCGACAAGTAGCCGATCATCGTGCGAGTAACGGGTTCAACAACATTGGGAATACTGGCAGCCGCCCCAAACACGCCCCCGACAACCCCACTCACTCCATACATTTTTTTCATGGAGGCAGAACCATCCAAAGCCAAACCCATCCTTACCCCTTCTAAATCTGGAACAGTAAGAATTGTTGCAACAATCTTAATGCTGCCATTGTTTTGCTTATAAACGTTGACTTCACCAAACGGTTCCACTACATTTGTAAGCTGCATATCAAAAAACTCCTAGAATTGCATAAATTAGCCGAACAATTAGTCGAACTACAAATTCATCTCAGCATTCATCCAATCTAATTTAAGGACAGTAAAAGATAGATAGAGGCATCTTTTGAAGTGAATTCCGATAAATTTAGGTTGACGCTGTAGAGATGAACGAATTAACAGGATTTTATGCATTTTGTGGATGCAAAGAAATATCCTGTGTTTTTTGTATTTATTTAACATCATCTTATCGGCCCTTGTGCGAGACTGTCAACCTCCAAAATTGTTAACTTTTCTTTCATTCTCTCCCAGTGACATCAACTCACTTGACGTGCAAAATTACGCAAAATGTCGCATAACTTTACAAAAGCCAAAACCCCCACCATAAAACAATTCCAGAGATTTTCCAGGCCCGATCGCCCCCCGAAGCCCCCAGAATTATGAGAAAGCCCACAAAATTGACAATTAAGAACCGACGATTGAAAATTGTCAATTATCAATTATCAGTTATCAATTAATTCCAACTATGGCCATCGGCGATCGCTTTAACAAAATGTTCGGGAAAACCCGGTTCGTGGTGTCCCGCCTGTTCCTGCACCTGGCGGGTTCCGAAGTCGCCCCCCTGCTGGGCATCCTCAACCGGGTCGCCCGGGACGCCGTAGAAGCCAACGGCGATCTCGAAGTGATGGGGGAAGGCCTGGTGAACCTCTGCCAGGGCCTCCTCCAGTACGATACCTACTGGCAGTCCGCCTGCAACGAGGGGGACGTGCTCTGGAGCGAAGAAGAAGCCGGGGACTATGTAAACGAACTGTTCACCGACGCCGCCGGGCGGTATCTGAGCGAACCCGACCTCGGCCAACCCGACCCCGACGAACCCCTGACCCTGCCCGTCACCTACAACCTGGTGGTAATGATTACAATAGCCTGTGAAGGGGAAGTTCCGGACTTGGAAACGGACCTAGCCAGCTTTGAAGCGATGGAAGCCGGACTCAAGGCGATCGTCAACCTCCACTACCAAGGCAGTTTGCGGGCGATTCAGATCCACTTTTCCCCGGCCCGCTTCGGTGACGAACTCACCGACGAGCAGTTGCTACAGAACTTTCCGGAACTGGTTCCCCTGTAACTGTCGAAATCCTTTTGCGATCGCACTTTCAAACCGTAAAACCAAACCATGTTAAAGAAAAAATTGATCACCATTTTGATGGTTTTCGCCCTGGGCTGGACGACCGTCAGTTGCGGTTCGCCCTCGCCCACCGCCGTACAGCAACCCGTCCGCACGGCGGCGCCGGCGCCGACCCAACTCTCGGACGGAAAATACCCCGTCCAACAGGCTGAATACGACGACGCCACCGGGGAATATACCCTGATGCTGCTCAATGCCAGACCCCCCGTCTACCGGACGGATAACCTGCAAATGGCTCGCCTGACAGCCGAGCAAATCCAAGCCGGAGAAAGTAGCTATTTGGCAGTCGAAAATAACCAGCCGATTTTGTATTTGACCGAAGACTTTAAAATCGAGTACGTCCACAACGTCACCGAAACCCAAACCAATCCCCAAACCGGACAGACGGAAACAGTCATCGTCCGCCGGGAGTCGAACTTCTGGAGTCCCTTCGCCGGGGCCTTTGTCGGAAGTGCGATCGCCAACAGCCTGTTTGCCCCCCGCTACTACGTCCCCCCCGTCTATCAACCCGGCGGCGTGATGGTGGGTTATGGTGGCTACGGAAACACCTATAACCAAGCTGTCAGCCAGTACCGCCGCACCTACAACGAACCCCCCCCGGCAGTGAAAAACCGCCAGACCTTCCGCAGTACGGGAACGGTGCGTTCTTCCTCTCCGAGTTCGAGCACTTCTCCGAACCGGACGAACCCCAACGCCAACCGTTCGACGGGTTCCGGCGTCGGAGGCAGCAACCTGCGGCAGTCCCAGGAAGCCCGTCCCACCCAACGGCGGACGCCCAGTTTCGGAACCGGCAGCGGCAGCCGACACCGTTCCACCGGCGGCAGTCGCCGACGGCGATAATGAATAATTGATCATTAATAATTGACAATTGATAATTACCAATTGTCAATTTTTTTCTATTCCCGACTCCCTAATACCGACTTCCGACTCTCCCTCCGCTACCGTTGTATCGGTGAAATTGACGAAGACATCGTAGCGGACCGTGCGATCGCCCGTTACCGCAGTCGTCAGGCCGATGGATTCGATCGCTCTGACCCAGACCTGCTGCTGGGGGGCGAGGGGCGGTAGGGAGAGATTTTTGCGATCGAAAACCTGTTCAATATTGATGTAAAAATTACCCTGGTCAGGGTCCCGGTCCGACGGCAGCGTTTCCCGGAACAGGGCGTTGGAAGTAATGGGATTCTGGGGTTGGGGCAGGAATTGGTTGGCGACGGGCGCCCCCACAGTTGCGAAGGCCACGTCCCCGTCCAGCCATCCCCGGATGACGCTGAAACCGCCGTAGGGGGAAGTCCACTGGATCACGGGCTGGCCGTTGAGGACGGCTTCTCCCACCTGGAAATTCCGCCCCCGCATCACTTCGTCGAGTTGTTTAAGGCTCTTTTCCGCCGAGGAGCGATCGCTCACTTCCACCATGAATGCGAACCCGGCGGCGAACTTTTGGGGGACATCTTTATTGGGAATTGCCGGAATTAAAGCCAGGGAAAATTCCCCGTCCATCCAACTGAGAAAATCCTTGTCCAAGTCCATGCCGATGGACTCTTTCAAACTCCCCGCCAACGCCTTCGGATTGAAGGGGGCGATGGGGTTAGCGTTAGCCCCCTGATTGTAATCCTCCCACACCTGCTTGAGGTTGCCGCCCCCCGCCGTCACGATCGCCGTTTCCGGAATCCGTTTGAGCATCCCGTGGGCTTGATTTGCGGCTTTAAATTTGCGTTGGCTGTTGGGTTTGAGCCAGGACACTGCCCGAAAGTCGATGCCGTTTTCTTCCAGAATAGCGGTGGTGGCGAACCCCTGATTTTGTTTCAACTGTTCCAAACTTTCCGTCTGTATGGGTTGGGCCGAGGTGAGGGAGGCCGCGGAAGCCGCCACGGGGATGTTGAGATAGACCTGGGCGAAAGCTGCGGGGTTGCGAATTGTTTGGACGGCCGCAGCGTAGCCGGGGGTTTTGGCGAGGGAATCGTCGCCCCGGTAGGCATCGATCGCGCGATCGGTGGCACTCGGGGCCGTGGTGACGAGGAGAAATTCCTGTCCGAGTACCGCGATGGAATAATTTTGGGGCAGACCTTCGGTTTCGACGATATCGACGCCCCGGTAGCTGCGTTCGGTGACGCTCCCGCCGGCGATGGTTTTGGGGCGGTCGAGAATTTCCTTGGCTTTGGCCGGGTCGGCAATGGGAAGCACCACCATCCGGGCCGAGACGATGGGGGATTCGGGGGGGGTATCCGACGGTTGGGGCGCCTGACCCGACGAAATCATCGCGGGGTCGGACAACCAGGCCACCATCACTTCGTCGCCCACCCAAGGTTGGATGTCTTGTTGATAATTGAAGCCGTTGTCCGTCAGCAGGCGATCGCGCCATTGGGCCAGCCGTTTTTCCAGGGCAGCCCGGGATTCGGGGGTTCCGTACCCTCGCAGCCGTTCCCACTGCTGCGGTTCGGTGGACAGCGACAGGGTGGCGATCGCATCTTGGGGGACGACGTTCGCCCCCAAGGGGACGTTCTCGACGGGCTTCCGGGCGGTGAGGGCGAAGTAGGCGGCAACCCCACCGCCCACCAACAGGGCGATCGTTCCCAGATAGGCGAGCGGAGACGGTTTTCTTTTTTCGATCATCATGGTTGACATGGAACTCAGGGGTTTGGGGTTGGCGAGGTGACGGGCATCGCAGTTTCGGACCCGCCGACCCGCTCCTGCCGATCCGGAGCGAGTTTGGGGCAACTGCAATCTTATTAGGGGTCGAGAGAGAAGTCACCTTCTCCCCCTCCCATTCAGAACCGTGCATGAGACTTTCACCTCACACGGCTC
>NZ_JAJENU010000512.1:0-245 GCF_035615495.1 Lyngbya sp. CCY1209 | reverse complement strand
TATTGCAGCCGCCATCGCAGCGGATATCGCCGGAAACGATAACATTGCCGCCACCCAACTCACCCGGACGGCGGACTTGACCGCCCCCACAGTGACACTCGCCACGGATGCCGAGGAGACAATCAATACCGCCTTCACCGTAACGGCTACCTTCGGCGAAGAAGTTGCCGGGTTCGACGTATCAGATATCACCATCAACAACGGCAGCGCCGACAACCTGCAAACCGCCGACAACATCACCTACA
>NZ_JAJENU010000511.1:0-301 GCF_035615495.1 Lyngbya sp. CCY1209 | reverse complement strand
CAACTTTATACGGTAGCCCGGGAATAATTGTGGGGGGTGAAGAATTGTGGGGGCAACCGTCTCTGGTTGCCCGCGAGATTTCGGGAGGGAAGATTTAGGATTCCTGTGGGGGCAACTTTATACAGTAGCCCGGGAATAATCGTGGGGGGTGAATAATTGTGGGGGCAACCGTCTCTGGTTGCCCGCGAGATTTCGGGAGGGAAGATTTAGGATTCCTCTGGGGGCAACTTTATACGGTAGCCCGGGAATAATTGTGGGGGGTGAAGAATTGTGGGGGCAACCGTCTCTGGTTGCCCGCGAG
>NZ_JAJENU010000510.1:0-24322 GCF_035615495.1 Lyngbya sp. CCY1209 | reverse complement strand
TTCTGGTTCCCCCCTTTCCAAGGGGGGTTAGGGGGGATCTTTTCCATCTGTGTCTCATTACCGCGCAAAGTGCTGTATTCTATTCTGGCATAAGAAGAAAGGGGAAACTTTCAACTTTTCACTTTTCACTTTCCCCACACCCCCATTGTTCAAATTCCCAAAATTTGCGCGATCGCCTCCTGCCACCCCGGAGATCGAGCCAAAGTCGCCGCGTCGATGCGATCGCCTTTTAGGGAAGACAAACGAATCAAATCATTTACCCAGTCTATAACGGTTTCCGTCACGAAGGGGAAGGGCGAATATTGCAGGGACTCCTGCAGGTGGCGGACCATCCCCGCCGTGTCTTGGTGGGTGTAGGCGTGCCAAGCCTGCCAAATTTCCGAGGCGTAGCGGAGCCTCTGGCAGACATTTTGCACTCCTGTTATCACCTCCCCACGGCTGGCGAATTCGTCGGTTTCCGGGTCATTTATCGCCCGCTGAAAGATGGTTACGGTTTCTTTGAGCATCCGTTCTTCCCGGAATAGCCCTTCGGCCCGTTCCTTGCTTTTCCGTCCGATCGCCTTGCGAAGTTCGGGGTCAACCGCCCATTCTTCGATGGTTTTCGCCAATTCTCGTGCCGTTCCTTCCGGATCGACGTTGGGATCGGGTAGCAGCCGTCCGGTGTCCCCCAAGCCCTCGGGGATGCCGCCCGCGGCGGAGGCGACGATGGGCAACCCCTTGGCCATCGCTTCCATGACGGCAAACGAGGGGGCCGCTTCTGCCAGGGAGGTTAACACGAAGATATCGCAGGCGTCCAACCAGTCGGGGACGTCCCACCGCTGGCCGAGAAAAATCAGCTTTTCGGCGACACCCAATTTTCGGGCCAATTCCCGCAATTCCGGTTCGACGTCGCGATCGCTCCCCTTTCCGGTGCCCGCCCAAACCACATATAATTTCGACCAAATGGGGGAGTTTTTCAACTGCGCGATCGCCTCAATTTGGTGGCGGTGGCCCTTGATGGGCGCCAGTCTCGCCGTGGTCAAACACATCACCCCATCCTCGGGAATTCCAACTTCTTGCCGCAGCCGTTTTCGCACTGCCAAATTGGGGGGATCGAAGTATTGTTGCGATCGCCCGTAGTAGACGACATTGCCTTTATTTTCCGGCAGTTTAAACTGTCTGTGCAGGATGTCCAAATGTTCCCGGGCTGCCACGTTCACCGCCCGCGCCAGACCGTATTGATACCGCACTCCTTCGGCGTAGGGAACCCCGTCCCCCATCGAAAATTTGGCGTGTTCCGGCATTGCCAAACCCAGGGCGATCGCGTAGGGAATTTTTTGGGCGATCGCCTCCTGTTTCGCCGCAAAATGGGAGAAGGGCCAGCCGTCGCTGAAGATGATAAAATCCGGCTCAAGTTTGGAATACAATTCTTCGGCATCCCCCCGATTTCTGAGAATCCGCGCCAGGTCGGAACTGGTGCTATAATTTAACCAAAATTGCCGCACCCCCAAATCCTTTTCCCGGCCCACCAGCGGGCTCTCGTGTTCCGGGCGCACCGCCGTCACCTGGTAGCCCATTTTCGCCAATTCGCACAGGATCAAATGGTCGTATTGGGCCAGTCCGCCGATGCCGGGATCGTCGGTATTGATCAAAATAATATGTTTGCTAGAAGCGGTTAAAACGGGTTTTGAAGCCATTTTTTTCTGAGATTTACCCCCCATAAATAAGGATAAAATTTGTTGCCACTCCGGAGATTGTATCAGATCGCCGACATTTAATGTCTCCCCGTACTCTCGGGAGATATTTTTCAAGGCATCCATCCAATGGACGAGGGTTTCCGTCGTCGGAAATTGGGTATATTCCAGGGATTTTTCCAAGCATTCCAGCATCAGTTGCGGGTAGCCGTCCCGGTACATCCGCCACCCCAGCCACACCCAGCGTTGGTATTGTTCCTTTCGCCGGAGTTTGCGAATGTTTTCGGGCAGTTCCGGGCGGTTAAAAAACTCGTCCATCACCGCTTCGGTATTGCGGATCACCCGTTCCCCCCCGGACATCAAATTGCGATCGTGTTGGCGGTAGCAGGCGTGCAGTTTTTGCAGCCAGACGGTGTGGCATCCCATCAGGGACAATCGCAGCACGAAATCGAGGTCTTCGGTGGGGGGATGGCGGTGGTCGAAACCGCCTGCTTTTTTCCACCATTCCCGCCGCATTATCAGGGCGCTGGGGCGGACGCATTTGTGCAGAATCCAGGTTTCCAAATCCAATTCGGGGGCATTTTTCCAGGGTTCCACGATCGCCTGAGTTTCTCCGTTTTGATTAACGACAACCCAGCCACTCTGAATCAAATCGATTTCGGGGTGATTATCAAAATGGGCGACCTGTTCGGCGAGTTTTTCGGGGAGGAAATAATCGTCTCCATCCAAAAAGGCGAGAAATTCTCCCCGCGCCAACCGACAGCCGTTATTTCTGGCTTTTGCGGCTCCCTGATTGTCTTGATATCGATAACAAATGACATCCAAATAGGGTTCGAGAACCGGGCGGGTGTCGTCGGTGGAACCGTCATCAATTAGAATAACTTCATAGTCGGTGTAGGTCTGTTCTAAGGCACTTCTGACGCACAATTCGATGTAGCGATCGCAGTTGTAGGCGGGGATGATGACGCTGACTCTGGGCGTGGTTTTGGGGAGGGTTTCACCGAGGAGGTTTTGCCATTGGGGTTGCTGTCGGAAACTTTGAGTATTCATCGGTTCGCCATAGGCGGCGGAGTAGCCCATGAAGCGGTGTACCCAGTCGGAAATAGTGATGGGGCGGGTGTAGGGGGTGTGGGAGAGCGATCGCCGCAGAAAATCCGCCATTTTTTCCGGATGGCCGGTATGATAAAATCGCCAAGCCATCCAGGTCAACGCTTCGTAACGGGTGCGGTGTTCCAATTGCCGCAGGTCGGAGTCGAGATCCGGTCGGCTGAAAAAGGTTTCCAGGACGGCATCGAAGGCTTCGAGCTGTTTGCTGGGATCGGCGATGGACATGGCGCGATCGTGTTGCCGGTAGCCGACGGTGACTTGGGGCAGCCAGATCGCCTCGCATCCCATCCCGGCGAGTCGCAGCACGAAATCCACATCGTCGGCGCCGTCGAATCGGGAGTCGAAGCCGCCCGCCCGTTCCCACCACTGCCGCCGGAACATCATGGCACTGGGGAGGATGGGTGTGCGCGTCAGCCAGGTTTCCAGGGTTAAATGGGGGATGTCGTGCCAGGGTTCGATGGGCGATCGCACCGTCCCGTCCGCGTCGATAATCTGCCAACCGCTGTTGACGAGTCCGGCGTCGGGGTGGGAGTCGAAGCGGGAAACCTGGGCTTGCAATTTGCCGTCCAAGAAAATATCATCGTGATCCAGCAGGGCGATCAGTTCCCCCCGGGCCTCTGATATGCCCCGATTTCGGGCCGCCGCCATGCCGCCATTTTGTTGGTGGAGGGGGCGGATGCGATCGCCGTAGCGTTGCAAAATGTTGCGGGTGCCGTCGGTGGAGCCGTCATCGACTACAATAATTTCATAATCCAGGTAACTCTGGCTCAAAACGCTGTCGATCGCCATGCAAATGTAGCGATCGGCGTTGTAAGCCGGAATAATTACACTGACTCTGGGCTGGCTTGCCACCATAAACACATCCCCTCTCAAACATTTGCTATCCTAATTATCATGCCCCATCGGATGCATTCCCGAACCCCGCAAAATATCTGATTGTGTTTTTTGGGTAAATCCGATGTTTTAATTGTTCCGATAACCCCCTCTCGCTCCCCCTCGCTAAGGAGTTCGATATGGCTACCCCACCCCCCAAATTACCCGGCTTGGAAGGCAAAAACTTTCAAACCCTGAAACGGAGCATCAAGTGGACTCCCCTGAAAATTGCGATCGTGGTCATTGTCTCGGTCGTCCCCTGGACTGCTTTGGTGATTCTTGCCAGTTCCATTTCCAAGGTGTTTGCCGGGTTGCTGGTCGGAGTCCCTTTGGTGTTTGGGGCGCTGATGTATTTGATTTATATTTTAACAAAGGACTGACAATTTGAGCGAAATGTTCCCGAAATTATGCTTGAGTTGAGGTGTAGTTCGTCCCGACTTTCCCGATTTATCAGCGACACTTCTATGGTTCCCAGAAACGACACCGACACCTCAGCCGTCCATCTCCACGAAAACGCGATCGCCCACCTCGAAGCCGGAAAACTGGAGGAGGCGATCGCGGCTTGTCAGCAGGCGTTACAACTCCGGCCCAATTTTGCCGAAGCCTGCAAAACCTTGGGAGTCGCCTACCAAAAACGGGGCGACTTTCAGGAAGCCCTGATTTGGCATCTGAAAGCGTTAGAAATAAAGGCAGACTTTGCGGAAGTTTACGGCAATTTGGGAAGCTGGTATGCCGAACAAAGAATGTGGGAAGATGCCCTGACGACTTATCAGATGGCTTTGCAGTTCAACCCGGATTTGGCGGGGGTTTATCGAAATCTGGCTCAACTGTTAATTTTATTTAAAAAATATCCGGAGGCAATTTCCTATTGTCGGGAGGCGATCGCCCGACAGCCCGAGGCAGGCAAAGCCCATTATTTGTTGGGAAATGCCCTGGCGGGTTGGGAACGGTGGGGGGAGGCAGAAACGGCTTATCAACACTGTATCAAACTGAGTCCAAATTCCGATTTTATTTATTTAGATTTGGGGAATATGTTGGCCCAGCAGGGCAAGTGGGATGAAGCGATCGCGGCTTACGAACGGGGGATTCAACTGAACCCCAACAACGAACTCGCCCATCACAAATTGGGCAACGCTTGGTTTCGGTTGCAGGAATTGGAAAAAGCGATCGGGGCCTATCAAAAAGCGATAAAAATCAATCCCGATACCCCTTGGTCCCACCAACCGCTGGGGCGGGCTTTGATCGAAGTCGGCCACTTCAAAGAAGCCTTGGAAGTGTGTTTGCGGGCGGTGATTCTGAACCCCGATTCCTACTGGTCCTATGAAAATTTGGCAGATGCTTTGAGTGGAACCGGACAATTTGCGGAAGCGGTTCCGATTTACCTACAAGCGTTGCGGCAGATTCCCGAAAATCGGCCGGGAGTCAACAATAGTTTGTCTCGAAAGTTGGGTCACGCGATGCGGGAACACAGCCAAGGAGATGCGGCGATCGCGAGTCTGTGGCTGTCCAAAATGGTCTGGTATCAACCCGATGAAAATTGGCAAAACTTGGGTTTAAATACTAGCGATCCAGAACCCTATTTAAAATGGGGAGAACTGTTGGCGAAAAACCATCAGTTTGAAGGGGCGATCGCGTTTCACGACCTCGCCCGAGAAATTCGACCCGACGATCCGGAAATTCTCAAAAAATGGGAAAATGTCTGCCGCCGGCATCGGGAATTTGAAGATAAAATTGCGTCCCTCAAAAAGGCGATCGCGGCGGCTCCAGACCGCCCCCAACCTCCCACGGAATTGGGGAATTTTTTGTGCGACCAGAACCGATTTGACGAGGCCGCACATTGTCATAAAATCGCCCTGAAATTGCGGGGATGGCAGGAAAGCGAAACCCGAGGTTATCGGTTCACCCGAGATTGGTTTGGCAGCAATATTCCCCCCTGGGAAAAACACTTAAAATCCCGGGTCGGACTTCCCAATTTTAAAGCTTTGGAAGTGGGCAGTTTTCAGGGGATGTCAACCTGTTGGTTGCTCGATCGCGTCCTCACCCACCCGACCTCAAAAATCACCTGTATCGACCCCTATTTTCAGCCCGAATTTGCGGAAAATATCGCCAAAACGGGGGCGGGCGATCGCGTCATCAAAATCGTGGGCTACTCCCAAAATGTCCTCAGTTCTCTTCCCCCTCGCCACTACGATTTGATCTACATCGACGGCTGTCATTTGGCGACGGTGGCGTTTCGGGATGCCCTGCTATCCTGGCGGTTGCTGAAAGTGGGGGGGATGGCGATTTTTGACGATTATAATGTGGCAGAAAAAGGCGATCGCGAACAAGAGGCAAAACGGGGAATCGACGCCTTTTTAGAGCGGGTTCGGGATGGGGTCGATATTGTCAACGAAGGGTATCAGTTATTTTTTGTCAAAACGGGAGACGGTTTGCCGGACGGGGAAATTGAGATGCTGCTGTCAGAAGTTGAAGGCCCCGAACAGGATTATAATTGAGGAAAAGATTACTCATGTCTTCTCAAACTCCGGAACTTCTAGCCCTACAACTCCATCAACAGGCCATTTTGAAACTCAACGATCGCGATTGGGACGGGGCGATCGCGGCTTGTCAAAAAGTGTTAGAACTGCGGCCGGATTGGGCGGTTCCCTGCAAAACCTTGGGGGTTGCTTTTCAGTTTCGGGGAAACTTTCGGGCGGCGAAAAAATGGTATCAAAAAGCGGTCGAACTGCAACCAGAATTTGCCGAAGCCCACGGGAATTTGGGGAGTTTGTACGCGAAACAGGGTCGCTGGGAAGCGGCGATCGCGGCTTATCAAAGGGCTTTGGAAATCAATCCCAAATTGGCGGGTGTTTACCGGAATTTGGCGAAAGTTTGGAGCGAACTCGAACGACCGGAGCGGGCGATCGAATGCCAATATCGAGCTTTGCAACTGGAACCGAAATCGGGAAATGTGACGGATTATATTCGGTTGGGAAATCAGTTTTTCAAACAGCAGAAATACGACCGGGCGATCGCCTGCTATGAAAATGCGATCGCCCTCGATCCCACCTCATTTCAAGCCCACCACAATTTGGGAGAAGTCTTCAACGCCCGGGGACAGTCCGAGCCGGCGATCGCCTGCTATGAAAACGCGATCGTCGCCAATCCGACTTCAAAAACCACCTATCGCTGTCTGGAAAAAACATTGATGGAGCGGGGAGAATGGGGGCGACTTGTCGATGTTTATCATCGGCAGTTGATGGCCGACCCGAATTGTTTTGAAACCCATCGGGATTGGGGTTCTATTTTATTTAAAATGGGGCAACCTGAACGAGGAGTAGATGCCTATCTAAAAGCCATTGAAATCAAACCGGATTTTTCTTGGTCATACTGGAACCTGTGGGAGATCCTCGCCCGCCATCAAAAATTGAAAAAAGCGATCGCGATTTTGGAAGCAGCAGTCCACAGCTCGCCCGATTCTGAGCAAATCGAATTGAATTTGGGGGAGGCTCTCAGCCGGGACGGAAAGATGCCGGAGGCGATGGCTGCGTTGCGAAATTCAAGTTACAAAAATATGTCGCGATCGCATCCAGAAATTGTCAGAAAATATTGGGATGAAACCCGCCCTATACCGCCGGATTTTATCATTATTGGTACTCAAAAGGGGGGAACAACTTCCCTCTATCGGTATTTGGAAAAGCACCCCCAAATTGTCGGCTGCATCAAGAAAGAAACCCATTTTTGGAACCTTCACTTTCGGCGAGGTTTGGACTGGTATTTGTCCCACTTCCCCCACCTCTCCCCGGAGGCGGACATCCGGACGGGGGAAGCCACCCCCAATTACCTGGAAATCCCGGAGGTTCCCCACCGCTTATTTCGGGCATTTCCCCAAGTCAAATTGATCGTTTTGCTGCGGAATCCGATTCACCGGTCGATTTCTCAATATCATCATTGGGTCCGCCTCATGCAGGAGTCCCGAACCTTGGAAGAGGCGATGACATCCGAGTTAAATCTGCTTCAAAAGGGGACGAAACAAGAGATTGCGACATCCCCATCTCCGCGATATATCCAGCGGGGACTGTACCTCTATTTTCTGCAAAATTGGATGTCCGTTTTTCCGCGATCGCAATTTCTGATCCTGCCCAGCGAAGAGTTTTATCAAAGTCCCCGGGACACATTTGCGAAGGTCTTGGATTTTTTGGAACTTCCCCCCTATCAACTCGCGGAATATTCCTGCCACAACCGGGGACATTATGCCCCAACTGAAACGGATATTTATGCTCAACTTCGGGATTACTTTCGACCCCACAATCGCAGATTACAAGAATTTTTAAATTTGGAATTCAATTGGGATTGAGATTGGAGTTGACAGAATTATTTATCCGTGGTAAAGTCGGGGTATAAAACGGATATTTTAACTTTTACAGATTCGTCAATAGTATCAAAAATGTCATCTTCCGACCCGTCAGAAATTGCGGCGATTCAATCCCACCAGCAGGCTAATTTTTACCTTTACCAGCGGCGTTATCCGGAGGCGATCGCGGCTTGCCAAACGGCGTTGAACCACCGGCAGGACTTCGCCCCCGCCCACAAAACCCTCGGCATCATCCAACAGCTACAAGGTCAATTTGCGGAGGCCAAAAATAGCTATCTGAAAGCGATTGAAATCCGACCCGACTTCGCCGAAGTTTACGCGAATTTGGGGAGTCTCTTCGCCCAACAACAGGACTGGGAAAGTGCGATCGCGACCTACGAAACGGCGATTCGTCTGCAGCCCGACTTCGGGGGTGCTTATCGGAATTTGGCAAAAGTTTTGACCCGCATCGGCCGGCACGATCAGGCGGTGGCTTATTGGTTAAAATCCATTTTTGTTGAGCCGAAATATTTCGGCGTTAAAGATTATATAGATTTGGGAAATGACTTTCAAAAATGGGGGGAAATAAAGGCTGCGATCGCGCTATTTTCAAAGGCGGTAGAGCTGTATCCAGACGTGCCGGAACTGTCCCATCACCGGGGAGAAGCATTGGCGAAATCCGGTCAGTTTGAACCGGCGATCGCGGCCTATCAAAACGCCATAAAACTCGCTCCCAATCAATTTTATTTCCACAGTCGTTTGGGCGACGCTTTCGTCGAAGCGGGAAGGCTCGAAGATGCGATCGCGGCTTATCGGGAGGCTCTGAAACTGAAACCGGATTCGGACTGGCTCCATGTTAAACTGGCAGATTTGCAATCAAACGCGGGCAATTTGGAAGAGGCGATCGCCCTTTACGAACGGGGAATTTCCCTCAATCCCGGCGCGTACTGGCCCCCCATCAAGCTCGGAGAAGTTCTCAAAAAAATCAAGAGATGGGAGGCGGTCGTTTCCTGCTATCAGCAATTCCTGAAACATCATCCCGAACCGTCCGAATATCCAGTTTTTATCTACAACAATATCGCGGAAGCGGCGATCCATTGCCGGCGGTGGGATTTGGCGATCGAATGCTATCAAAAAATCTCGGATATCGACCCCAAAAATTTCGACGCCCATTTGCAACTCGCCCAACTGCTGCTCCAGCAGGGAAAGCCCTCCGAAGCCGCCGAAATTTATCTCAAAGCCGTGGAAATCAAACCGGATTTTTTTTGGTCTTATTGGAACCTGTGGAATCTCCTCGCCCAGCAGGACAAACTCGACGTGGTGCTGGAATTTTATCGCCGCCAAGTCCGCCAGTTTCCCGAGACGTTTTCAGTGGACTTAAATCTAGGAGAAATATTGAGCCGAAAAGGAGAGGTTCGGGAGGCGATCGCTTCCTATCGAACTGCGAGTCTCAAAAAGCTGGTCAAATCCGATCCAGAAATAGCCCGCAAATACTGGGATGAAGAACATCCGATGCCCCCCCAATTTTTGATCATCGGAACTCAAAAAGGTGGGACGACATCCCTGCAGGCTTACTTGGAAAAACATCCGCAAGTTTTGGGATGTATCAAAAAAGAAGTTTACTTTTGGAGCGTCCTATTTTTTCGGGGGTTGGATTGGTATCTCGCCCATTTTCCCCACCTATCCCCCGGGGCAAACTTCCTGACCGGGGAAGCGACTCCCCACTATTTGGAAACCGCCGAAGTTCCCGGCCGAATCTCGGAACTTTTGCCGAAAACGAAGATAATTATATTGTTGAGAAACCCCGTCGATCGCGCCCTTTCTCACTATCACCATTGGCTGAGGTTCAAGTGGGAAAAGCGGTCCTTTGAAGCGGCGATCGCCTCCGAGTTGGAACTGCTGTCCGACCCCGCCAATCTTTCCCACGAAGCGTCTCCGGCGGTCTGGGACTCCCAGAAATTCCTGTGGCGGGGGCTGTATTTCCAGTTCCTGCAAAATTGGCTGTCCGTCTTCCCCAGAGAACAACTGCTAATCCTCCGCAGCGAAGATCTCTACGAAAATCCACAAACCACCTACGATCGCGTCTTGGAATTCCTGGAACTTCCGGCCCATCAACTCGACGAATTTCGTCGCCACAATCCCGGAAATTATACAGCCGACCGCAGCGGTTCAATCTATTCGCAAATGCGAGATTTCTTCCACCCCCACAATCAAAAACTAGAGGAATTGTTGGGGTGGGAACTCCATTGGGACTAACCTGAAGCCGGAAAATTTGGCAATCTCAAAAACAGAAATAGAAAGCCGAAGCGCTATCCTTGAGAAGGATATCTGCCCGAACCCCAAATTCCCGAACCCCATGCGGTTGCAGCGCCAGTTCACCGGAAAAACTATCACCCTCGACACCAAGAACCCCGTCGGCAGCGGTGGCGAGGGCCGCATCTATATGGTTTTGGACGATCCCACCCTCGTCGCCAAAATTTATCACGACCCCAGCGACGAAGACGCCGACAAACTCACCCTGATGTACAACTCCCCCCCGGCCAACCGCACCGTCGCCCCGGGGATCGTGGCGATCGCCTGGCCCGTGGACCTGTTGCGGACCACCGACGCCCGCCAAAAAATCGTCGGCTACCTGATGCCGCGGGTGATGAAAGCCGCCCCCGTCCACATCTTCTACACCCCCAAAACCAGGCGGGAACAGAAACCCCTGTTCAACTACCTCTACCTGCACCGCAGCGCCCGCAACCTCGCCGCCGCCTTCACGGACCTCCACGCCGGGGGCTACGTCGTCGGGGACGTCAACGAATCCAACATCCTCGTCAGCGACACCGCCATCGTCACCTTGGTGGATACCGACTCCTTCCAGGTCCGCGACCCGGAGACAGGGTTCACCTTCCGCTGCCCGGTGGGCAAGGCCGAATTCACCCCCCCGGAACTGCAAAG
Source organism: Lyngbya sp. CCY1209 (assembly GCF_035615495.1). Taxonomy (GTDB): domain Bacteria; phylum Cyanobacteriota; class Cyanobacteriia; order Cyanobacteriales; family Microcoleaceae; genus Limnospira. The sequence goes on along the minus strand of NZ_JAJENU010000510.1, from coordinate 13,393 downwards.
TCAGGCGTTCCGAGAGCTCGATCGCACCCCCGAACACGATCGCTTCGGTTTGGCGGTGCTGCTATTCCAACTGCTCATGGAAGGCACCCACCCCTTTTCCGGCGTCTACAAGGGGGGCGGCGACCCCCCGCCCATCGAAGCCCGCATCAAAGCCGGCCATTTCGTCTACGGACGGCGGCCGGTCCCCTACAAACCCATGCCGCTGGCCCCCGGCTTCGAGATCCTCCACCCCCAGTTGCAAGAATTATTTATCCGCTGCTTCGAGTCCGGCCACGGTTCCCCCCAATCCCGTCCGGAGGCGCGGACGTGGATGAAGGCCCTGCGGCAGGCCGAAGCCGACCTGGTGGCCTGCGATCGCCACCCCCAACACCGCTACGGCAACCACCTCAAATCCTGCCCCTGGTGCGATCGCACCCGCCAACTGGGGGGGCGCGACCCCTTCCCCTCCCGGGAGGCCGTGCGGTCGGGCCGACACCTGCAACCCCTGACCGCCAGACGGCGGCGCAAGCCCCCCCGGCGACCCGTCCCGACACCCCCGCCAGTGGTGCGGAGCCTGACGCGGACCCCCGCGCCGAAACCCGCCGTCAGGCGGCCCGGACCCCCCGCCATCCTGCGCTCCTCCCGAACCTGGCGGGCGGTCGGGCACCTCGCCGAGGGGGCCCTCGTCGGCGGCCTGTGGGGGGCCACCTGCGGGTCCGCGATCATCGCCGTCATTTTCGCCGTGTACGGGAAAACCGGGGGCATCGTCGGCGCCATGATGGTGGGCAGCATTTGGGGCTGTTTCTTCGGCGCCACCGCCGGCCTGTTCCTCCCCCCCACCCGGAGCCTGCACAACGGCCTGGCCCTCATCGTCGGGGGGTTCTGCGGCGCCTTCGTCGCCGCCGCCATCGCCGGGGTGATTTTCGGCCTCCTAGAACGGAACGCCCTCATCGGCCAGGCGATCCTGTGGGGGGCGCTGATGGGGGCAGTGTGGGGGGCGATCTGGAATTCCTTCAAACCCCCCCTCTCCCTCCCCGTCGGCCGGGTGCGGGGCCGCTACGGGGCGCTGCTGGGGGGAATTTGGGGGGCGTTCTTGGGAACCGCGATCGGCGGCGGTTTGGGGGCGGTCGCAGTGTTGTGGGGGGAACTGCGACTGGGAACCCCCCCGACGACGGAACTGACCTCCCGGGTGTTCGTCGCCGCCGTCGTCGCCGCCGGGGTGGGAACTCTGGCCGGGATACTCTCCGGCGCCACCTTCGGGGGCATCGGGGGGGCGCCGCCCCTGCCCACCGCTATGCGACTGGCGGGGCGGCGGGGAGCCTTCGTGGGCGGGGTGTGGGGCAATTTCCTCGGCGCGATCACCGGGGCGGCCCTGGGGGCGGTCGGGGCGACAGTATTCCCCCAATTCCTCCACGGCGGTTCCGCCGCAGATGCCACCCCCCTGGTGTTGGGGGCGGCGATCGTTTCCGCCGGGATCGGTTCGTTCTGGGGTATCCTGTCTGGTATGGTTTGGGGAGGACTGGGCAAGTTTTGAGGCAAAATGCACGACTGACGAGGGATTCGTCCCGAGCGACCCTGCGATTTTGTGGATATCCGTGGTACAGTCATCCCAGAATTCGGGTGTGAGGAAAATTGAGAATTGACAATTGACAATTGACCATTGACAACTCATTCTAAATTCCCCGATTCCCGACTCCCGATTCTGACTCCATACCACCGATCAATCCCTATTATCTACCTGAATGCATATCGCTTGGCTCGGAAAAAAATCACCATTTTGCGGGAACGTCACCTACTCCAGGGAAGTCACGAATATGTTGCTCGACCGGGGATATCCGGTCAGTTTCCTCCACTTTGCCCAGGAAGCCTCCCACCCCGAACGTCGCGACAACTGGCACCTGGAGAACGGGCGATGGAAAATTGCCGGCCCGGGGAGTTCCCAGATGGCAGCTTCGGATCTGCCATTTAAAGCCGACCCCGCGATCGCGACTTCCATGACCCAGGAGGTACCCCTGCCCTGCCTCTACAAGTCCCAGATTTACACGATCCCCACCCTCAAGTCCAGCAAGGTGTTGATGCAAGCCCTGCGGGCCCTGCGGCCCGATCTAGTCCACGCCTCCCTCACCCTCTCCCCCCTGGATTTCGTCCTCCCCGAGATTTGCGAGGAGTTGAATTTGCCCCTGGTGGCGACGTTTCACCCCCCCTTCGATCGCAAACTCCGCAACCTGACCTCGGGCACCCAACATCTGATGTATCAGATCTACGCCCCGTTTCTGGCGAATTACGACCGCGTCATCGTCTTTTCTCAAATTCAAAAGGATTTGCTCGTCCGCCTGGGCGTCGCGGCCGGCCGCGTCGCCGTTATCCCCAACGGCGTGGACGTGCAGAAGTATTCCCCGGGGCGCAGCCGGCTGAAGGCGAAACTCGGCGCCGATCGCATTTTCGTCTACCAGGGGCGCATCGCCACGGAAAAGAACGTCGAAGCCATGCTCAAAGGTTGGAAAAAAGCGAGGATGGGCCGGGACTGCCGGTTGTTGATCGTGGGGGACGGCCCCCTGGCTCCCACCCTCCAGGGGTTTTACGGACCCGAAGACGGGATCGTTTGGTTGGGGTTTATCGGGGACGAGGACAAGCGGATCGAAATTTTGCGGGGGGCTGACGTGTTGATTTTGCCCTCTTTGGTGGAAGGGTTGTCGCTGTCTCTATTGGAGGCGATGGCCTGCGGCGTCGCCTGCATCGCCACGGACGCCGGCGCGGACGGGGAAGTGTTGGAAGGCGGGGCGGGGATCGTTTTGAAAACCCAGGGCGTCACCACCCAGTTGGAAACTCTGCTGCCGCTATTTCGCGACCACCCGGAATTCGCGACCCTGCTGGGACAGAAGGCGCGGGAACGGGTCTTGCAGCGCTACACCTTGGACGAGAATATCACGGCGATGGAGCGGTTGTATGCGGAGGTGGTCCGGGAGCAACGGCTTTCGTTGAGCGGCCGCTGTTCTTGAGGACGGGCCTAAACCAGGGCCCTCAATAATGCCTGCAACTTGAGTCGGATTTCGGCCAGTTCCCGGTCGGGTTCGGAACCGGCCACGATGCCGGCACCGGCGAAGAGTCGGGCCCGATCGCCGTCGATGAGGGCGGAGCGAATGCCGACGATCAATTCCCCGTTGCCGTGGTAGTCCACCCAACCGAGGGGGGCCGCGTACAGGGAGCGATCGAAGGTTTCGTAGCGTCGAATTTGGGTTTGGGCGACGTCCCGGGGAGTGCCGGCGGCGGCGGGGGTGGGGTGGAGTTCGGCGAGAATTTCCAGCAGGTGGATGTCGGAGGAAATGGGGGCGGTGATGGGCGTCCACAGGTGCTGGATGTTGGAGAGCCGCATCAGCCTGGGTTGGGGCGATCGCTCCGGCGTCAGGCCCAGGTGAATCAGGCGTTCGACGATAAAATCGACGACGGCCTGATGTTCCCGCCGATCTTTGTCGCTCGAGAGCAGGCGGTGGGCGATGTCGGCGTCTTCGGCGGCACTCTGGCCCCGGGGGGCGGAACCGGCCAGGGCGTCGGTGATCAGTTCGCCGCCGCGGACCGCGATTAGCCGTTCGGGACTCGCGCCGATGAAGTTCTGGCCGCGGCCGTTGCCGGTGGAGAAGATGTAGCAGTCGGGGTAGAGCGATCGCAAATTGTCCAGGGAGTTGATTAAATCGAAGGGGCGCGAGGAACAGATGTCGAAGGCTTGGGAGAGCACCACTTTGCTCAATTCTCCGGCCGCGATCGACTCCAGAACCGACCGCACGGACTGCCGAAAGGGCTCGGTTTGGGGTTCGATCCAGATCGACTTCGACGGGTGGGGGGCGGGACGATTTCGCTCCCAACGGCGATTTTGGATTTCGTCAATTTGCCGGATTTTTGGCCAAGTCCGCTCCGTAATTTCGTCGATATCGGACTGCCAATCTAATAAGGTATTGAACAATAAAATCCGGCGATCGCCCTCGGAATACAGGAGAATTTGGGGCAGGAAGAGGGTGGCGGACGGGAAGACCGGAGCCGAATGCCGACCTTTTAAATGACCCGGATTTCTCAAATAATAATGTTCCGAATTTGCCGCAGAATTATCCTCGAAAAACGTGAAACTACAGCAAAACGCCGGCACGAAGGAATCCCGGTGGGGTCCGGCGAGGATCATCTGCCGGAAACAAGATTCGATGAAATGGCGCGATCGCCCGAACCGTTCTCCCTTCTCTAGGGTCAATTGCACGGCCGCATCGATGGCGACCACCGCTTCCCCCGACTGCGGTTTTTCCAAGTAAAAATTGAGCCGGTCCGCTTCCCAAAATGTCTCCAGGAATGCCAAAGGATCGACCGGATCGATGTCCCGAGCGATACTGACAATTTTCGGGGGGCGATCGGGACGGCAGTTCTGCTGACACTCAAACAGAAAGCGATGCAGTTCCCGGCGGTCTTGCCAGAGCAATTCGGGAGGAGGTAGAACCAGCATAGAATAAAAGATAACAGATTGCGGGAACGAGTGAAAACGGTTGGCCACAGATGGGGTCGATCTTACTATAGTAATACCATTTGGGAAAAAGGCGGAAAATTGCCCGACATCGAACTTCCGACCCCCCTTGAGTCCGGATAAAAATTGCCCGGTTGACGGCGGTAATAAACCTTAACAAATCGGCGCGATTCCATCGGGTCGGGAGGGGATGGGGCGGTGGTATTATGATGAAATCCGATTTCCGCCCCGATCGCGCGGAGTCGGATCTGATGTCGAGCGGTGCGCCCTGTCCGGAAAGATTCATGAAATTGCCCGATGGCCCGAAAGTGATGTCCCCGCTGCAAATCCTGCAGTTGGTCGCCGATCCCCCCAACTATTTGCAAGCCTGCGCCCGCAAATACGGCGATCCCTTTACCCTGCGGGCTTTGGGCACCCATTCCCCCCCGGCGGTCTTTTTCGGCCACCCCGAGGCGATCGAGGCGATTTTTACCGCCGACGCCGACACCTTCGAGTTGGGCCGGATCACCCATGTCTTCGAGCCCCTGACCGGATCGCAATCCCTGATCGCCAAAGACGGACCCGAACACCGACGCCTGCGACAGGTGTTGATGCCACCCCTCCACGGCCGGCAACTCCCCCGCTACGCCGAGAAAATCGCCGCGATCGCATCCTCGGTGACGGACCGCTGGCGGGTGGGCGACACCTTCTCGATCCGAAACGACACCGCCGACATCTCCCTGCAAACCATCCTGCGGGTCGTGTTGGGCCTCGAACCCGGTCCCCTCTACAACCGACTGCGGCAGACCATCCAACCCTATTTGGAATGGGTCAACTCCCCCCTCAACTCGGTACAATTTTTCTGGCCCCCCTTACAGCGGGATTGGGGCGCCTGGAGTCCCTGGGGAAAGTTTTGCCGCCGGCGACGGCAGATCGACGATCTGATTGACACGGCGATCCGCGATCGCCGCGACGCACCCGGCGGCGACGATATCCTCTCCCTATTGATTTCGGCCCGGGACGAACGGGGCGAACCCATGACGGACGGAGAACTCCGGGATCAAATCATCACCCTATTATTGCTGGGCAACGACACCACCGCATCCGCCCTCGACTGGGTATTTTACTGGATTCACCGCCACCCGGAAATCCGGGACAAACTGACGGCGGAATTGGCCGATTTCGGAACGGCCCCCGATCCCGCCGATCTCACTCAACTGCCCTATTTGACCGCCGTCTGCCGGGAGGCCCTCCGCATCCACCCCATCGCCCTGATCTCCCAACCCCGCCTGGTGCGGGAGCCCGTGACGATCCGGGGCGATCGCTTCGATCCGGGAACCGTCCTCGTCCCCTGCATCCACCTGGCCCACCGGCGATCGCAGACCTACCCCGAACCGGAACGATTCCGGCCCGAACGATTTCTGGAACGCCGCTTTTCCCCCTACGAATACTTTCCCTTCGGCGGGGGAAGTCGCATCTGCGTCGGCATGGCTTTGTCCCTGTTCGAGATGAAAATTGTCTTGGCTGCAGTCCTCTCCCGCTGCCGATTTTCCCTCGCCAACAACGGCCCGGTGCGACCCGTGCGACGGGGAATTACCATTGTCCCCTCGGACAATTTCCAACTCACCGTGGAAGCCGTCCGGCCTTCCTCCATTCCCTGTTATATCTAACCTGATTGAAAAACCGATGACCACAAAACAGATTGCCGATTCCAATTCAAAACTTTGGTTAGCCGCCATCAAACCCCCCATGTACAGCGTGGCGATCATGCCGATTTGGGTGGGAACCGCGATCGCTTGGTTTGAAACCGGCGTCATTCACTGGGGCATTTTTACCGCCTTCATGACGGCGGCGATCTTGATTTTGGCCTGGGAAAATCTCCTCAACGATGTCTTCGATTCCGAAACTGGAATTGATAAAAACAAGCACCATTCTCTGGTCAATTTGACGGGGAATAAATCCTTAATTTTTGCGATCGGCAACTTGTGTTTGGCGGTGGGAATTTTTGAAATCGGTTTGATTTGTTGGTGGCAGGGGGATTTGACCGTATTGGGATTAATTTTGGCCTGCTGCTTTTTGGGATATCTTTACCAGGGTCCTCCCTTCCGCCTCGGCTACCACGGCTTGGGGGAGTTTCTCTGCTTTTTCGCCTTTGGTCCGGTGGGGATGTCGGCGGTTTATTACAGCCAAACCCAGAGTGGGTCTGTGTTGAATTTGGCGGCTTCTATAGTGGTGGGAATTGCGACGACGTTGATATTATTTTGTTCCCATTTTCACCAAGTTGATGATGATATTGCCGCCGGAAAGCGATCGCCCATCGTCCGCATGGGAACCCGCCGGGGGGCGCAAATTTTGCCCTGGGCTTGTGGTAGTATTTTTCTGGGGGTGGCGATCGCGGCTGTGTTGGGTATTTTCCCCCTGTGGACGCTGTTGAGTGTGGCGGGATTGCCGGCGGCGGTCCAACTCTGCCGCCACGTCGGGGAACATCACGACAAACCCGATCGCGTCAATAACTGCAAGTTTATCGCCGTTTCTCTACACTTTTGGAGTTGTTTGCTGTTGGGTGTGGGGTTCGCGATCGGCTGATTTAAGTTGGGGGCGATCGGTCTTTCGGGCATCATCCCCGCACGATCAGTATCGAAAGCCCACCGTTACTTGTAAATGAGTTAAAATGTCTATATCCAATGTAGATGCCCAAAAGGCTCAAGTCATTGATGTACTGAAACAGCGTTATTTCCCCTTAATCCCTCAACTTTTGCAGAACTGGACACCAGAACAGCATGAAACAAACCGTTTGAGCCGTTCTCTAGCTGCATTTGCGATCGAAAAGCTGGCAGATGTTACTCCGGCTCAAGCAGCGAATGCCATCGTGAATGGTGAAAATGATAATGGCATTGATGCAATTTTCTTTGACCGAAGCCAAAATCGACTTTGGGTCGTACAGGCAAAAGCGGGCAGCAGAGCCCCAAATATGGGAGAGAATAAAAAGTTCTGCGACGGCATCCGCGATTTGGTCAATTCACGCTTTGATAAGTTCAGCGATCGTTTGAGCCGTTTACAATCCGATATTGAAGAAGCCTTGGGAACCACTGGGTTAATCGTTGTCGGATGTAATGTGTATCTTGTCGGTCATTTAGGAAGCCATGTCATTCGAGATCTCAAACAGCTAAAAACTGAACTCAACCAATTTTCCTCACGATTTGATTGGCAAGATCTTGATATTTCAGCCGTTCATAGATTTTTGACGGAAGAACAAGCAATCACTTCTTTTTCCGTCACGTTAACGTTAGAGAAGTGGTACGGTGTAGATCGACCCCGAAAAGCATTTTATGGCTTAGTTTCAGCCGATCAACTCGCTTTACTCTATCAACAATATGGCAGAAAACTTTTTGAAAGAAACATTCGCTATTATCTGGGTGCAGAAGGGGTAAATTCGGCAATTACAGCTACGGTGCAAAATCAACCCGAAGAATTGCTGTACCTGAATAATGGACTGACAGCAGTGTGTTCTAACATCACTCTTCCACCCAATGCAAACAATGACAGCGGAAAATTTACATTAGAAGGATTTTCAATTGTCAATGGAGCGCAAACCGTCGGTTCAATTGCAACCGCTTGTAACAATACAAGTTCAGTATCACCTGATGCAAAACTGCTCATTACAATTATTGAAATTGGTAAAGAACAAGATACTCTTGCCAAAAAAATCACCCAGGCAAGAAATACACAAAATGCAGTCAAGGACATCTATTTTGCAGCATTGGAAGAAACGCAAGAACGATTGCGACAAGAACTGGCAGTATCGGGAATTATCTATCAGTATCGACCATCTATAGATCGCAGTTTGTCAGATGTAATCACAATCGAACAAGCCATTATTGCTCTCGCCTGTTTTAAAGGCAAAACTCAAATTATTGTTACCGCAAAAAAGGAGAGTGGACAACTCTACCCTTTATTCAAAGAGGAACTTTTCTCGGATCGTTTATCAGGAATTGAACTCTGCCGTTCCGTCCAAATATTTCAATACCTGGAGCAAATTTTTACAGATTCAGAGGCGGCAGAAACAGAAAGGCGTCGGAAGAATTTTTATCGACATGGAAAGTATTTTATCCTTCACATTTTGGCTCGAAGGCATCAAAGGTTGATCAAAAAAACCGAGCTGGTACTTTCTGAAGATGACAAAATTGAATTATCACGCATCGGACTGGAATTGGCTGAACTCATCTATACTGTTGCCGAGTCTCAATGCGATCGCCAAAAAGGATATCTTGCTATTTTTAGGAATTTAACAGATGTTGAACCTTTGGCGCGAGCCGTGATGCAAAGACTGGCAGATCGAGATACTCCATAAGCTGCCACAAGTTAAGTCAACGTATACTCATTATATTGAACGCTTTATTGGTAGACCATGAATCAGAATAAAAAACAAAAACTAGAACTCACTTGGATTGGTAAAGAAAATCGCCCCAAACTGGAGCCACGCATTCTGTTGGAAGATCCAGAAAAATCCTATTCAGCCACCCATCGGGTAACTGAAAACGATATTTTTGACAACCGATTGATTTTTGGTGACAATTTACTGGCTCTGAAAGCGCTGGAGGCAGAGTTTGCCGGTAAAATTAAATGTGTATTTATCGACCCGCCATATAATACGGGAAGTGCATTCGAGCATTATGACGATGGCTTAGAGCATTCGATTTGGCTATCGATGATGCGCGATCGTCTGGAAATTATTCGACATTTGCTATCAGATGATGGGTCGCTCTGGATTACAATTGATGATAACGAGGCTCACTATCTAAAAGTTTTGTGTGATGAAATCTTTGGAAGAGACAATTTTGTGACTTCATTTATATGGAAGAAAGTAGATAGTCCCAATGATAATAAAGTCCCTATTACTCCAGATCATGAGTATGTCTTATGTTTCACAAAAACACCGGAAGTTAGCAGATTTTTTCAACAACGGTACGATGATTCTATCCTGAAAGCATATCGAAATCCAGACTCTGAATCTGAGCGACCTTATCGCGATCGGTTACTCAAAAAGAATGGAAAGAACAGCTTGCGTAAAGATCGTCCTTCAATGTTTTTTCCAATCATTGCGCCTGACGGAACTGAGATTTTTCCAATTCACGATGATGGACGAGAAGCTTGCTGGGCAATAGGAAAAAAAGGGGTTGAAGATTTAATATTAAAAGGGAAGTTGATTTGGAAAAAACGGGAAAAAAATGGCATCAAACGATGGGTGCCTTACACCCGTGAATTTGCGCCAGAAACACCTTATCGTCCTCACCCAACCATTTGGAATGACCTCAATACTACCAGACAAACTAAGGCTCATCAAAAAAACCTTTTTGGGAAAGATGCTGTCTTTGATACACCAAAGCCAGAAGACCTTATTCAGCGTATTTTAGAGATTTGTACGGAGGACAATGAACTGGTTCTAGATTCCTTCGCAGGCTCCGGTACAACAGGTGCGGTTGCTCATAAAATGGGGCGTCGTTGGATTATGGTGGAGTTGGGCGAACATTGCCATACCCACATTATACCCCGGCTCAAAAAGGTTATTGATGGTGAAGATCAAGGGGGCATTACTGAGGCAGTTGGCTGGAAAGGCGGAGGCGGATTTCGCTACTATCGCCTTGCTCCGTCCCTACTGGAAAAAGACAAGTGGGGAAATTGGGTGATCAACAAAACATATAATGCCGAGATGTTGGCAGAAGCCCTCTGTAAACTCGAAGGCTTCACCTATGCACCATCGGATACTTTCTACTGGCAACAGGGTTACTCCACCGAGCGAGATTTCATTTATGTCACGACTCAGAATTTGAATCATGACCAGTTGCAGCAACTTTCTGAAGAAGTGGGGACAGAACGAACACTGCTGGTTTTATGTACTGCATTTCGGGCGAAAGTAGAGGAATTTCTTAACCTCACCGTCAAGAAAATTCCCAAGCAAATCCTAAATCGTTGTGAGTGGGGGCATGATGATTATAGCCTGAAAATTGAAAACCTTCCCCAAGCTCCATCTCAACCCCAGCAACTCACACTCTTTGAATGCGGAGGATTGTTAAATGAATCGCCATGTTAATGCGATCGCCAGTCGTTTAAGTTTACGTTTTCCCCAGAGAGAATCATTGGAAATTCTTGATCGGGTGTGTGAAATTCTTCCTCCCAAAAAAGATACCGACTGGGAAGCAGGACTCGCAGCCATTCGGGAGGAGTTTCCCACCGTCACAGCTTTTGAACGAGACTTTCCATCTCTGTGCTTTGCCCTGGCGACAGGCGTGGGTAAAACACGACTCATGGGCGCTTTCATTACATATCTGTACTCGGCACATGACATCAAAAACTTTTTTGTCCTCGCGCCCAACTTGACCATTTACAATAAATTAATTACCGATTTCACGCCCAATACTCCCAAATATGTCTTTAAAGGAATTTCGGAGTTTGCCACAAACACACCGAAAATTATTACCGGTGATAACTATGAAATGAAAGCGCGAACATTATTAGATCCGTTGATTCCATGCAAGATTAACATCTTCAATATCTCGAAAATAAACTCCGAAGTTCGCGGCGGGAAAAGTCCCCGAATCAAGCGACTGTCGGAATATATTGGAGATAGCTATTTTAACTTTTTGGCAGAATTAAAAGACTTGGTTATCCTGATGGATGAATCACACCGATATCGAGCTTCAGCCGGAGTCAGAGCCATTAATGAATTGAAACCTTTGTTGGGTTTGGAACTCACGGCGACCCCATTTGTAGAAACGAGCAAAGGAGCAGTACAATTCCAAAATGTCGTCTATGATTATCCGCTTGGACGGGCTATCGAGGATGGCTTTGTTAAAGAACCAGCGGTAGTAACCCGCAAGGATTTTAACCCAGTCGGAATGTCGGCGGAAGCAATCGAACATCTCAAGTTAGAAGATGGCATCCGCCTGCATGAGAACATTAAAGCTGAGTTAGAAACCTATGCCCGAGAAACTGGCAATCCAATTGTCAAGCCATTTCTATTGGTTATTGCCCGTGACACAACCCACGCAACACAACTGCTCAACTTAATCCAATCCGAATCATTTTTTGAGGGACGTTACAAAGATAAAATTATCCAAGTTGACTCCAGCAAAAAAGGTGCTAAAGAAGATGAAATGGTAGAGCGTCTCCTCAAGGTCGAACACAGAGACGAACCCACAGAAATTGTCGTTCACGTCAATATGTTAAAAGAAGGCTGGGATGTCACCAACCTCTACACCATTGTACCCCTAAGAGCCGCTAATGCTCGAATTTTAATTGAGCAGTCAATTGGGCGAGGACTGCGATTACCCTACGGTAAACGAACGGGTGTCACTGCCGTCGATCGCCTCAATATTATTGCCCACGACAAGTTTCAGGAGATTATTGATGAAGCCCAGCGTCCGGAATCACCGATTCGCTTACAACAAGTTATTCTTCCTTCTGAAACCTTACAGCAGAAGACTGTTACCCTAGTGTCACAATCCCAGTTAGAAACTCAACTGGGATTTCAACCCTCCCAATCTTCCTCAATCACCCATTTAGAAACTGAAAATATAGAACCCATTTTTGAGTCCCCCGAAGAACAAAAAATCGCCCAAATGACTTATCAGGCAATTCGCAAACTGGAGAGTCAGCCTGCGGTTGTACCAACGAATAGCTATCTACTTTCACCAGAAGTACAAAAGAAGGTCAAAGAAGCTGTAGCCAGTGAATATCAGCCAGAGCAACTCGAATTAGAGGGCATTCTTGAACCACCAAATGTCAACTCGATTGTCACCCAAACCTTAGAGATGGTTGTTCAGAAAACCATTAATATTCCTCGAATTCTGGTTGTCCCCAAAGGAGAAGTGCGATCGGGATTTAGAGCATTTACGCTCCAACTCGACAGTTTGAAATATTCTGCACCATCACGAGAGCTTTGGATTCAGCATTTGAAGACCAATCAGTATGAAACTGTTGAATTGGGACAGGTAGATATTGGAGAAAAAAAATTGGAAAATTATGTGGTAAACGGATTGATTGATTTTGACGATATTTATTATGATGAACACGCCGATTTTCTCTATGATCTGGCAGAACAAGTTGTGAGTCATTTCCGCACTTATCTTTCTGAAGAGGATACCGGAAAGGTATTGCAAGTCTATGGGGGAGAAATAGCCAGCTTTGTCCATGCTCAAATGATGGATAATTTTTGGGAAAAACCAGAAAATGATTATGAAGTAATCGTGAGTCGAGGATTTACCACATTAAAGTCCAGCGCCTATAGTGTTCAAGAGAACGATCCACCCCGGAATTATCAACAGTCACCAGATGATAAAAGCAACATGGCTAAATATCTATTTGGTGGGTTCTCTCGATGTTTATACCCAGTGCAGAAGTTTCAATCCGACTCGGAGAGAATCTTATCTATTATTTTAGATCGGGAGGCTATAAAGTGGTTCAAACCGGCAAAGGGACAGTTTCAAATTTATTACTCTTTGAATGGTGAACATCTAGAATATCAACCTGATTTTGTCGCTGAAACTGAGGACATTATTTATATGCTTGAGTGCAAGATGAAGAGCCAAATAAATGCTCCTGAAGTGATCGTCAAAAAGCAAGCAGCAGTCAAGTGGTGTAAACACGCCTCAGAATATATGCAAAAATATGGTGATAAACCTTGGGTATATGTTTTGATACCCCATAATTTTATCGCCCAAAATATAACTCTAAAGAAACTGACCAAACAGTTTTATTGTGATTAAAATTGATTCATTTGGAGTTGTTTATTACTGGGTGTGGGGTTCGCGATCGGCTGATTTGATATCAAGATCGAATCCAGTACATTGTAGGTTCAGTAGTGGACCGACACACCTTAAATGGTGGGTTACGGCGGATTGCTAGATTGCCATCACAGCCTGGGTTTCAGCCGCC
>NZ_JAJENU010000509.1:0-405 GCF_035615495.1 Lyngbya sp. CCY1209 | reverse complement strand
TTTTTCCGAAAAATTACTGCCGCGCCTAACCCACCCTACTATTGCCTCATTTTAGCCGAAACGGTCTACTACTATTGCCTCATTATCGCTGACGACACCCGTTGTTTCGATCGCATTCCGGCGCCCGAACACGACGCGGAAGGTGTTTGATGTGATGCGGCGGGTGAAGCTGTCCCCACAGAAGCGCGATCGCACCGGATATTGACTCCTGTAACTCAGTCGGCGCTATCATACATATTTTAAAAGTTGTCAAGTTCGGATAACCGAACACTTATTCCTGCAAACCGAACGGCAATTCGTGCCACACTCACGCTCATCGTGTAGCACGGGCATCTTGCCTGTAGTGGACCGACACGGCTAAAAATGTGCTTTCGCGTAGGGTGGGTTAGGCGGCTGAAACCCATG
>NZ_JAJENU010000508.1:0-1517 GCF_035615495.1 Lyngbya sp. CCY1209 | reverse complement strand
GGCTGAAACCCAGGCTGTGATGGCAATCTAGCAATCCGCCGTAACCCACCGTTTAAGGTGTGTCGGTCCAGTAGTAGTGTGAAACGATCGGTCAAAATCTTTCGGCTCGGAGCCCCCAGAATTGGGGGTTTGGGGGCGAGAAGATTTTCGGCTCATAGTATTGAATCGGGTTCGGTGAAATGAGCATTTTTGTTGAATTTCCAGAACAGTTGTTGGTGGCTTGTCGGGAAGAACCGGAAGAGTTTAAGCGACGGGTGATGATTTTGACTTTGGGTCAACTCTATGAAGAGGGTAAAATTTCTTCGGGGGTGGCGGCGGAGGTTTTGGGATGCGGACGTTTGGAGTTTTATCGTTTGATTGGCGAACGGGGATTTGCCGCGATCGACTACACCGAAGCTGAGTTTGAAGAGGAGGCGAAAACCAGTCGAGAATTGGCCGAGAAATTGAGGGATCGATGAAGGTTGTTGTCAATGCGACGCCATTAATTGCTTTGAGTCTCATCGATCGCTGGCAACTGTTACCCCGGTTATTTGATGAGATTTTGATCCCGCCCACGCGATCGAACGGTTGAAAATCAACCGGGAATTAAACGGTCTTTGAGTTCTTCATACCGAGGAAAAACAGAATCTAGACTGACCAATGAAGCCTCATGCATGAGGGCGGTTGCAATGATAATCCGGTCGGCCGGATCGCGATGATGCTCCGGTAGTTGAGACGCTTTGATCGCAATGGGGCGATCGACGGGTAACACCTGAATGTCTCCTTCCAGGGCGATCGCCACCCATTCATCAAGAGAAAGATCGAGCTGGACGCGCTGTCGCTTAACCAGTTGCCCGAGTTCCCAACAGGAAATTGCACTGATGGCAATGCTGTCCGCCGTTTCTATCTCTTCGATCGGGTTTTCAGCCAGGGCAAAACGACTGGACTGGGGGTTGTGCCAGCGTATCCAAATGTGAGTATCAAGTAATAGCATGGCTCAGGAGGATTCCCAATCAGAGTCCGGGGTGGTGGGTGCGATGAGATCGTCAAATAGGTGAACTGTACCCGCCAGTTTTTCAGAAGGTCGGCGACGCGGTGGAGTTGTCACCGATTCCTGGGAGCTGATGGGGAGAACGATCACTTCATATTGTTGGTCGCCTGTCAGTGACGGAGGGAGATCGATAATCAGTTGCCGATTGACGGGTTGGGTGATGATTCGCAGAGCTTCCATTACGGCTTTCAACTCAGTTTGAATGGGTTTAAATTTTAGCACTTAATTGTCCCAACCGTTTGTTATCAACTCCGAAAAGTTGGCAGAAACCAGATACAATGCGATGGGTGCTTCGCACAGGCTGCGCGATCGCTCCCATCCCGTCAACCCCCAGCGCTCATGGCCCCATCGGAATTGCTGACGACACCCGTTGTTGCGATCGCATTCCGGCGCCCGGACACGACGCGGAAGGTGTTTGATGTGATGCGGCGGGTGAAGCTGTCCCAACAGAAGCGCGATCGCACCGGATATTGACTCCTGTAACTCA
>NZ_JAJENU010000507.1:0-602 GCF_035615495.1 Lyngbya sp. CCY1209 | reverse complement strand
CTGACGGTGACGGGTTTTCAGACACCCAGCACCCGGGGGGCTGCGGTGACGGTCAATGATGATGGTAGCTATACCTACGATCCGACGGGTGTGGCGGCTTTAGAGGCGCTGACCGCCGGGGAAGAGGTGACAGACACTTTCACTTATACGATCGCAGATGATAACGATGTCACGGCGACCGCCACCGTCAGCATTACCGTCGCCGGGGTGAACGACCCGCCGGAAGCCGCCGACGACAGCAACAGCACCGCAGCGGATACGCCTCTGGATGTCAACGCTGCCTCGGGTGTCTTGAGCAATGATAGCGACGTGGATGACGATAATTTTACAGTCGTCGCCTTCGAGAGTACCAGTTCCCTGGGAGCCAATGTCACCGTCGGTGAGGATGGCAGTTACACTTATGACCCGACGGGGGCAACGGATCTGATCGCCCTGACGGAAGGGGAAGAGGTCGTCGATACCTTTACTTACACCATTGAAGATGAGGGTTCAAATCAGGCCACTGCTACCGTCAGCGTCACGGTAACTGGGGTGAACGATCCTCCCGAAGCGGTGGATGATAGCAACAGCATCAATGCCGATACGGTATTAGCCGTCAATGC
>NZ_JAJENU010000506.1:0-18469 GCF_035615495.1 Lyngbya sp. CCY1209 | reverse complement strand
GGGGGAGAATTGGGGGGATAATTGGGGGGAGAATTGGGGGGAGAATTGGGGGGAGAATTGGGGGGAGAATTGGGGGGAGAATTGGGGGGAGCCAGAGGATGCTTCGCTTTGGTTTCAACGGGGACTCTGAATTGGAAAGTGTACCTCATTGACTTGAAAATTACTGTAATCTGTTTTGGTTCGGAAATCTGAAAACTAACTATCCTATGAAAATTAGACAGAATCTTTGGCAAGGAATAGGGTCATATCGATTGACCTTTGTCATCTTCGCCACTGGATTTATTTTCTTTGCCAGTCCTCACCGGAGTATCGCTCAAGACGAGATAGTTCCCATGCCAGATTCCGGGAATTCAACCCTGAGAAGTAATCCTGATAGTGAAGTCTATTTTTCCGATATTTTAGTTAGAGGTAGACCGATTTTGCAAGTGGGTAGCCTTGCGGATTTGGGCGCAAGAGAACGGGCAAAAATTATCAATCGGCGAATTGGCAGTCTTTTGGCACAATCGGAATCGGAAACTTTGGGACAGGTGACAGTGACACCGGATGACCCTCGCCAAGTGGCAACGTTGCGATTAAATAATCGTGTATTAATGACTGTTACTCAGCAGGATGCCCAAGATTTTGGTTTGTCAGTGGAAGCCTTGGCCGAAAGATGGGCGGAACAACTAGATCAGGCAATCAGAAAACCGCCCTTAGCGATCGATGTGGGACAGCGCCTCTATGGA
Organism: Lyngbya sp. CCY1209; assembly: GCF_035615495.1. Lineage (GTDB taxonomy): Bacteria > Cyanobacteriota > Cyanobacteriia > Cyanobacteriales > Microcoleaceae > Limnospira. The sequence continues at coordinate 17,744 of NZ_JAJENU010000506.1, read as the reverse complement.
ACAGTACAACAACTTTTACGGGATACGGTGGCAAATCTCCCCTCTTTATTGGGGGCGCTGATTGTGGTTGGGATGACCTGGGGAATAGCGAAAGTGGTGCGGTTTATTGGCTTTAGTTGGGCGCAACGGACGGAAGGCGATCGCAGTACGGAAATTCTGATTGGACGCTTGGGTTATGGCGCCGTCTGGGTGCTGGGCTCAGTTGTTACTTTGGGGGTTTTGGGACTCAACTTTGGTGCTTTATTGGGGGCGTTGGGGCTCACCAGTGTGGCGATCGGTTTTAGTCTCAAAGATGTTTTAAGTAATTATATCTCCGGGGTCATTTTACTCGCCGCCCGACCCTTTGGGATTAACGATCAGGTGGTTATTAGTGATTATGAGGGTACGATCACTCAGATTGACCTGCGGGCAACCACGATGAGAACCTATGATGGGCGGTTAGTGTATATTCCGAATCAAGAAGTATTTTCTGCCAGTATTATTAACAATACGGCTTCGCCACGCCGTCGTAGTTCGGTTATAGTTGGTATTGACTATGATGCCGATATTAGCCATACCAAACAAGTGATTGAAGCTACTCTGTCCGCACTTTCAGGGTTGGAAAAAGAACCGCCTCCCGAGATTTTGGTGTTGGAATTGGCCGCAAGCACTGTGAATCTGGAAGTGCGGTTTTGGGTTGATTCGCGGCGAGCAGGGTTTTTGACAATGACATCTCAAGTCATTCAAAGTATCAAAGAAGCACTGCAACAGGAAAATATCGAAATGCCCACTGATATCTATACATTAATGTTCCGCAATTCTCCTCTACCAACGGATACAGCAGGAAATTCTCAGTCTCACCAACCACCTGGGGGCTCAACCCAAGCTTAAGAACACTAAGAACTCAAGTCAGCTTTGGCTGACGTGATCGGGGTAAAATACGGAGGTTGATTATGAAGGTTGATTTACCGACGGAACAACAAGTTATCAAAGAGGGGTTAAAAATCCTATCTGCTCACATGGCTCCTGTCAAATTTGCTAGATTTGTTGTAGCTTGTCAACTGGGGGAAGGGGAGTATTTGTTGAGTAAAGATGATACATTCGCGGATGAAACAGTGGATAGTTTATATGAGAAGGTTCGGGCTTTTGAGCAGGGAAAAACTTGAGGTAGCGTTTACAAATGGATGTTAACGATCTCGCCTTTACCGGATTTCTATATCGGCGCTCATGGGTTCGTGTGTGGGTACACCCTGTTAACTCGTGATACCACCCGTTACCAAACTTATTTCCCCGAACTTCTCCTCATCAGTCCCTAAGTTAACCGGTGTTATGAGACTGGGTTGAGGGAAAATAAACCCGGTTTCTAGCAGCATCTCTGTTGCTTCACAAAAATTTACAAAATAAACCTGGTTTCTCAGTCCCAGGGATGGGGTAAAATTGGGATGGTATACCCTACCCGGTGCGCGGCTATGGATGAACCAAGTGTCATGCTTACAAATTCCCTAGTATTATTATTAATTGGATTGGTGGTAATCTTCTTATTGTTTAAGGTTAGGGGTGCTTTAAAGCCCCGCTTGGCAAAATTGAAGATAACTGTTTTTAACTCGAGGAAATTGTATTGTGGTAAATGTGTGACGTTGTCGGCTGAAGGGTACGATCAGTATGGCGATAAGTTTCCTATTGATGAAGTCAATTGGCAGTGTTCTGAAGGATTCGGGCGAATTGAAAATAATGTTTTCATTGCCGGATCGCGATGGGGAAATTGTAAAATTACGGCATCAGTAGGAGATATACAGGCACAGGTGGTGGTTGAGGTTTTAAAGCTGCCTCGCTTGGCAAAATTGAAGATAATAACTGTTTCTAACTCGAAATTGTATTGTGGTCGGTGTTTGCAGTTGTCGGCTCACGGCTACGATCAGTATAGCCATAGGTTTCCTATTGATAAAGTAAATTGGCAGTGTTCTGAAGGATTCGGGCGAATTGAAAATAATGTTTTCATTGCCGGATCGCGATGGGGAAATTGTACAATCACGGCATCAGTAGGAAATATACAAGCAAAGATGGTGGTTGAGGTTTTAGAGTCGCCTCGCTTGGCAAAATTGAAGATAATAACTGTTTCTGACTCGACATTGTATTGTGGTGAGCGTGTGCGGTTGTCAGCTCAAGGATACGATCAGTATGGAAATTCAATTACAGTTGACAATATAGAATGGTCTAGTTCATCGGGTCGCATTGTCAACAATCAATTTGAAGCAGGAGATCAGCCTGCAAAGGTTGTGATCACGGCACAATCTGGGAGTATTACTGATAGAATTTCACTACGAGTGACTGAGCGACCCAGGTTGGCAAAAGTGGCGATCGCCAAACCAAAATCAACAGAAATCAATTCAGGAGAAAGCTATACCTTTCAAGCCTACGGTTTAGATCAGTATGGCAATCCATATGAACTGAACAAACTCCGCTGGTCAATCAAAGTTAATTCTTATCTCGGTTCGATCGATCAGAATGGTCGCTTCAAAGCAAATAGCCAAAGTTTTGGGATCTGTACGATTCAAGCTCAAGTTGACCAGTTTGTTGCGACGCAAGAAATTGTTATTCCCCGAAGATTAACTGAGATAAAAATTTTCCCGCCTCACACTCAGCTAAAACCGGAAGAGTATGAGTTTTTTAGCGTTGAAGGTTACGATCAAAGTGGTGGTCTACCTTTTGAATTAAGTGATGTGTCATGGCGTTGCGATCGCGGCGGGAAGATTAACCAGCAAGGTGTCTTTCGGGCGGGTTACGATGCGCGTTATGTAAACGTAGAAGCAACGTCTGGGGAGTTGACTGATAAAGTTGAAGTTGAATTATTACCCGTTTTAAGGCATTTAAAATTACAACCTTCTTCTGTCACCTTGCAACCGGGCGAAAAACAACAATTTCAAGTGATAGGGCGCGACCAGTTTGGTGAGCGAATTGATCCGGGTTCTCTGGTTTGGAAGGCCACAGGTGGGAGGATTACTCAATCGGGTTCTTATCAAGCCGACTCGAAGGCTCAAGGTGAGTATTGGGTGGAGGTTGCATCGATAACTGCACCCAAGTGGACAAGAACACCAAGACACATTTTTCTCGGGGTTTCAATCATCAGCAAAATTGCTTCTTTTGTTTTGCAAATTTTGGATAGTGAGATCAAGGTAATCCTTGGCAATCAGGATACTGAAAAGATGTTGATGCCTGTCGATCAAGATGCCCGGGCGAAAACATCTGATTTGGCAAATACAGAGCAGAATAATTCTTCGGATATTATTAAACAAATTATTCGTGACTATCAAGGTTTGTTTTACAAGCAGTTGGCGCGATTATTTTCCACGGTGGGGCGTTTTTGTGAAGGGGAAGCTAATGCCAAGGTTAACTCAAAAGCGGTTGTTTCCATTCAGCCCGTCGTGTTGCCTGAAGGCGAAACCGAATCAGAAGTCTCGTCAAAGACTCGTTCAACGAAGAAGGATTTAGACACTCCTAGAAAGCCTGTACCTGACGGATACCGTTCAAACAGATTTGATTATGTCAAAATTGGGTTGGCGTCTCCAGAACGCATCCGACAATGGGGGGAACGTACCTTACCTAACGGTCAAGTGGTAGGGGAAGTTACCAAACCCGAAACGATTAATTACCGGACTTTACAACCGGAAATGGATGGGTTGTTCTGTGAGCGTATTTTTGGACCGGCTAAGGACTGGGAATGTCACTGTGGTAAATATAAACGAGTCCGACATCGGGGGATTGTCTGCGAACGTTGCGGGGTAGAAGTTACAGAATCCCGCGTCCGTCGTCACCGCATGGGGTACATCAAACTGGCGGCGCCCGTTACCCACGTCTGGTATTTGAAGGGGATTCCCAGCTACATGGCGATTTTGCTGGATATGCCCCTGCGGGACGTGGAGCAGGTGGTTTATTTTAACGCCTATGTGGTGTTGAATCCTGGAAATGCCGACAATCTGTCCTACAAGCAGCTATTGATGGAGGAACAGTGGCTCGAAATCGAAGAGCAGATGTACAGCGAAGAAGACGAACTCGTCGGCGTGGAAGTGGGCATCGGGGCTGAGGCGGTTCGGCGCTTACTCGAAGAAGTGAATTTAGAAGAAGAAGCCGAAAAACTGCGGGAAGAAATCACCGAAGCTAAAGGTCAAAAACGCGCCAATTTAATTAAACGCCTGCGGGTAATTGATAACTTTATTGCCACCGGTTCTCTACCCGAATGGATGGTCCTCAACATCATCCCCGTCATCCCCCCGGATTTGCGCCCGATGGTTCAGTTAGATGGGGGTCGCTTTGCTACTAGCGACTTAAATGACCTCTATCGACGGGTGATTAACCGTAATAATCGCCTAGCTAGGTTACAGGAGATTTTGGCGCCGGAAATTATTATCCGCAATGAAAAGCGAATGCTACAAGAGGCGGTGGATGCCCTCATTGATAATGGTCGCCACGGTCGGACTGTGGTGGGGGCTAATAACCGACCTTTGAAATCTATCTCGGATATTATTGAGGGGAAACAAGGTCGCTTCCGTCAAAACTTGTTGGGAAAACGGGTTGATTATTCTGGGCGTTCTGTGATTGTGGTGGGTCCGAATTTGAAAATGCACCAGTGCGGGTTGCCGAGGGAGATGGCGATCGAACTTTTCCAGCCTTTCGTCAGCCACCGCCTGATCCGCCAGGGGTTGGTCAATAATATTGGTGCGGCGAAAAAGTTGATTAAACGTGGCGATCCGAGTGTTTGGGATGTGTTAGAAGAGGTGATTTCTGGATACCCCGTTATGCTTAACCGTGCGCCAACTCTCCACCGCCTGGGAATTCAGGCTTTTGAACCGATCCTGGTGGAAGGAAGGGCGATTCAATTGCATCCCCTGGTCTGTCCGGCTTTTAACGCTGACTTTGATGGCGACCAAATGGCTGTTCACGTTCCTTTGTCTATGGAGGCTCAAGCCGAGGCGCGGCTGTTGATGCTGGCGTCCAACAATATCCTATCCCCGGCGACAGGCCAACCGATCGCCACGCCGAGTCAGGATATGGTTTTGGGGTGCTACTACCTGACGGCGGAAAACCCGAAGGCGACCCGGGGGGCCGATCGCTACTTCAGCCGCTTAGAAGATGCAATCACCGCCTACACCCAAGGTGTGGTGGATTTGCACGCCTCGGTTTGGGTGCGGTTCGAGGGCGAAGCGATCGCGGGGGAACCCGAACAACTCCAAGATGAAGAAACCGCAACGGATGGGAGCGTCACCCAAGTCTATATCGGTCAAAAAACGGGAAAATTGCTGCGTCGCTGCCGGGTCGATAAAGAGGGAAATCTCATTTCCCAGTATATCCGGACGACTCCGGGCCGGATTATCTTCAACAAAACGGTGCAAGATGCCCTGGACTAACGGTAATTGATAATTGATAATTGATAATTGATAATTAATTATTAATTATCGCTTTCTTTCGCCATTTCTAATATCAAGTTCGGACGCAGCCTACAGCAGTTGTCTATCCGCTGCGATACGGTTCGATCCCCCTAAATCCCCCTTAACAAGGGGGACTTTAACTCGATCTGTGTATCTCACTGACTTGAAAATTGCTGTAGAACGACAAGTCCAAACTGTTGGCGTAGGGATTGCCGTGGGGGCGATGTTTTGTTTTCCGGTCATTAAAATTGGTGGGCGATAAACTGCCAGATGAGGGTGCAAATTCGCACCCCTGCGGTCATTCATTCATCGTCTTATACGTCGATACCGCCGAAGGCGAACTGCGGTTCAGGTAGCGGAAAATCCAATACTTGAAAACAGCATCCAAGATAACCGGAAATGTGGCGATAAACAGAAAATTGAAATCTCGATTTTCCGGAAGTCCGAAATGTCGGGCGATACTTTCCAGGATGACTTCCCACCCGTGGGGGGAGTGGAATCCCACGAACATATCCGTCAGCAGGATGATAATAAACGCCTTCGCACTGTCGCTGAGTCCGTAGATCAGATCCCCCATAAACGACTTCAAAACGGCGACTTCCTGCTTGTTGGTGTAAATGATAAAACCGAAGGTTAACGTCGCGAGAATGTCAGCAAACACATTTTGAATAGCATCGGAACCCATCGAACGATATTCCTCGGCGAGTTCCGCCGCCCTTTCCCTTGTCCGTTCCTCCAACTCCTCTTCACTCAACTCCGGAATCAGGCCGATCATGCTTTCAAACTTGAGTCGTTCCTCGTATTTTTGCAACTCTACGAAGGCTTCTTCTTCCATGTTAACGTTCAGGAAAATAGGCGTATTTTCATCGATTAAAAAATGGTTGACTGCGGGGCCGACGACAAAGTTTTTCGCCAACTGCTGGGTCAGCAGGGGGACGAGAATTAGCAAGAGTATAAATCGGATCGAAATAATCGTCTTAACTTTCGATTTCCGATAATTTTTCAAGACTTCATCTTCCGATTCCGGGTTGAGTTCCCGCTTGATCCGGGTCATCGTTCTCAGCAAAGAACGGGGCAGAAAACTGGTCTCGGAGGTGTCAGATTTGAGTTCCTCTTGGATGTTGTTGCTGGGCGTTTCTGGGGAAATGGGTCGGTCAGAACTGATGATGGATTGATTTTTTGGCTTGGGGACAAGAAATCGATTTTCTTTTTGTTTGGGGACAAGGGAAACGGTTTCCGAATCATCTACCCGCACCAAAGCTCTGGACTCTACGGGAGATTTAAGTTCGGGCTTTTGTTTTTGATAGCGATCGGTAACGGAATCGATAAAGTCGAGTTTTTCACAAATAATTGCGACCTGTTCGGACGGGTCTTCGTCGCGGAAAAAATCATCGGACGATCGCCACTTTCCATTCAGTTCTGTCGCGTCGATCTGTTCCGAAATACCGAGTAAGGAACGGCTGGTATTGAACTCAGCCAAACGCATTTGAATAATTTTTAAATATTTATTAAGCTCCGACTGAAAATAAGACCGGACGCGATCGCCGTAGTCGCCGGACTCGGCTGAAATCACCTCACCATTAAAATGTTCATCTTCGATGGCTCGAATTCTCAAGGCCGCGTCATAAGCTTGGTCTAACGCCCGGTCGGGAGTATCGCGGAACCAGCGATTGGCACGGTCGAGAAATCGTTTAAACTGAGTCCAAGTGGAAGTGGGCATGGGTCAATCCATAAAAACCAATTTTTGTGAGATTTAGAGAAAGTGCTAATGTACGGGGTATCTTAGCAAATTTATTGACTTGACTGTGGTTTCTGCATCCCTGTGGATTACCGGAGGCTCGCGCAGCGGCAAAACGGCCCGTCTGGTCGAACAATTTTGCCTTTGGAGTCGATCCGCGACAGCGCACCTATCGCACCTGTCCGAGACGCAAACGACCGCCCCCCCCGAGTCCGCCGAATCGTTCAATTCGGCCAACCCGTTAAAAACTCAACCCACCGTTCCGGTGACATTGATTCTCGCCGCCAACGGGGCCAACAAGCGCGATCTCGTCGATCGCCTCACGGAAGCGAGTCGGGGACAATATCCCTTTGACGCCACCACCCCCCTCGGCTTTTTTCAGGCCGAAACCATCCTCTTCTGGCCCCTACTGATCGAACGCCTGGATCTGAGGGCGAAATTTCCCGTCCGGTTGCGTCCGGAACTCGAACAGGAACTCGCCACCGAGCTTTGGAGTCCTGAACTAGAAACCGGAAAACTCGCGGTCCCGGGAGGCAACCCGGTGCGACCCGGATCGCCGGAAGAAAATCGCATCGTGCGTCGGACCCTCGACCTGTTGCAATTGGCAGCGCTCAGTGGCACGCCGATCGAAGATCTCCCCTCGATTTTAGAACAGGGTCAAGCCTTTGCGGACATTCCCCGAGCCGCGGGCGAGTGCATGACCGAAGTGTTGCTGCGTTGGCAAGATTGGTGTCAACAGCGCGGATTGCTCACCTATGGAATCATTGCCGATCTGTACTGGCGCCATTTGTTGAGCGATCGCACCTACCAGCGACACCTCCTCGATCGCTATCAATTTGTCCTAGCAGATGATGTGGACGAGTATCCCGCCATCGCCCGCCACCTGTTCGAGTTTCTGTTGGATCGCGACGTCGTGGGGGCATTCACATACAATCCCTGGGGGGGAGTGCGGTTAGGTTTGGGGGCCGACCCCGAATATTTAGCGGGATTGGAATCCCGATGCCAATCGGAAGAACGGCCCCAGAAAAGCGGTCTGGCCGCCACCCTCGATCCCCTCTGGCTCCAATGGCCCCCCGAAACGGAGGCCCGGTTTCCCGAGATGCCCCCGCCGACATCGACCGTCCGGACAATCCAAACCGTCTCCCGGGCCGAACTCCTGCGGCGGACGGCGACCACCATCGCCGCCGCGGTCAAAAATCGCGAGGTCGAACCCAACCAGATCGCGATCGTCGCCCCCGGTTTAGACCCGATCGCCCGCTATACCCTGCGGGAAATCCTCCGCTACGAGGGCATCGCCGTGGAGGGCGTCGCCGAACAGCGGCCCCTGATCGGCTCCCCCTTCGTGCGATCGCTCTTGGTGCTGACAGCCCTCGTCTATCCCGGCTCGGGCCGCCTGCTAGACCGGGACGCGATCGCCGAAATGCTGGCAGTTCTCAGCCATTCTCCTTGGGGAATCACCCCTGCGGCCAGCCCGTCCGACGCGGACCGGTTCACTCCCCCTCCCCGCACCCGTCCCGCCATCGATCCGGTGCGGGCCGGCCTGTTGGCCGACCGCTGCTTCGCCCCCGACCCCGAAAACCCGCAATTGCTCCCCGCCAGTGCCTTTCCCCGCCAGGACCGCCTGGGCTACCGGGCCACCGACGCCTATGATCGCATCCGCCGCTGGGTGGCGAACCAGCAACAACAGTACCGTCAAAACCTGCTTCCGAGTCCGGTTTCCCTGCTCGACCGGGCGATCCAGCAGTTTTTCATTCCCAGACTCCCCCTCCCCCCCGACCAACTCTCGGTGTTGCGGGAATTGATGGAGACGGCGGTCCACTTCTGGGACGTGCACAGCCGGTTGCAACCGCAGCCGTCGGGGGATTCCCAACCGGAAACCGCCCGCCGGTTCGTCCAATTGCTGCGGCGGGGCGTCGTGGCGGCCAACCCCTACCCCGCCAAAGCCGACCCCGCCACCCGGGCTGTGACCCTGGCGACGATCTTCCAGTACCGAGCCAGCCGCGGGTTCCACCGCTGGCAATTTTGGCTGGACGTGGGGTCGCCCTTGTGGTTGCAAGGGGGGGCGAGTACCCTGTGGGGGGCGCCGCTGTTTTTGAACGCCGTCCGACGGCGGGGCCGTCCCTGGACCGTCGAAGAGACAATGGAGGCCGACCGCCGGCGACTTCAGCGGATTCTGCTAGATTTGTCGAGTCGGACCGGCGATCGCCTGTACCTCTGTCACAGCGAATTAGCCGTCAGCGGCCAGGAACAACTCGGCCCCCTGTTGCCCCTCGTCCACGCCACTTTACCCCATCTGGAATCCTCGGATTTTTGATGGAGTCTATAAGGGTTCCGCTTCCCCTTGGAATCCCCTTGATTTCAAGCCGGAACGAACTGGGTAGCATAGATAGCGGTTTGCCCGACGGAACCGGCGATCGGTTTCTTCGGGGCGGGTGAGTTAAAGTTCGACCCGATCGCGCCCGACAATTGCCCGGGCAGCATGGGTGCAACTGCGGCGGTTTTTTGTTTCAAAATTATTGTCAAAAAACATGAAATTTTTTGCCGAACTATCTCCGAAAAAATTCTTCGATATCTTCTCATTTTGGCGGAGCAATCGCACCTCATCTCGACCGTGGAAACGCCGTTATTTTGTCCGCCGATTCCGTCGGAGCCGTGGATTGACAGAGTTGCCCGGACTCGCGGGATGCCGGTCTGTTCCCTTGACTGATCGATACACGATAGCTCTCGATGGTCAACGTGCAACCGGATGAGCGGAGTCAACGATTTGGGTTTCATTCCATCGGGGGAGGCCTTCGATTGGAAATGTTTTGCCATAATAAAATTGCAGGTGTAACAATGATATTGAATACTCCGCTATCAATTGATGGGTCGCGATCGCCGGCGATTGTGGCATGATATTTGCCCGCCCAGCCCGAGCGCGATCGCGTTTCGGCTTGCCCAGCTACCCAAGATTTCGGCCGTCTATTTTATGATTTGATTTGTTTTAAAACTTCTCTTAAACTTTTGTCGTCAACCGGCGATCGAGACGGGCTGACCCCCGAAAGTAATTTTTTGTCTGTCACTCGATTGATTAACACAAACCGATTAGGAGTCGCACCATGACCACCTCCGTAATTCCCACCACCCGAGCGCAACTGGCCCTGCGAGTTTCTCCGGGCGACGAAATCCAAACCGTCAACAGAGTTATTTTAATTTTTCCGGCCGAACCCCTCCCCGACAAATTCGAGACCTTCCCCGACTCCCTCTCCAACCTGTTGCCGGCATCCGACGGCATCGGCGACACCCTCCCGGGCGAAGGGGGCGCCACCCTTTTTGTCCCCGACGAACCGGCCTTTGAAGCCACCATCGAGGACGGCGATGAAACGGTACTCGTGGTGCGATCGGGTGGCGAAGGGGGGGGATTCCAAACCCTCCTAGGACAAGAAACGGGGACACTGCAAACCAATCCGGACGGTTCCTTCACATTTGTCCCCGAAAATGGAACCGACCCCGGCACGGACCCCGGCACGGACCCCGGCACGGACCCCGGCACGGACCCCGGCACGGACCCCGGCACGGACCCCGGCACAGACCCCGGCACAGACCCCGGCACGGACCCCGGCACGAACGCAGACAACCAACCCCCCATCGCCAACGATGATTTCGTCACCACCGACCAGGGACAGGACACCTTTTTCGACGTCCTCCTCAACGACACCGACGCGGACGGAGACAGCCTCAGCATCGAAAACTTCACCACCACCGCCAACGGCACCCTGATCTTCAACGGTGCCGGCATCTTCACCTATCAACCCGACGAAGACTTCTTCGGGACCGACGGCTTCAGCTACAGCGTCACCGACGGCACCGACACCGATTTAGCCCAAGTCGTGATCAACGTCCAACAGACCGACAGACCCACCATCATCGAAGGAATCGGCAAAGGAACCGACGCCGACGACTCCATCATCGGCTCCTCCGGCGATGACGTCATCAGCGGTTTGCAGGGCAACGACACCATCTTCGGCCTAGCCGGAAATGACCAACTCCAGGGCGACGAAGGCAACGACCTCCTGTTCGGCAACCCCGACAACGACACCCTCGACGGCGGACTCGGCAACGATACCGCCTACGGCGGCAAACAAAACGACATCCTGATCGGTTTTGACGGCAACGACGCCCTGTTCGGCAACCTCGGCCTCGACACCCTCATCGGGGGCATCGGCGCCGATTCCATGTACGGCGGACAGGGCAACGACTGCCTCAGAGGCGGAGCCGATAACGACACAATTTTCGGCGATAAAGACAACGATATCCTCTGGGGCGACGAAGGCAATGATGTCGTCTACGGCGGCGCCGAAGGCGACCTGATCTTCGGCAACGACGGCGCCGATTCCCTATTCGGCAACCTCGGCAACGATACCGTCTTCGCCGGTACCGGCTCCGATACCGTCCTCGGCGGTCTAGATAACGACCAAATCGCCGGAGAAGTCGGCGACGACCTCCTCTCCGGCGACGTCGGCGCCGACACCCTCACCGGTGGCTCCGGCATCGATACCTTCGTCGTCGCCGAAGGGGCCGGCGGCGGCAGCATCGAAGAAGCCGACGTCATCAACGACTTTGCCACCGGAGTCGATAAAATCGGCCTGACCGGAAACTTGACCTTCGAGCAACTCAGCATCACCCAAAGCGAAGAAAATGCCGGTGATACAATCATTCAAAACGGCAGTGCCGGAGAATTCCTCGCCGTCCTCGTTGGCATCGATAGCAATACTCTCACTCAATCCGATTTCGTCCGCGTTGCGGGCTTTCCCACCCCTCCCACACCCACACCAACGCCCACGCCCACGCCCACTCCTCCGACACCGACACCGACTCCCACACCGACTCCCACTCCCACTCCCACTCCGACACCCACGCCCACACCGACTCCCACTCCCACTCCCACTCCGACACCCACACCCACACCCCCCATCCCCACACCGCCACCGCCCGTCAACCAGCCGCCCAATGCGGTGGATGACAATGTGAGGCGTACCCTGGACCAGCCCGTCACCTTCGACGTCCTCGAAAACGACAGCGACCCCGAAGACGAGCCCATCAGTGTCGTGGAATTTACCCGCACCACGGGAGGCGATTTACTCCAAAGCCCGGACGACATCACCGGCGGGACCTTTACTTACACCCCCGACACCGGCTTTTTGGGAACGGACACCTTCACCTACACCGTCGCCGACGGCAGCGGCAACACCGCCCAAGCCACCGTCACCATCCGGGTGAATCAACCCCCCGAGTTGATCGTCAACCGAGGCATCGTCGTGCTCGCCAACGACCAACAAACCATCACTGTTAATAACCTATTCGCCGAAGATCCGGACAATCCCCCGACGGAGGTGTTCTATCAGGTGATCCGAGAACCCGAAGACGGAACCCTACAGCAACTCGGCGGTGTCACCCAACGCATTCGCACCGGGGATACCTTTACCCAAGAAAACATCAATGTCGGCTCGATTTTATACAACTCGGGGAGAAATGCCGGAGGCGATGATTTTCTATTCCTGTTAACCGACAATGTTGCCACCCAACCCCAGGAAGCCTTCAGCATCTCCGTCGTCGATAACATCATCCCGGGAACCGAAGAAGATGACAATCTCTCCGGCAGCGGCTTGAGCGAACAAATCCGAGGATTCGACGGCAACGACACCCTCATCGGTTTGGGCAACCGAGATATCCTAGAAGGAGATGCCGGAAACGATTCCCTGGAAGGGGGCACCGGCAACGATGTCCTCGATGGCGGAGAAGGGGACGATAGCCTCATAGGTCAAGAAGGCAATGACTCAATATTTGGAGGCACCGGAAACGACTCCATTGATGGTGGCGCCGGAATTAACAGTCTGTTTGGCGAAGCCGGAAACGATACCATTATTGGGGGCGATGATGGCAATCTGTTGAGTGGTGGCGACAATGATGACTCAATGATTTCGGGACTCGGCAACGATACCCAACTCGGGGGCAGTGGTAATGACACCATGATTGCCAATGCCGGGGATGATCAACTGTTTGGAGAAGCCGGCGAAGATCTGCTCTTGGGTGGTGTCGGTCGTGATCTGCTCCAAGGTGGAGAAGACAACGATACCCTAGATGGTGGAGACAATGATGATAGCCTTTTTGGCGGCCAGGGTAATGACTTGCTGCAAGCGGGTGCGGGTGATGACAGCCTCTTTGCCGGCTTGGGTAACGATACCGTCGAGGGGGGTATCGGCGACGAAAGTATCTTCGGCGAAGGCGGAAATGATTCCATCGTCGGTGAAGCGGGCAACGACACGATCTTTGCCGGTAGCGGGGAAGATCAGGTGTTCGGCGGCGGCGACAACGATCTGATCTTTGCCGATAGCGGTAATGATACCGTTTTTGGCGGTCTTGGAGATGATACGATCGCCGGAGGGGGAGGCTCCGACCAACTCACCGGAAATGTCGGCAATGATGTTTTCTACTATCTCGCCCCGGGTGAAGGGGTCGATCGCATTGCCGATTTTGACGAACTCGGCGACGATCGCTTTTTATTCTTGACCGGAACCAACAATTTCGAGGGCTTAGTCCCCACCGTTGGCACCGATGCCCAACCCCTTCAAAGCATCATTATCACGAATATCGGCTCGGAAGGAGATGACATCACCGGACGACAACTGATCATCTTCCAAGACACTTTTGATAATATCCAAGCGGTCAACGCGGCTCTCAAAAATCAGAGGGGTTCCAGCGATGCTTCAGCCCTAATTGTTTACCGCAACAACCTCGCCTATACCGGCTTCTCTGGGAACTACGTTCTCGCCTTCGATCCCAATTTGGCGGACGACAGTTTGCCCGCTTTTGACCTGGGAATTCTCACGTCAATCGACCCGTCTACGGACAACATCAGTACCATCATCGGCTCTGATGATTTCATCATCATCTAGCTGAAAATTTTGAGAAGGAGCAGGGGTAAAAAATCAAGGATCATATTGATTACCCCCTCCCCGCTTCTGTTCCCCAACCCATTGTCGATCGCTTTTAAGGAGTCCAATCATGACAGGTGTTAATATCGGCACCACTTCGGCTATCGTATCGCGCCGGATTCTTCCGAGTAATACACTCCTGCCGACCAATGACATTGAATTGATTTTTCCAGCCGACCCCATCCCCAATAAATTCCAAACGTTTGAAGGGGTGATCGGGGATACGGTTGGCGGCGCCAATGGTACGATTATTTTCATTCCCGACGACCCATTATTGCAAGCCGTTTCTGTCGCGACCAGTTCCATCGTTTACTTAGAACAAACGGAGGGGGGACTGCAAACTCTCGATGGAGAAACGGGCGAAACTTTGCGGGGCGGCACCGGAGAAATTTTATTTCAGCCCGAGGGATTTGAATTTCCCGAACCCGAACCCGAACCCGAACCCCAACCCGAACCCGAACCCGAACCCGAACCCGAACCCGTCGAACCGACTCCAGACGATGGCACGGACGACGGCACGGACGATGGCACGGACGATGGCACGGACCCCCCACCGGAAGTGCAAATTATTACCATACCAGGTGCTGGAATTGGCACGGAGGAAGCCGATACAATTCTAGGCAGTGATTTTGACAACGATATCTCTGCTTTGGGTGGCGATGACATCGTTTTGGGTTTGGCGGGTAACGACATTCTCCGAGGTGATGATGGCAACGATTCAATCAATGGAAATTTGGGGAATGATGCCCTTCAAGGAGGAAGTGGAGATGATTGCCTGCGAGGGGGTCAAGGCGACGATTTGATTTTTGGCGATGGCGATAATGATCTGATATTTGGTGACAAAGATGCTGATACGCTGCTGGGCGGAACGGGTGTTGACTCCATGTATGGCGGTCAAAGTAATGACAGTTTGCGCGGGGGCGAAGGTGATGATTTAATATTTGGAGACAAGGGAAGCGATACGTTATTTGGGGATGCGGGAAATGATACGATAACCGGAGGTGACGAAGCAGATTTCTTGTTTGGAAATACGGGAAATGATTTGCTCAGTGGGGAGGTTGGCGACGACCAGCTTTTTGGCGGACAGGGGGATGATTGTCTGGCTGGGGGGTTGGATAATGATGTGCTATTTGGTGATGTCGGTAATGATAGTCTATTCGGAGGTGATGGAGACGATCAACTCTTTGGCAATACGGGCAGCGATTTCCTGAGTGGCGATATCGGCAATGACGAATTGTTTGGAGGTCAGGGCGATGATATCTTGCTGGGGGGACGGGGCGGCGATCGCCTGCGGGGAGATGCCGGAAATGACCTGCTATCGGGCGATCGCGGTGTGGATACCCTCACGGGGGGGGACGGCAACGATATCTTCAGTGTGGGACTGGTCCTCAGCCAGTCGGAGGAAGGAAGCGGCAGCGTCATCATCGGCACGACTGGGGGGACGTCCGTGGACTTCGCAGATCTCATTACCGATTTTGATGTCGGTATCGACAAAATTGGACTGACGGGGGGCCTCACCTTCGCCGACCTGGATATTCGTCCCGGCGAGGGGGCGAGTGCCGGGGATACCGTTCTCATCGATCGCAATACGGGCGAATTTTTGGCTGTTCTGGTCAACGTGGACAGCGATCTGCTCGACGAAGCTGATTTTGTCATCGACCCGAATGCGCCTCTACCACCCGACCCGACAGATCCCACAGATCCCACAGATCCAACAGATCCGACAGATCCCACAGATCCGACAGATCCGACGGACCCGACAGATCCAACAGATCCGACAGATCCAACAGATCCGATCACCCCACCCGTTCCGACACCTCCCCCACCTCCTACACCCATTCCGCCGGATGTGGAACCGCGAGCGGAAAGTGATAATTTTACTATCCGAGAGAACAGTGCGCTGACAATCGATGAGTCAACCCTGTTGGAGAATGACACTCCCGGCATAGCCGGAGATGTACTCGCCGTGTCCGACGTTCCCACGACCACCGATCGCGGGGGGAGTTTGGAGGATAATGGATCGTCTCTGATCTACACGCCACCCGCCGATTTTGTCGGGACGGACAGTTTTGTTTATACAGTCACGGACAGTAACGCCCAGACCGGGACGGCGACCGTTTTAATTAATGTGGAGTCGGTGAATGAAGCGCCGGTGGTGGATCTCAACGGGACGATGGCGGGGGGCGATGTCAGCACCACGTTTACCGAAGGGGGTTCGGCCGTGTCCATCGGGGCGATCGGTAGCCTCAGCATCACCGACGGAGACGGGGATGATATCGTTTCGGCCACGGTGACGTTGAGCAATACCGCCAACGGAACCGAAGAGGGGCTATCAATCAATGGTGCCCTGCCGAGCGGTATCACGGCGACGAGTTACGATCCAGATACGGGGGTCTTGCTGTTGAGCGGACGGGCGCCGGCGGCTTCCTATGAAGATGCGATCGCCCGGATCGAATACAACAACACTTCCATCGCGCCGGGGACAGGCGATCGCCAGATGACAATTGTCGCCAGCGACGGCATAGAAGACAGCGATCCGGCCACCGTCACCATCGACATGATTCCGGTCAACGATGCGCCCAGCAACGCCGTCCCGGATGCCCAAACCACCGACGGTGAGACTCCCGTGGTATTTAGTGAAGTGAATAATAACGCGATCGCCATTGCCGACCCGGACGCCGGAACCGAAGCCGTCGAAGTCATCCTAAGTGCCACCAGTGGCACCCTGACATCGGGAACAAATACAGAAGGGGTCGAAATCAGCGGAACGGCCACAGAAACCCTGATTCTAACTGGTGCGATCGGATCAATTAACCGCGCCTTGGACGGTTTGACATTCACCCCGTCGGGGGGATTTAATACCCAGTCGGGTTTGTTAGAAATTACCACCAACGACCAAGGCAACACCGGGGAAGGAGGTCCATTGACGGCAACAGATGCGATCGCGATCGAAGCCCTCAACGAACCTCCCGTCGCCACTGCCGACACAATTGATGTGTTGCTGAATACTGCGGCAACCATCACTGCGGATGAGCTATTAAGTAATGATAGCGATCCCAACGAGGACGTTCTCACCTTGACTGAGGTGAATAATGCCATCAACGGCACCGTCGAACTAAATGGGGATGGCAATGTCGTATTTACCCCCGACATCGACTTTACCGGAGAAGCCAGTTTTGATTACACCGTCAGCGATGACGAGGGGGAAACGGACACGGCCACCGTCACCGTTTCCGTGACATCCCTCCCGGAGGCGGTAGACGACAGCAACAGCACCGCAGCGGATACGCCTCTGGATGTCAACGCCGCCTCGGGTGTCTTGAGCAATGATAGCGACGTGGATGGCGATAATTTTACAGTCGTCGCCTTCGAGAGTACCAGTTCCCTGGGGGCGGATGTGACGGTGAATGCCGATGGTAGCTACACCTACGATCCCGCGACGGCGACCAGTTTGATCGCCCTGACGGAAGGGGAAGAGGTCGTCGATACCTTTACTTACACCGTTGAAGATGAGAACTCAAATCAGGCCACTGCTACCGTCAGCGTCACGGTGACTGGGGTGAACGATCCTCCCGAAGCGGTGGATGATAGCAACAGCATCAATGCCGATACGGTATTAGCCGTCAATGC
>NZ_JAJENU010000505.1:0-623 GCF_035615495.1 Lyngbya sp. CCY1209 | reverse complement strand
AGGAAACCTTCACTCCCGGCGCCGATTCTAGCAGCGGAAGTGCCAGTGCGATCGCATCTTCCAACGAGGCGGAAACCGCAGCCACAGCCACCGCCGGAGATGCGGAAACGGACAGTTCGGAAACAGAAGAAACCGAGACTTCCGTCGAAACTGAAACTGAAACCAGTTCCGAAGATATGGATAATGGCAATAGCGAAACCGGCAGCAGCAGTTCCGCTTCTTCCAACTCCTTTGTAGACGAAACGGGGGCGGGAAGCAGCGGCGAATCCACCGCCACTTCGGGAGAGGGAGAAACCAGCACCAGCAGCGAGGAAACCTTCACTCCCGGTGCCACTTCCAGCAGTGGAAATGCCGAGGCGATCGCATCTTCGGATGAGGCGGATACCGAAGCGGAAGCTACCGCCGGAGACGCGGAAACGGACAGTTCGGAAACAGAAGAAACCGAGACTTCCATCGAAACTGAAATGGAAGAGAGTCCATCAGATACCGACAATAGCGAGGGCGAAAATACGGGTGCGATCGCATCTTCCAACGAGGCGGAAACCGCAGCCACAGCCACTGCCGGAGATGCGGAAACAGAAGAAAGTTCCGCAGATCTAGAAAATACGGAAAGTTCGGATATC
>NZ_JAJENU010000504.1:0-1216 GCF_035615495.1 Lyngbya sp. CCY1209 | reverse complement strand
TTGGGCATCGCTTTTGGTCGGATATTGTCGGCAAAATTAATGTCATAATTCTGCCAAATTGGCAACAGTTTCGAGAAAGTTTCGATTAAATTAAAGACAGAAAAGGGAAATTCCCGAATCCATTCACTCAATCAACTAACTGGAGGGAAACCATGAAGATTTCCGACCTCAATCATATCGCCACCATTTCCGAAGAATCCAACGTCGCCGGTGGATACGGATACTACGGACGTACTTTTTACGAAAACGACTACATCAATTTTGATGTGTATGGAGACACCTTTATTTTTACACACATCGATGGCAATACCGCTCAAATTGATGGCGGTGCTGTTGCTTACGGTTCGGACACCTATACCAAGGTTGCCGGTTCGACGTTTACTGTCGAAGGCCATACCTCACAATCCAGTTTGTTTGCCATCTCCGTGAGCGACTAAAGCGGTTTTTTCTGAACGAGTGCATCGTTTTATGTGAAACCTAAGAGGGACTCCTCTATCCGACGAGTTCCTCTGCTTGTTAGTGTCTAATTTCTGTTTTTGTCGTTGGTTACATCAAGTTATACCATGAGTAAATTGACTTCGAGTTCAGTTCTGGATATTTGCGACATAGACTTTAACGAAGAACTGTCAAATCCCAACCGAGTCCAAGGTGGGGTTTATGCAACGACCGATTCTTTTGCATGGGCTTATACTGATGTAGCTCTTGCCGGAGCAAATGCGATAGCCGTGGGTGATTATACTGCAACTACAGCTAATGCATATACATCGGTTTATAACGAAGATAATTTTTCCGAGAGTTTTGCGTCCTCTAATGCTACGGCTCTAGCCATTTCGGGAGACAGTCAGGCAAGTTCCTTTTCGGATGACTGGGCTATTTTTGGCTCCTTCTCTAACTGAATAATTGTCCGGTTTTTCCCTTTTCTTATCTCCCTTCCAAAAAAAAGTTAAAACTTTTATCAAAATATTTGTATAAAGTAATGCGTTGGTATTTGTCTCATGTCTCAAGATTCAAATTCCCCGACAATTAATCAGTCATCTGGGAGCGGAGCCATCGTCAGTTCTATTTCCTTTGTAGACGAAACGGGGGCGGGAAGCAGCAGCGAATCCACCGCCACCTCGGGAGAGGGAGAAACCAGCACCAGCAGCGAGGAAACCTTCACTCCCGGCGCCGATTCTAGCAGCGGAAGTGCCAGTGCGATCGCATCTTCCAACGAGGC
>NZ_JAJENU010000503.1:0-16469 GCF_035615495.1 Lyngbya sp. CCY1209 | reverse complement strand
GCGACTGAAGTCGCCGTTCGTTTTTCATCCACGCTTTAAAAAGACGTGGCTTTCAAACTCTCGTCCTTCTCTCGTAAGTTTCTTCCACCTGGTAGCGAACCCGCGGCGCCACCTGTTCGAGTCGCTCCCCGGACACCTGGGTGGCAATTTCGGCTATTTTTTGCTGTTCCCAATGGTGGTATCGATTCGCCAGGGTCGAGGAGAGAAAAAATCCCCCCGTCAAAATTGCGATAATCAAAATTATATGGGGAAACCGTTGTACCCAAATCCAATAGGATTTCAGTTGGACTCCCATTTTCTGACCCGACCAGGTTAAAAGTGCCAGGGCGATTAAGAGTGCCAAAATGGCGATCGCGAATATCAAACCCAACTTGACCGCATTCGAGCCGAATGCCATCAACTCTTCCGGGTGCGTCAAATCCGGCAAATTCGGAATGCCGCCGAACCTATAATCCATTCCGCCAACTCCGGCTCCATCAAATTTTGATATTGACCCGCTACAGTTTTTTTCCCATTATTTCGGGATATTATCGCTCCAAAATGGTATAACTGCCGAAAATTTTGAGGGTTTCGGTGTGGGTTTTCAATTCCTCCAGAGCCGATCGCACCGACTCGTCATCCGTGTCCGCCTCGATATCGATAAAAAAGAGATAATCCCCCAGCGATCGCTTCGTGGGACGGGATTCGATCCGGCTCAAATTGATGCCGCGCTTGGCGAACACCTGCAACGGCTTCACCAAGGCTCCCGGCACGTTCGCCGGGACGCCGAAGGCCAGGGAGGTGTGATTTCCCCCGTGCAGCGGTTGCAAACTCACCACCCAAAACCGCGTGCAGTTGTCCGGGTAGTCGTTGATGGGGTGGGCCAAAATCGGCAATTCGTACAGTTCGGCGGCCCGCCGGGATGCGATCGCCCCGGCGCTGGGTTCGTGAAGGTGTTGGAGCGCCTCGGTGGTGGAATTGGTCGCGATGGCCTGGGCGTCCGGCAGAAACTTGTCCAGCCAACCCTGACACTGCGCCAACGCCTGGGGGTGGGAATACACCGTCCGAATTTCCGGCAATTTTTGAGCCCGAGACAGAAAGGCGTGGGAAATGGGTAACACGAGGGCCTGCTGAATGCGGATCGCGTCCAACTGCCACAGGGTATCGAGGGTCATTGTCACACTGCCCTCGATGGAATTTTCCACCGGGACCACCCCCAAATTCACGTCCCCCCGCGCCACAGCCTGCAACGTTTGGGTGATGCTCGGGTAGGGGCACAGCAGGGGTTGAGTCCCCGCCGTCCGGGTCAAATGGTCGGCGTAAACCAGAGCTGCCGCCTCGGCGTAGGTTCCCGGCGGTCCCAAGTGGGCGATCGAAGTTGTCATATCGGAAATTGAGTGACGTCGAATTGAGTTCATCTCCGCCCCCTCCCGTTGCAATTCTTTACATGATTCTCAGGAGAGCGGCCAGTATCATGGAACAATTATCCACCCGATTGACCCGTCAGAGGGAATAAAATGCCCGGGGTCGCCCCCGATCGCACGAGAAATGGTTAATTTTTGTTAACCTAGTTTAAGAACTGTTGATTTTTTTCGTTTCTTATGTTATCTCGATTCACGGCGTCTCAATCTGTCGAAATTGTCGTACCCGACCAAAAAATTCCCATCCAGCACTACCTCCGCCAGCCCAGACGCTTGGTGAATGCCCTGGCCGACTCGTCCCGGCTCGAACAGTTGGACGCGGACTGTTTTCGGCTGAAAATGCGCCCCCTGTCGTTCATGAGCCTGACCATTCAGCCCACGGTGGACATGAAAGTATCGGCCCTCGCCAACGGGACGGTGAGATTGCGATCGCTCGAGTGCGAAATTCGCGGGGTCGAATACATCAACCGGCGCTTTTCGCTGAACCTGGCGGGGAGATTAGCCCCCTACACGCTCGACGGCGTGACCCGTCTGAGGGGGAAGGCCGATTTGGAGGTACTGGTGGAAGTCCCGCCCCCGATCGGATTCACCCCCAAACCCATCCTGGAAACCACGGGTAACGGCCTGCTCAAAAGCGTCCTGATGACGATCAAACAGCGGTTGATGCACAACCTCCTCTCCGACTACCGCCGCTGGGCCTCCGAACAGTCCGAGGCGCAAGTCGCCGAACAGACCCAACCCGTCGGCGAACAAACAGTTTAATATGGCGCCGAGCCTGGGGAAAGTGAAAAGTGAAAAGTGAAAAGTGAAAAGTGAAAAGGGATTAATTCCCTACACCCTACACCCTACACCCTACACCCTAGATTCCGAGGGGCAAAGATAGCTGACAGGGGGCAAAGGACATCCGGTGGTGGAAGCTCGGACCGTAGGTTTGCAGGGCTTCCCGGTGCCGTTTCGTGCCGTAGCCTTTATTTCGGGCCAGGTCGTATTGGGGGTAGATGCGATCGAGGCGGACGATGAGGGCATCCCGCCACACTTTCGCCACGATACTCGCCGCGGCGATCGCGGTATGGTAGCCGTCTCCCCCCACGATCGCCTCCTGGGGGATGCGGAGTTCCGGGATGAGCCGGTTGCCGTCCACCAGGCAGCGGTGAGGGGTCGGGTCGAGTTTGAGGACCGACCGCCGCATTGCCAGCAGGGTTCCTTGCAGGATATTCAGGCGGTCGATTTCCCGGGCTCGGGCCCAGCCGATTTTGCAGTCCACCGCCTTCGCCCGGATCAGGCCGGCCAGCCGATCGCGATCGCGGACCCCCAATTTTTTGCTGTCCCGCACCCCTGCGGCGGCCAGTTCCGCCGCCGCCCCATCCGACAGGATGACGGCGGCGGCCACCACCGGGCCGAATAACGCCCCCCGCCCCACCTCGTCCACCCCGGCGACGAAAATCTGGGGATCGGCGGTGGGGGGGAGATTTGACGCCCGAGTGTCCATCACTCCGAAACGGCGGAAGACCGACGGCGACGGCGCCGGACGATAGGAGTCCGCCCTTCGTCCTCCGCGTCTTCCTCCGAGTCGTCCAGATCGGCCTCATCGTCCCCATTCGAGGACAGTTCGGACTCTTCCATTTCCTCCGCGTCTTCCTCATCCTCGAAATCCGGGGAGAGATCCTCGACGGGTTCGGCCTCCGGTTCCGGTTCAGCCTCCGGTGCGGCGATCGCGGCGGCGGAAGTCGCGGCGGCCGGGACGGGGGCGGGGGTCGCTTCTTCTACCGTTTCCTGCTCCTCTTCCAAAATGGTCGAGAGCGGTTTGGGCGTTTCCCCCGGCATACGAACCGTCACGATCGCATTTCTGGCACTCTTCACCGGCTGATTCGACAGCAGCAGCGGCGAAATTCCCATCAGAGCATACACATCCTGCTCGTCTCCGGTCATCTCCACCGCCACCACTTCTTGGGGTTCCGGCACCGGCTTCATCGTTTCCGACTTGGGCGATCGCACCCGTTCGGCCAAACCGGGACGGCTCGGCCCGGTTTCGGAAGTCCCCGCCTCCGATCGCGTCTCGTTGTATCCGCCGCCCGAGTTCACCCGCAGACTTGCCCGGGGAGACTCCTCATCCCGGACCAGCGGTTCCATATCCCCGATCCGGCGACGGCGTCGGCGGCGGATGTTGCTACCACCCCCGATATCCTGATAGCTGGGATGGTTGAGCAATTCCAATTCCGGAAACGTCCCGCCCGACTCCATCTCGGCGGTCGCCCCCTCGCTTTCCTCCCGGTAAGCCGGTTCCGCCGGTTTCGGGATGCGGCTGTCCTGGGGCGGGGCAATGCGGGCGCCCCCGTCGAGGGAGGGAGAAGGCGAAGGCACGACCGTTTTGGGGCCGATCACCACCCGTTCCGGCACCTCTCCCGCCTCCGCTTCCGACTCTCCCGGCAGTTGGACCAGGTGCCCCAACCCGCTACAGGTGGGACAGTTGCGGCCGAAGAGTTCGTAAATATTTTGACCTTGGCGTTTCCGGGTCAACTCCACCAACCCCAACTCCGACAGTTGGGCGATCTGGGGCCGCGCCTTGTCCGCCTTGAGCACCTTATTAAAATGTTCGAGAACCTGCAGTTGGTCGCGGCGGGAGTCCATGTCGATAAAATCGACGATGATCACCCCGGCAATATTCCGTAGCCGCAGTTGACGGGCGATTTCCGTGGCGGCTTCACAGTTCGTCCACAGCACCGTTTCCCGGGAGGTGGCCGATCGCGTAAACGAACCGGAGTTGACGTCGATCACGGTCAACGCTTCCGTCGGTTCGATGATAATGTACCCCCCCGAGGGCAGATCCACCCTCGGCCGCAGGGCCTCCCGGACCGCCGCATTCACCCGGAAATACTCCAAAATCGGGATGCGCTCCCGGTGGTGGTCGATCAAAATCCCCTGGCGGTTGTTCCCGACGCTCCAGTTGATCAGGTGCTGTTTGACCCGCTTCACGCCATCCCCGGAGTCCACGACGATGCGGTTGACTTCGGTGCTGTACATATCCCGCAGCACCCGCTGGATGAAGTCGTTGTCGCGGTTGAGCAGAGCCGGGGGCCGGGTGGAATTGGCCTCCTGCTGGATTTCCTCCCACTGTTTCTGCAGGGTTTCCAGGTCTTCCAAAATGGCGTCTTCCGCCATCCCCTCCGCTTCCGTGCGGACCAACAGGCCCATCCCCGACGGTTTGATCAAAATCGCCAGGGCCCGGAGGCGGTTGCGCTCACTTTCGGAGCGGATGCGGCGGGAGAGGTTCACCCCCCGGCCGTAGGGCATCAACACCAGGTAGCGCCCGGGGAGGGTGATGTTTCCGGTCAGCCGCGGCCCTTTGGTGCCCGTGGGTTCTTTCATGATCTGGACGAGCACTTTTTGCTGCGGCATCAGCAGTTCGGTGATGGAACCGGAAGACCGCTTCAACCGCAGGGGGCCGAGGTCGGAAACATGGATGAATCCGTTCCGTTCCGGGTCGCCGATGTTGACGAAGGCCGCGTCGATCCCCGGAAGGACGTTTTCGACGATTCCCAGATAAATATCGCTGACCTGGTGATTTCCGGTCGCGACAACCAGTTCTTGAATTTGATCTTCTGAAAAAACGGCAGCGATCCGATGCTGCTCGGCAATAATGATTTGCTTTGACATTGAATTTCCTCAAAACTTTGCAACACTTGAGGCAGCTACGCTGCGTGTACCTCTGATGTTGACTAGAATCGATCGTCGGTTTGCTGGCGTCCGGAATTCGGTCTGAATTTTAGAAAACAGGTTGACCGCAACTCGGGACGATCCGGTTTTCCCAGTACGGACGGTTTGCTTTCCCGCTTTTACCACCATCGCCAACTTCTGAATCGGGCGTCCGGAAACCGAGTTTCGGCTCCCATTCCACCCAACTTTGACGTCAGTTTCCTTCGGACAATATCGCCCGCTCTGGCACCGGATTCCAAAATTTCTATTGTTGCCATAATTTTGATGTCCGAGCCGTGGAGGACGGCTTGGGATTTGCCGACTCAATCGGTCAGACCGTATCAACAAGATGACCCGTTCCAACACCGCGTTCAAGTTGTCGTGAAAACCCGAACCGAGAATTTGCGAATTTTGCGATCTCCTGCCGTTGTTTGAATCCGTGTTTTCGATTCTGAATGATTTGACGATCGCTAAAATTCGACTATCCCATCTGCCGATCACCACAAACATTTCCATTGGGAAAGAATTTGATGTCCGGCGAGAAAATGAATCGTGCTGGCACAGACGGCTGTCGAACTGCGGGCGGTCGGCGAATTTCCCCGACCCGGACGATCTGGCGATCGCGTTGATCCGCCGAAAGCCCGTCGCCTCTGGGATTTTTTGCACCAATCCGGTTAGAAATCGAACGGGTGCACGCAGCGGTGGCTCTCACGTCGGTTCAAAGCCTCAACTGCCGGTTCGACTTGCTGAGAACCCGATCGTTTCCCCATCTAAAATCGGGAAAATTCCAAATTTTTCTGGAAGTTGGAGCCGGACAAAAATCAATTCGGAACAAGCCAATTGCATTCCCAGGCACAATTTAAAGTTCCCGAAGTTGGGATTCCAAAATCGACCCGCCACCCTTGACAACCCTTCGAGCCCGGGTTCGATGGGGTTGGAAAGTCCTGCTTCACCGGCTCACGCCTCGACGGCTCGGACAAACCGCTCCGTCTCCGGTCAGAACGCCTCTGCAGGCCATTTGTTTGATGTCCGCAATGGACTCCACTGCAGACATGAGGCGAGAATCAAAATTCTCTCAAGAAAACGCCGATTTCCAGTCAATCCCGCAATTCACCCCGCCCGGGTTTTTGGGTGTTCCGAACCTCGACCTCCGGTCAATGAAAGACCCTCACGAGTTCAGTCACGGGAACTGCTTCACTATCGCCGAGACCCCCAGGGTCAAGCAGGGCATTACGACGATCTGAGTCGGACGGTTATCTTTGCTCTGCAACATTTCCCCGGCCGGGCTTGTCGGTGCCAGTCAAGTGACTGTCGGCAACGCCCGAGCAACTTTAGCTGAGGACGCTCAAGCTCAAGTTGCTTTGATGTTAAATTCTATAATAACATCCCCGCAAAGACAAACTGCGATCGGCAATTTAGGGCGGAGGGGCTCAGGAGGCGGAGGGGCTCCCTGAGCTCAGGGAGCTCAGGAGGCAGAGGGAGAAACCCCTACACCCTACACCCTACACCCGAATTGACTCGGGCCCCATGAATCGATAATTATCAATTATCCATGATCAATTATCCATTATTCCCCCAGCCACAGGTTTTGTCGGTGGATCGAACTCAGTTGCAATTCGCGATCGCCGGCCCGTTCGATCATATCGATCGCCTGTTCCGGCCGCAGTTGCGTCCCGTCGTTGCGGCAGGTCCCCACATAACGCAGCGTCGCCCCGCCTGCGGTGTCCGCCGAAATGACTTCCAACGTCAACAACTGTTCCCGCAGGTTGATCGTGCGAATCTTGCCGGATTTGGTCGTTTTCTCCCAGAGGATTTCGGTTTGCTCCAACACCTGCCGCACCCAGGTTTCCCAGTCCTCGCGGGTCGCCGGACCGCCGTTGACCGCCGCGCCGATGACATACTCGGCCCGGTCCAACACTTGGGACACCGAGGGGGACTTCACGTCCACCGCCTCCACCCGGTAGATGGGCAACTCTTCCGGCAGGCAGGCGGCCAATTTTTGCCGAAAGATGTCGATATCGATCGCCTCGGCCATGTCGAAATCGGCGATTTCCCCGCTGCTGGTGGTTCCCAAGGGCAGGGCGTTGGCGGGGGAAATGCGGGGTTTGGGGTGGTATCCCCCGGTAAAGGAAATGGGCAAATCCGCACGGCGGACGGCGCGATCGAAGGCTTTCATCAAATCCAGGTGTCCCAATAACGCCAGTTCCCCCAGCTTGCCGAACCACACCCGCAGCCGCTGCACCCGGTGGGAGGGGGGGGTGAAGTGGCCGGCAAATTCGGGGATGGGGAGGGGCGCGATCGCGATATTGTGGCCCAGATCCGGCCCGCACACCCCGCAGTGGGAACAGGCATCGAAGGAACAGTCGGGAACCGTCGCGGCTTCCAAAGCCTTCTGCAAGTCCTCTTTGAGCCAATTTTTATCGATGCCGGTGTTGATGTGATCCCAGGGCAGGGGTTGGTCTAGAAGCGCCTGGGTGGCTGCTTCCCCCTCTGCGGGACGGTCCATCACGTTCCATTCCCCGGCTTCCACCTGGCGATATTTCCAACTCAACCCGGACTCCTCGATCGCCTGCGCCCAAGCACCGAAGGCCCGATCCAGACTCTCCCACCAGGCGTCCATGCCGGCGCCCAATTCCCAGGCGCGGCGCACCACCGGCCCCAGACGGCGATCGCCCCGGCCGACAAAATCCTCCATTGCGGAAATTCGGAAATCGGTGAAATTGACTTTCACGCCCTTCATCCGCCGAAATTCGCCCCGCAGCAACTCCTGTTTTCGCTCAAATTCCGTCGTCGAGACGGAGTGCCACTGAAAGGGGGTGTGGGGTTTGGGGGTGAAGTTGGAGATGGTCAAATTCACGTTCAGGCGTTTGCGTCCCGACGCCTGACATTGCCGCTGCAGCCACCGCACGGTTTCCGCGATGCCGATGACGTCTGCGTCGGTTTCCCCCGGCAGTCCGATCATGAAATAGAGTTTCACCTTATCCCAACCTTGCTCGAAGGCGGTTTTCACCCCCCGCAGCAGTTCTTCGTTGGTGAGGCCTTTATTGACCACGTCCCGCATCCGCTGGGTTCCGGCTTCCGGGGCGAAGGTGAGGCTGCTGGTGCGGATGCCGCCGATGATGTTGGCGATATTTTCGTCGAAGCGATCGACCCGCTGGCTGGGGAGGGACAGGGTGATGTTGCTCTCCCGCAGGCGATTTTTGATTTCCATCCCCACCGCCGGCAGGGCCAGGTAGTCGGAACAACTCAGGGACAGCAGGGAAAATTCGTTGTATCCGGTTTCTTTCATTCCCCTTTCGATGGTTTCCACGATCGCCTCCGGTTCCACGTCCCGGGCTGGCCGGGTCAGCATCCCCGGCTGACAGAAGCGGCAGCCCCGGGTGCAGCCCCGCCTGACTTCCACGGTGAGGCGATCGTGGACCGTCTGGACGTAGGGGACGACCCCGATGGAATAGGCTGGCATGGGGGTGGCGACGCGCCGCAGGATGGTTTTGGGGACGTCGGGGCGGTTGGGGTGCACGGACCCGTCCGGGGCCATGTTGTAAAATCGGGGGACGTAGACGCCGGGAATTTGGGCTAAATCTAAGAGCAATTCTTCCCGACTCAATCCGGCGACTTTCCCCTCTTCGAGAATTAACCCGATTTCGGGGAGCAGTTCTTCGCCGTCCCCGAGGGCGATGAAGTCGAAAAAGTCGGCGTAGGGTTCGGGGTTGGAGGTGGCGGTTTGGCCGCCGGCGAAGATCAGGGGCCATTTGTTCTCGGCTGGTTGGCGATCGCGCCAGGTGAGGGGAATTCCCGCCAAATCCAGCATTTCTAAAATATTGGTGGCCCCGAGTTCGTAGCTGAGGCTGAAGCCGAGGATGTCGAATTCGGTCAGGGGGCGGCGGGATTCGACGGCGAACAGGGGGATGCCGGTGGACCGCAGCTTTTCGCTCAGGTCGGGGGCGGGGAGGTAGGCGCGATCGCAGAGCTGTCGGGGCCCGGCGTTGATGATATTGTAAAGAATGAAATGTCCCAAATTGGATGCCCCCACTTCGTAAATTTCGGGGTAGGTGAGCGCCCAGCGGACGCGGGCGGATTCCCAGGGTTTGTGTTGGGCACCCAATTCGTTGCCCAAATAGCGGGCGGGTTGGTTGATGTCGGGCGTGATTAACGTTTCAATTG
Organism: Lyngbya sp. CCY1209; assembly: GCF_035615495.1. Taxonomy (GTDB): domain Bacteria; phylum Cyanobacteriota; class Cyanobacteriia; order Cyanobacteriales; family Microcoleaceae; genus Limnospira. Next base: position 7,212 of record NZ_JAJENU010000503.1, on the reverse strand, counting down.
CGACTGCCACGTTCGATCTTTCCTCCAATAATTCCGTCATGTCGGCTGACTTGACCTGCAAAATCGGCTCAATCTTCTGTTCTCGGTCGTCGGGGATGCTCACGAAATCGCACCGGGAATCTACCGTCCCAGGCTGCATTTGATGGGATACCGCACCCCACCGAGTCTGTCTCTGAATTTAGCACATTTACGGCTCGGGTATATCGGAATGGGGCGATCGCGGTCGGGTTGGGAAGAGAAAATGGAATCGATCGCTCGATTTTTTCGGTCGCGATCGCCCGCCAAAACGGGCCGGAAATTCGGGACTTGATCCGACCCGACCGACGATCATTATGATCGCCTTTTTTGTCGATTTTTTGGGCTTTTTAAAAAGGCTGTGAGAACCGGGGAAGTCGGGGGGTGAAGAGGCCGTGGACGCCCGGAATATTTGAAAATCCCAAAACCTCCCAATCATGGACTCTTAAGCTTTGCCGATTGCCCAAAGCTCACTGCCGATTGTTATTAAATCTCGGGCTTGGGGGGCCAGCCTTGTGCCCCCACAATCCCCGCACCCCCATTCCAGATCTCGCGACCGAAGAGAAGGTTAAATTTTTATTAACTTACCGAGTCGAGTTGTCCTCGGGATGAGATAATTTTATTTGTATAAGAAAATACAGAAAAAATTCTCTTGTAGGCTGGTCAATTGAGGTGGCTCCTCATCCCCCCGCCTCCCATAATGGGGGGACGGGTTGGGTTTGTTCGGTTTGAGATCGGATGCCTCCGATGAGGGCAAAAATGCGATCGAGATCACTTGAAATTTGTATTTGAGATCACCAGTCAGAACTGGCATTCAGTGGAGAATTAACATAAGTTGAGTTCCTTGACTACTCATGGCAGCGACCAATGCGATCCGACAATTGGTATCCAAAGCCCTTTACTTTAGATGCCTCACGCCCGAAATTGAAAACGGAATCAATTCTGAATTGGCTCGGCTGGGTTACATTTCAGATGTGGATTACGAAGCGTTAGAATTGTTGATGGACGAAATGGATGCCGGACGGATTCGACTGATTCCCAGTTCATAACTGGACGGGCAAGTTGATGCGGGCGACAGGTTAACTGTGGCAAAATTGGGTTGGAATTGAATCCAAAACGCGACGATTTATTGACTGCAATTTTTTGAGATATCTTTTCACGAGACTTTTTGATTGGGCGATCTACGAAAATCCCGGAGTTTTTGATTAAGTTCTGAACGCAATTCACTCAACGCTACCTGGTGTTTTGATATAATCTTCAAGCCCACGCCCAATCAAGTTCTGTAACTGAGAATGCAGTTTGCCAAACGTCTGGAAAAAATCCCCCCTTACCTTTTTGCCGAAATTGACCGGAAACGCCTGGAATTGATCGCCAAAGGGGCGGATATTATCAACATCGGGGTCGGCGATCCGGACCAACCGACGCCCGATCGCATCCTGCAGGCGATGCACGAGGCGATCGCCGATCCGTCCAACCACAATTACCCGCCCTACCGGGGACTGCCGGAATTTCGGCAAGCCGCGATCGCCTGGATGGAAGGGCGGTTCGGCGTTTCGGGGTTGAATCCGGACACCGAGGTGGTTTCGTCCATCGGTTCCAAGGAAGCCATCCACAACACGGCTTTGGCATTTGTCGAACCCGGGGATATCGTTTTGATTTCCGATCCGGGCTATCCGGTGTATCGCACGTCCACGCTATTTGCCGGGGGCGAACCCTATCCGATTCCGTTGAGGGCAGAAAATGGATTTTTGCCGGATTGGGAACGGATTCCGGAACCAGTGGCTCGGCGGGCGAAGCTGCTGTGGGTGAACTACCCCAACAATCCGACGGGCGCGATCGCCAGTTTAGAAGATTTTACCAAAATGGTCGAATTTTGTCGAGCCTTCGACATTTTGCTCTGTCACGACAACGCCTATTCGGAGGTGTCCTACGACGGCTATCGGGCGCCGAGCGTGTTGCAGGTTCCGGGGGCGAAAGATATCGCGATCGAGTTCCACAGCCTGTCCAAATCCTACAATATGACGGGGTGGCGGATCGGATTTGTGGCGGGAAATGAAATGGGCATTCGCGGGTTATCTCAGGTGAAAACAAACGTGGATTCCGGGGTATTTAAAGCCATTCAGCGGGCGGCGATCGCGGCTTTTTCGATGCCGGAATCAGAGCGGCGGGCGGCGAATGAAGTCTATCAAAAGCGGCGGGATCTGGTGGTTTCTGGGCTGCGATCGCTGGGCTGGACGATTGAACCGCCGAAGGCGACACTGTACGTTTGGGTTCCCGTCCCGCCCCCCTACACTTCCCAAGAATTTGCGACGTTGCTGCTGGACAAATGCGGTGTCGTCGTCCCCCCGGGAAACGGCTACGGCGCGGCGGGAGAGGGTTTTTTTAGAATTGCGTTGACAACGGAAGACGACCGGATTCGACAGGCGATCGCGCGGCTCGAAACCGCCGGAATTCGCTATAATTAGTTCAAATAGTGCAATGTGAAATAATTCGGTCAAACTTGACGAACTCTAAGCCCCCAGAATTGGGGGTTTGGGGGCGAGAAGTGACTCAATCTCTAAGCCCCCAGAATTGGGGGTTTGGGGGCGAGAAGTTGCTCAATTATTTCGGATGCCATACCTGCCCGGATAGTTCGCAGAGAGGATGATTCGATGGCCGTAACGCTGAATTTACCCAAAACATGGAAAATCAGTCCGGATCAGTTTGAAGAATTGGCGCAAATCAATCAAGATTTGAGGTTGGAATTGACGGCTGAGGGGGAATTGATTATCATGCCACCGACGGGGGGAGAAACGGGTTATCAAAATTTTGAATTGAACGGGCAAATTTGGTGGTGGAATCGCCAAAATTATTTGGGGAAAGCCTTCGATTCTTCCACCGGATTTCGCTTGCCAAATGGGGCGACTCGCTCCCCGGATGTCAGTTGGATTACGATCGCAAGATGGAACGAACTGCCCCCGAAAACCCGCAAAAAATTGTTGCCCCTCTGCCCCGATTTTGCCGTCGAATTGGTTTCGGAAACGGATACAATTCAGGAGACTAGAGAGAAAATGCGGGAGTATTTAGAGAACGGGTTGCGTCTGGGTTGGTTGATCGATCCGAAAAGCCGGACAGTGGAGATTTATCGTCCCACACGAGACGTTGAAGTTTTAAATTCTCCTACCCATTTATCCGGGGAAGATGTGTTGCCGGATTTGGTCGTAAGTTTGGCAGAAATTTGGGATTAAATTAAACCCAATAGTTCGCAGAGAGGATGATTCGATGGCCGTAACGCTGAATTTACCCAAAACATGGAAACTTAGTCCAGACCAGTTTGAAGAATTGGCGGACATCAATCAAGATTTGAGGTTAGAATTGACGGCTGAGGGGGAATTGATTATCATGCCGCCGACGGGGGGAGAAACGGGTTCCAGAAACTTTGAACTTTATATCGAGTTGGGGATTTGGAACCGTCAAAATCGGTTGGGAAAAGGGTTCGATTCTTCCACCGGATTTCGCTTGCCCAACGGGGCGACTCGCTCCCCGGATGTCAGTTGGATTACAATGGAAAGATGGAATGAATTGCCCCCGAAAACCCGCAAAAAATTGTTACCCCTCTGTCCCGATTTTGCCGTTGAATTAGTTTCGGAAACGGATGCAATTCAGGACACCCGAGAGAAAATGCGGGAGTATTTGGAGAACGGGTTGCGTCTGGGTTGGTTGCTCGATCCGAAAACCCGGACGGTGGAGATTTATCGTCCCACACGAGACGTTGAAGTTTTAAATTCTCCTACCCATTTATCCGGGGAAAATGTGCTGCCCGGTTTTGTCGTCAGTTTGGCAGAAATTTGGGATTGAATTTTGTCAGTCCACTTTCCCGTTGGAAACCCGGAATCTCGGGAACGCGATCGCGATCGCATCAGTCAACGTCCATAGGGTGCGGTTCCCGGAACTTACGGTAGAAGATTAAACTAGGTGTTATGAGTTGAGTTGGCAAAGATCGGATCGAGCTCAGTCGATCGACTCGACCCATTATGGAGGTATCCCGTTGATGAAGGTCAAATTTTTATGTTGGCTGGGCGTTCTCAGTGCGATCGCGGCCCCCCTCGCCACGGTCGCGGCACCCCCGCCATTGTCCCGTCCGTCCGTTCCGGCGATGGAATTGGCGCTGGAATTTCCCCCTGGCCCGAATCGTGGCAGTCCCGAATCGACGGCCGGCGGCGGCACCCGGGGAGAGTCGGACGATTTCCGGACGGCCAAAACGACTTGCAGCGAGAGTGCATCTCGCCTCACGGCCCTGTTACCGGTCGGATATGATGCCTTAAAGACCGCCTCCCCCAATCCGACATTTTTCCTGTACGTCCCGAAAACCGAGGCAAAAACGGCGGAATTTACGGTGGTTGACAGCCGAGGAGGCGATGTCTATGTGGACACCTTCGCCATTCCCGGTGACGGCGGCATCGTGCGAATCGAACTTCCCGAAACCGTCTCCCTGGAGGTGGGCCAAACCTACATCTGGCAGTTTTCCATGCTGTGCGACCCCAATCAGCGGGCCTCGGACGAGTCGGTGCAGGGGGCCATCGAACGGGTGGAACTCGACTCCGAACGCCAAACCCAAATTGAAGCGGAAACCGATCCCCTCGAAAGGGCCCAGTTGTACGCCGAAAAGCAGATCTGGCCCGAAACGGTGGCGATCGCGTTAGAACTGCGGGAAACCAATCCGGAAGTGTGGGAACAACTGATGGAATCTGTGGAGTTGACAGACATCGCCTCCGAACCGATGGCTCCCTGCTGTGGAACTGAAACTCGGGAAACCGTGAGTTCGGAAGATAACGAATCCTAACTGATGTGGACGGTTTTCAAACAACGACTGTGGAATTGGCGGGGCGTGGTCATCACCACGCCTTCGATCGCGATCGCGGTGATTTTATTGCGGCTGACGGGGATTTTGCAACCCCTGGAGTGGTCGGTTTACAACCAATATATGCGCTGGCGTCCGCCTCAGCCTCGGGATGACCGGATCGCGATCGTGGGCATCGACGAAGAAGACCTCAAATTTATCCAACAGGGTTACGTCCCGGACGGCGTTTATTTCGAGTTGCTGCGACGGCTGATCGCCATGAAACCCCGGGCGATCGGATTGGATATTTATCGCGATTTGCCCTTTGAGCCCGGACACGCCCAACTGGTGAGAATTTTTGAAAATACCGACAATTTGATCGGCATCGAAAAGGCGATCGGGGACGAATCCTTCGAGAAGGTCGCGCCGCCCCCCGTCCTGAAAGAAAAAGGGCAGGTGGGCGCCAACGATCTGATCGTCGATCCGGACAATACCCTGCGGCGGGCACTGCTGTATTTTCAGGGGGATAACGGAGAAGAAACCGTCTACAGTTTTGCCGTCCATCTCGCCTTCAAATATCTGGCGGAGGAACCGGATTTTCAGGTTGAAGTTGTGGAGGGGACGGACAATTGGTGGAAATTTGGACAGGTGATTTTTACCCCCTTTGAAGAGAATGATGGGGGTTACATCCGGGCCGACGATCGCGGCTATCAAGTGCTGCTCAACTATCGGGGGCCGAGGGAACATTTCGAGATCGTTTCCATGCGAGATATTTTTGAAGAGCGGGTGTCTTCCGACTGGGGGCGCGATCGCATTATCCTCATCGGTTCGGTGGGGGAAAGCATGAAAGATCTCTTTTCTACCCCCTACACCCTCTCGCCCAAACAGCGGATGACGGGTGTCGAAATTCACGCCAATATTGTCAGCCAAATTATCGCCGCCGCCCTCGACGACCGCCCCCTCATCAAAACCGCGCCGGAAGCGATCGAATGGCTGTGGATTTTCCTGTGGTCTGGTATCGGTGCCGCCCTCACCTGGAGACTCCGGGATGCCACAAAAGTCCGAAAATTTCTATTCAAACGATTGATGATTTCCCTCCTCGCCGGCGGTATTTTGATGGGATTTACCTTCGCCGCTTTCGTGGGCGGATGGTGGCTGCCCGTCGTCCCACCCGCCCTCGCGCTGACGGGTTCGGTGGTCGCCATTACCGCCTACGTCGCCCGCACTGCTTCGGACATTCGCAGGACGTTCGGCCGCTACCTCAGCAATGAAATTGTCGCTACCCTCCTCGAACACCCGGAGGGCTTGAAAATGGGCGGGGAACGGCGCAGAATCACGATTTTGACCTCGGATTTGCGGGGTTTTACGGCTCTTTCTGAGCGCCTCCCCCCTGAAGAAGTGGTGCAGGTTCTTAACTTTTATTTGTCCTATATGGCGGATGTGATTACCAGCTATCAAGGCACGATTGACGAGTTCATGGGGGACGGGATTTTGGTCTTATTTGGAGCCCCCACTTTGCGGGAAGATGATGCGGAACGGGCGATCGCCTGTGCGGTGGCGATGCAGTTGGCGATGGTGAAAGTCAACGAACAGATGCAAGCCTGGGAATTGTCGCCGCTGGAAATGGGCATCGGCATTAATACCGGGGAAGTGGTCGTCGGCAATTTGGGTTCGGAAAAACGCACGAAATACGGCGTCGTCGGCAGTCAAGTGAATCTCACTTACCGGATCGAATCCTATACGACGGGGGGACAAATTATCATTTCGGAAGAAACGTTACAAGATGCGGGGGAGAATCTGATCGAAATCGAGAGTAAAAAGTTGGTGCAGCCCAAGGGTGTGAAACATCCGATCGCCATCTACGAAGTCGCCGGCATCGGCGGAAAGTACAATTTATTTATGCCCAAAGAGGCGGAGATTTTTTATCCGCTATCCCAGCCGATTTCTTTGCAATACACGGTTTTAGAAGGGAAGCACGTCGGGGAAAACCTATTTTCCGGGCGGCTGTTGAAACTCTCCGATCGCGGCGCGTTAATCGGGGCAGAGGAGGGGACGGATTCCCAGCCTATCGTGTTGACGAATATCAAAATTAATCTCAAGTCTTCGGATTCTGAAATTGGCGAAGATATTTATGCAAAAGTTTTGGAAAAAAAGGCGGATCAGGGAAAGTTTTACATCCGGTTTACGTCCCGTCCGCCGGCTGTGGAGGCGAAGTTGAATGAGGTTTATGGTATGATTAAGGGTTGAAAATCCCCCCCAGCCCCCATCCCCCCCAGCCCCCCTTTGTAAGGGGGGAGAATGAAGAATCCCCCCCGGCCCCCCTTTGAAAGGGGGGAGAATAAAGAATCCCCCCCGGCCCCCCTTTGAAAGGGGGGAGA